>JAGWZH010000028.1 GCA_018971945.1 Alphaproteobacteria bacterium | reverse complement strand
GACGCAGCTCGGGGACGCAGCTCCGGGACGCAGCTCGGGGACCCCGATCAAGCGTCGTCCCGCCTTCGAGCCGGCGCTTGCCTTCTATCGGAGGTCTGGTCTCCGGTGTGGAGAGGCCTTCTGCGAGGACACACCCAGCGCCCTCAGCCAGTTCTGTCATCTCGATCCTTAGTGGGCAGCGCCGGCGCCTGGCTGCGTCGTCGCAGGCGCGATCCAGCCGGCCATCCGCGAGATCGCCGTCGGCTGCGGATGGCCAAGCAGGCCGGAAACCGCTTAGGACGAGGGTGCGCAACATCGATGCGCGCATCGGTCGAGGAGACGCACACCCATGGTCAGTGACACGGACTTCACCGGCCAGCGCGTTCTGGTCGTTGGCGGATCAAGCGGGATCGGCAACGGGATCGCGCACGGCTTTCGCGCCCGCGGCGCTCATGTGCATGTCTGGGGCACCCGCGCCTGCGCGGCCGACTATGACCCTCATGAGGGATCTGACCTTGCCGGCCTGGGCTATCACCGCGTCGACGCGGGCGATCCCGATGCGATCGAGGCGGCGCCCGCCCCGTTTGACGGGCTTGACGTGCTGGTGCTGTGCCAGGGAACGGTCGTCTACAAGCGAGGCGAATTCGAGCGGCCCGGATGGGACCGCGTGATGGCGGTCAATCTCGACAGCCTCATGCACATTGCGCGCAAGTTCAAACCGCTGCTGCGCGACAGCCGGGGCAGCCTCATTATCGTGAGTTCGATCTCGGGGCTGAAGGCCAATATCGGCAATCCCGCCTACGCAGCTTCCAAGGCTGGCGCGATAAGCCTCACCAAGACCCTTGCACAGGCCTGGGGTCCAGAAGGCATAAGGGTCAATGGCATCGCCCCCGGGCTGGTTGACACCAAGCTCACCAAGGTGACGACACAAAGTCCCGAGCGCCTCGCCGGCGCCGTCGCCAAGATCCCGCAGCGCCGCTTGGGCCTGCCGGCGGATATGGCCGGAGCAGCGATCTTTCTCGCCTCACCGCTGGCGTCTTACGTCACCGGCCACACTTTGATCGTAGACGGCGGGCTCTCGCTCTGAACCATGCTCGGTTTGTGTGCGACCGACCGATGATGCGGCCACGCCGGCCTGGGGCATGGCGAGGCCAATCGCGGCGCCAGAGCGCGCGGCCTATCGCGTCCTCGCCCCCGCAGAAGACAACCCGGCTGGCGCGGCTTTATAGACGCAGCCAGGCCGCCTGCCCCGCTTCTCGCCGCGCAGAGGGCGGTGAAGGAGGTCGCATTGTCCACGGCGGAGGCCACCCTCTTAACGCCAGGGGTGAGGCGGCAGCGGCCCTGTGCACGGGCGAATGGGCGGGCGATGGATCCGGAAACGATGCCGCAATTCGAGACGCCGATGCGGCTGAGCTGGAAAGCGCAGTCGCAAAGCCGTTTGGCTCTCGAAGCGTTGGCCATGCTGAAGCAAGGGCCCGCGGTCCTAGCCCGCAAGGAACGCCAACGCGACAAGAAGCGCGCGAGGCGGCTGCATGAGACTAAGCCCTCCCTGAGCGCGATGAGGAACAAGCCCCGAGGCCGCGACATCGTCCTCCCGCGATCCATGAACGAGACCCTTGCGCCCGCGACGGGGCTTTCTCGGACGACAAGCGTTCCGCCTGGGTGCAAAGAAACCCTTGGGGGCCTTGGTGAGCCCGCCGGGATTCGAACCCGGGACCCCATGATTAAAAGTCACGTGCTCTACCGGCTGAGCTACGGGCTCTCTGGCGCCGTGGCGATGAAGCCTGCGCGTCGAGCGCGGTTGGTAACGAGATGCGTGAGAGCGCGCAAGTCGGGCTTGTGCGAAAACATCACCAGCCTCGCAGCGCGCCACCATCACCAGACGTCGAGAGACCAAAAAACAGCACAGCGCGTCCCCTCGTCCACGCGTCAAGCCCCCAGGGGCGGAAAGCCCCAAGCGTCACCAAAGCCGTCCCCGCGATCGCTTCAGGGCCTCCCTCCTCGCGCCTCTGACCGCTCGCCGCCTCGCCTAAATCCACGCCGCGCGGCAACCGCCAGCAGACCCCGACGCACGACACCAGCGGCCGCCCTCAGCTAGACCATCCCAGAAACGCTTCATCGCGCGCAGCGCTAACGGCGATCAAGGCGGAAGAGCCCTGACGCCGTCACCCTGGGCGAGCGCCCTCCGGATCGTTCGGGTTGAGACAGGTCTTTAATTGCTTGGGGGCGGCCGCCGCTACTCCGCCGCAACCCGGTTGAAAATGGCGGTCGCGGAGGACAAACCCGCCTTCGCAGCCTGATATTCCCGCGCCCACCGATCCACCAAAGCGCTGACGCTCGACACTTGCTTGACAGCCCCAATGCCCTGGCCGCACCCCCAAATATCTTTCCACGCCTTCTTCTCTGTGTTGCCGCCAGAGCCAAAATTCATCTTGGACGGGTCGCTTTCGGGAAGATTGCTCGGATCAAGGCCGGCCGCTTCGATGGAGGGCTTCAGATAATTGCCATGCACGCCTGTAAAAAGATTTGAATAAACAATGTCCTCAGCACGGCTGGCGACAATCATGTCCTTGTAGCGCTGGTCGGCGTTGGCTTCCGTCGTAGCGATGAAGGGCGAGCCGATATAGGCGAGGTCAGCGCCCATCGCTTGCGCAGCCAAAATCGCGCCGCCATTGGCGATGGAGCCGGACAGCAACAGCGGACCTGAGAAGAACTCCCGCAGTTCCTGCACCAGCGCAAAGGGCGAAAGCGCGCCCGCATGCCCGCCCGCTCCAGCGCATACCGCGATCAAGCCGTCCGCCCCTTTTTCCAGAGCCTTTTTGGCGAAAGCGACATTGATGATGTCGTGCAGCACGACCCCGCCATAAGAATGGATCGCGTCGTTCAGCCAGGCCTGGGCTCCGAGGCTCGTAATAATCACAGGGACCTTGAACTTCACACAGGCTTCGACGTCGTGCTCCAGTCGTTCGTTGGTCTTATGAACGATCTGGTTGACCGCGAAGGGCGCGGCAGGCCGGTCAGGATTTTTGGCGTCCCACTCGGCGAGTTCGGTCGTAATCTTGTCGAGCCACTCGTGCAGCGCCGGCGCCGGTCGGGCGTTAAGCGCAGGAAACGACCCCACGACCCCGGCTTTGCATTGCGCGATGACCAGGTCCGGGTTGGAAATGATGAAAAGAGGCGCTCCCACCACAGGAATACGCAGCTTCTGGAGCACGGGCGGCAGGCTCATGAATTTCTTCCCTTCCGTTAGCGTCGACGCCCTTAGCGGCGACAAGGACATTCGCCAAGCCTCAGGTTGCGGCTCGGCGCCTTGACGGGCGCAGCGTCTGGCCTTTCTTACGCGTCATGAACGCCGATCCGATCACCCCGCTGGCCCAAGACTTTGAAGCCCCCGATGAAATTCGCTGGCGGTCTCTCGCGGAGGCCGTTCTCAAAGGGGCGCCGTTCGAGCGCTTGGCTACGAAATCCCCAGACGGCCTGACGATCAAGCCGCTTTACCGCGCGCCGGACGCGCCGGAAACGGCGGCGGCGGCGCTGATCCAACAGGCGCTTGCGGAGCGGCCTGCCTCGCTGCCTTGGGATATCAGGCAAGTTTGCGTCCATCCTGCTTCGGCGACAGCCAACCTAGCGATCCTTGAGGATCTGATGGGCGGCGTCTCCTCGGTGGCGCTGCGTATAGACGACGGGGACGGCCAAGGCCTCCGGTTGGACAATGCAGAAAGCCTGAGGACCGCGCTGAAGGGCGTTCTTCTCGAGGCAGCGCCCATAGCCCTCGACGCTGGCTTTGGTTGGCGCCGCGCCGCGACGGCCTTGGCCGAAATCTTGGCCGGGTCGCCCAACGCCCTGCCCCCGACCTTCGCCATCGACCCTTTCGGCGCCTGGACGCGATGGGGCGCAGCCCCTCAGCCGATCGACAAGGAACTGGCCGATGCGGCCGCCTTCGCGCGCGACGCCGCGGCCCAATTCCCCGGCGGATGGCCGCTGCTGGCGCAAGGATGCAGCGTGCATGAGGCCGGCGGAGGGGCAGCCCTTGAACTGGCCGTTCTTTTGGCCTCCGCCGTGGGCCATCTGCGCGCCCTAGATCATGCAGGCCTCGCCCCGAACGCAGCCGCCAAGCTTATCTTCGGACGCCTCTCGGTGGGGCCGGACGTGGTGGTGGAAATCGCCAAATTGCGGGCGGCGCGGGCGCTGTGGACGCACCTGATGACGGCCTGCGCCGCGCCAACAGCGAAGCTGCGGCTGCAAGCCGTCACCTCAAGGCGCATGCTCGCTCGCGACGACGCCTGGACCAATCTTCTGCGCAATACCGCCGCCTGCTTCGCCGCCGCTGCGGGCGGCGCCGACATCATCACGGTGCTCCCCTTCACCGAGCCGCTGGGCCTCCCCGGCCCCCTCGCCCGGCGCATGGCGCGGAACACACAGCTTGTGCTCATGGAGGAAAGCCGGCTCGGGCACGTCGCCGACCCAGGCGGCGGAGCCTTTGCCGTGGAGGCGCTCACCCACAGCCTCGCCGAAGAGGCTTGGACGCTTTTCCAGCGGATCGAAGCTCAAGGCGGCCTCGCCGCGGCGTTCAAGGCCGGCGCGCTCCAGGGCGACATTGCTGGCGTCGCCAAGGTGCGGGCGAGACTTGTCGCGACAAGACGCCTCCCGATCACTGGCGTTTCCGACTTTCCGCTCCTTGAGGAAACAACGCCCGAGAGCGAAACCGCGGGCTCTGGGGCGACAGGGCCTGCGCCCCATGCCGACCCCATTGTCCCGCTCGTCTGGTCGCGCCTGTCTGAACCCTTCGAGGCGCTGCGCGACGCGGCCAGAGGCAAAGACCAGGTCGTGTTCTGCGCTAATCTGGGGACGCTCGCGGAGTTCAGCCCGCGCGCCAATTTCGCGATGAATCTTTTCGCCGCAGGCGGCGTCGCCGTTTACAATCCGGACGCGGTCTATCCCGATCATGCCGCAATGGCTGCAGCGCTGAAGGCGTCGGGCTGTCGCGTCGCTGTGCTGACAGGCTCTGACGCCCGCTATGCGCTTGAAAGCCAAAGCGCGGCTAAGGCTCTTCAAGACGCAGGCTGCGGATGGCTTATTCACGCCGGCAAGCCGGCGAACGAACAGGACGCCCGCGCCTGGGGCTTCAATCAATTCATCTTCGCCGGCCAGGACGCCCTTGAAACCCTCACGCTTCTGCATACCGCGCTGGGGATCGCCCGATGATCCCTGTTGAACGCACGACAGCCGCCACCGAAGGCCTGTTCGGCCTCTCAAGAGCGATCTCCAGCCCGCCCCGCGCCGTCTTCCGCTTTGCTTGCGAGAGGCGCGCCAGCCGCCTTCGGCGACCAGGTCTTCCAACACCCGCCGCCTCGCGGAACGCTCCATGATCCCGCAGCTTCCGCCTCCAGCCATAGAAAACGCCCTCCTGATCTTGGAGCACAGCAATGATCTCGGCGCAGGCGAAGACGCCTTCTGGACCGTGCAACGCTTTCAGAACCAATTCGGCCTCAAGCTCGCGGCGCCGAACATCGCCGTGTCGCTCGTGATCATGGCGCTCGCGCTGACCGGCAGCCAACGCGGATGGACCGACCCCCTCATGATCGGCGCCGCGATGGCCGCCGGCCTCGCCGCTCTCGGCTTTGTCTACGCCACCCGCCGACGCGCCAAGGCGGCGCACGCCGCCCACGCCCGCATCACAACGGCCTTGCGCCGATGGCGCGCCATCGCCGTCGCCGCAGCGTCCCAGAAAGAACGCGCATGACCCGCCTGCCCGATTTCACGACCATCCCCTTCCGAACGCCATCGGTCGCGCCCCCCGGACCCGGCGCGGAGTGGCTGACGCCGGAAGGCATCGCTGTCCGCTCCGCCTATGGGCGCCAGGACGTCGAAGCGCTCGACTTCCTCGATGGGTTTCCAGGCCTTCCGCCCTTCGGCCGCGGCCCCTATCCGACGATGTATGTCACGCAGCCCTGGACGATCCGTCAGTATGCGGGCTTCTCAACCGCAGAGGATTCCAACGCCTTTTATCGCCGCAACCTCGCGGCAGGACAGAAAGGCCTCTCTATCGCCTTCGACCTCGCGACCCATCGCGGCTACGATAGCGACCACCCCCGCGTGCTGGGCGATGTCGGCATGGCGGGCGTCGCCATCGACTCCATCTACGACATGCGCACGCTTTTTTCCGGCATACCGCTCGATCAGATGAGCGTGTCCATGACCATGAACGGCGCGGTTTTGCCAGTCATGGCCCTCTATATCGTCGCCGCCGAGGAACAAGGCGTCGCCTCTCAAAAACTGTCGGGGACAATCCAAAACGATATCCTCAAAGAATTCATGGTCCGCAACACCTATATCTACCCCCCTGGACCATCGTTGCGGATCATCTCCGACATCTTCGCGTACACGTCCGCGAACATGCCGAAATTCAATTCCATCTCCATCTCCGGCTACCACATGCAGGAGGCGGGCGCGACCGCAGACCTCGAACTCGGCTACACGCTCGCCGACGGCGTTGAATATATCCGCGCCGGGATCAAAGCCGGCCTCGCCATCGACCAGTTCGCCCCCCGGCTCTCCTTCTTTTGGGCCGTCGGCATGAACCCGTTCATGGAAATCGCAAAACTCCGCGCGGCGCGCCTTTTGTGGGCGAAGCTCGTCAAGCGGTTCAATCCCCAAGACGACAAGTCCCTGGCGCTGCGCACCCACTGCCAGACCTCAGGATGGAGCCTCACAGCCCAGGACGTGTTCAACAACGCCATCCGCACATGCGTCGAGGCAATGGCCGCCGCCTACGGGCACACCCAATCTTTGCACACCAATAGCCTCGATGAAGCCCTGGCGCTGCCGACGGACTTTTCCGCACGGATCGCACGCAACACTCAGCTTTTCCTGCAAAACGAAGCAGGCGTCACCCGCCCGGTAGACCCCTGGGGCGGGAGCTATTATGTCGAACGCCTGACCCATGATCTGGCGCAAAAGGCGCTCGCCCATATCGAGGAAGTCGAGGCCCGCGGGGGCATGGCTCAAGCGATCGAAGAGGGTCTGCCGAAACGGCGTATCGAGGAAGCCGCCGCCCGGACCCAAGCCCGGATCGACACCGGCGCCCAGACAGTGGTCGGCGTCAACAAATTCGTGCAGGATAAAGAACCGGACGTGCCCGTTCTGAGGGTCGACAACGCCGCCGTCCGCAACGCCCAGATCGACAAGCTGAAGCGGCTTCGGGCCGAACGCAACCAGGCCGAGATAGACGAAAAGCTCCAGGCCTTGACCAACGCCGCAGCGGGCGGGGGCAATCTCTTGGACTTGTCAGTGGCCGCCGCCCGGGCGAAGGCCACCGTCGGGGAAATCTCCGAAGCCATGGAAAAAGTCTTCAACCGCCACCGCGCCAAGATCCAGGCGATCTCCGGCGTCTATGCGGGCGCGGCCGGCGACAAGGCGATCGCCAAGGTCAAAACCGCGATCGAAGCCTTCAAACAGGCGGCAGGCCGCCCACCGAAGATTCTCGTCGCCAAGATCGGCCAAGACGGCCACGACCGCGGCCAAAAAGTCGTCTCCTCGGCCTATGCCGACATGGGCTTTGAGGTCGAGATCGGCCCCCTGTTCGCAACGCCCGAAGAGGTCGCCAAGCAGGCCGTCGCAAGCGACGTTCATGTGGTTGGCGTTTCCTCCCTCGCCGCGGGGCACCTGACGCTGGTTCCTGCCTTGCGTGCAGCCCTTTCTGCGGAAGGCCGCGCCGACATCATGATCGTCGTGGGCGGGGTGATCCCCCCTGACGATTTAGCGATCCTGAAGCAGATGGGAGCGAGCGCGGTCTACCCGCCAGGCACCGTGATCGGCGAAAGCGCAATGGACATGCTCGCGACCTTAAGCGCGAGGCTCGGGTTCTCATAACGCAATGACGCGCCTGACATCCCCTTCCGGTCGCGCCAGGCAAGAAGAAGCGCCCCCGCCTGACGCCTCACGCCTGACGCCTCACGCCTGACGCCTCACGCCCCTGAAACAACGCCTTTTACTGCAACGCCCGGCAGAAGGCGCCCGCGATAAAGCGGATGCGAGCTCAGGCCCGTGATTGGAACAAACCCGCCAACGCGCCCCTGATCCGCGCCGGCCTGCGCGTCTGCGCATCGATCAAGGCCCAGGCGGTCTTCACCATGGCCCTTTCCACGCCATCTGATCCAACGATCCGCACAAAACGGTCAAAACGCGCGCCCCTGGGCTCGCCGACCCATGTTTCAACCCGGAGCGGATCCCCCAGCCTGGTTTCGCGATAAAAGTCCGCCTCGATCCGCGAGGCGACCCACACCCATTGCGCCTGAAGCGCCGGCGACGCGACTGCGCGCCAATGGCGAACGCCCGCTTCTTCAGCCCAGGCGAAATAGATTTTGTGGTTCACATGCCCGAGTTCATCAATGTGGCCTGCCTGGGCGGTCACGTCGAAAGCATAGGCCGGCGTCGTCATAAGGCCCCACAAGTGGCGCAGCGCTGCTGAGACAATCACGCCATCTCGTCGGCGGCAGTCAACCGGCCCAGCGAGACGCCGCCAGCGATGGCTCGGGCCTGCTCAACCCAGCGTTCGCGGACGATGCGGCCGCGGAAACGCAAATACTGGTCAACCCAGGCGATGTTCGCGGGCGTCCAGGCGGCGATCTGATCAAAATGATAAACGCCAAGCGAATGCAACGTCGTCTCCAGGCGAGGACCAACGCCATCGATCAGACGAAGATCATCCGGCGCCCCAGCACGGGGCGCCCCCAGCCCTTCGGGCCTCACCTCCGCGCCGGTGGGGACCAGGCGCGCCGCCTCAGGCTCGGGCGGAGGAGCCTGATTGGGCGCGGGAACCGAAGCGTCGGAGGCGGCTTCCAGGCGCCGCACGCGCGAGGCGAGATAACCGGCGCGCCAGCGGAGTTCATCGGCCTCGGTATCCCGCTGCTGTGGGGCGGCGCGCAAGTCCCCCAACGCCTGCGACAGCCGATCGCGCTCCGCCTCGATGTCGGCAAGTTGAGCCGTCAGCGCGCCTGTCCGGTCTTCCAACCCAGCAACGGCGGCTCGGGCCTCGTCCAAAGCTCGCTCCAGGGTCGCCGCCCGCGCGGCGTTGGCGGCCGCGTTGGCGTCGGCTTGGGAGGCCAGCTCAAGGGCTGTCACTTCGGAGGCTTCAAGGTCGAGGATTCTTGCGCGCAGGACCGTAATGGTCTCCATCTCAGCCCTGGCCGCTCCCAGAGCCTCTTCGAGGTGAGTCACACGGGCGGCGAGATAGCGGGCGCGCCACACCTGACGGCGTTGCTCCGCCAGCTCCTCTTCGCTCGGGCCAGTCGCGGCCGGCGCGGCCGGCTCATGGGCTTCCAAATAGCGAACGCGGGCCTGCAGATAGCGCACATGCCATCCCATCCGGCGAAGATCATCGGCCAGACGCGCCTTGTCGGCCAAAAGCGGGGCGGGGTCGAAAGCGGGCTCGGCCGCAGCGGAAGCCCGTTCGGCCTCCAAAGCCTGGATCGTTTCGGCAGCCTGGTCGGCCCGGGCGCGGGCCTCGGCCAACGCTTCCAGAAGCCCGGGATCAGGCGCGGGCGCAGGAGACGGCAGGGCCGGGCGGTCGGCGAGGGTCTGCAGATGCGCCGCCCGCGCCTCGAAATAGCGCAGCCGCCAGTTCAGGCGGCGCTGCGTCTCCAGCTCCTCCTCGTCGGCCCCGCCATCGGACAAAGGCGTCGCCACATGCACCTGGCTCTCCAGCCGACGGCGCAATTCCGCGATCTCGCCCAAATCCAGGTCCCGCTGATCACGCGCGGAGACGAGATGGTTCTCCAGTTCAGCGATGCGGGCCAGATTGATGTCGCAGCGGGTACGCAGGGTGTCGAGCTCCCGCTCGAGAGCCTTCGTCACCGCACCGTCTCCCTCCGGCAGCTCGGCGTTGACCATGGCCACAAGCTCGCGCCGAAGCCGATCGCGTTCGCGCTCGCGCTCTTCGAGAGCGGCGTTCGTCCGCAGAGCGTGCATCGCCCAGCCTGAAACCGCGCACAAAACGCCGACGATCACCAGCCAACCGAACAAGTGCTCGATCAGATACGCCATAGTCGCTCCTCCGCCGTCGATCGCACCTCAGCGCACGACGAACTCGATCCGCCGGTTCGCCGCCTGCCCCGAAGCCGTAGCGTTCGAGGCGCGCGGTTCATCCGGCCCTTTGCCAATCGCCGTCAGGCGATTGCGACGCACACCCTGCGCCGCAAGATAATCGACCACCGCCTGCGCCCGGGCCTGGGACAGGCTCATGTTCAGTTGCCGCGTGCCGAGATTGTCGGTGTGACCCGACACCTCAATCGAGGATTGATCGCAACGCACGGCCACCCGCGCGAGACTGTCCAACAAAGGGAGGCTCTGCGGCTCGATCGCGGCTTGGCCGGTTGCAAAATTGATGACGTTGCGCTGCATGATGCGGGCGAAGGCCTCCGTGCATGCGCCGGCGTCGCCGGCGGCAAGATCGAGGCCTCCCAGCTCGGGAATATCAAGACCTTCCCCAGAGGCGGTCACATCCACCCTGACGCGATAAGGCGCGCTAAGCCCCGGCTCGTAGAAGGCCCTGACCTGGGCTACCGCGCGCTCGTCGCCATCGCCGATCATCACCAGCTGCGCATCCACCAGGCGCACCTGGCCTCGGCTGAGCATGGCGAGCTGCTCAACACCATCGCCGGCCACGTCGGCCCATTGCGCGATTTCCGGCGCGCCAGGGGCGAGCTCCATCTGGTCTGTCACTTCGCCCCTGTTGAAAGCCTGACGGGCCCTCTGGACGACCTCCTCCCGGATGCGCATGGTCGGCGCATAACCGCGCAACACAACGCTATCCCCCTGACGCTCCGCCTCCCAAAAATAGGGAGAAATCGGCTCACCGATCCGGAGGCCGGACCCGTCCACCGTCGTGACGCCACCCGCCCAAAGCCCGCCAGGACCTGCAGAGGACAAAACAAGCGCGATCACAGCCTGCCTTGCCGCCTCGTCCGGCACAGCGCCGGATAAAATCGCTCTTTGGCCCTCCATGTCGACGGAAGCGAACCCGTAACCGTGCTCCTCCAGAGCCTGGGCGACCGCGGCCTGCAGCCCGCGCTCCACACCCCGGGCGGAGCTGTCATGGACGCCAAAAACCCCGATCAACGCGACAAGACCCGCCCCGATCAGGCCGAACCACAACCAGGGTTTGGGATTGAAGCGGGGCGCCAGAGACGGAAGGCCGCTCTCGCCCAGATGGTCGCCGTCAGCGGGGCTCATTGCGCCCGGGCGCGCCGGAGGCGCGCTTCGTTGAGGTAACGCCGCAAGGCCTGGCAGTCGTCAACCACCCGGCGCTGATAGGCCCCCATCACGGCTGACCGAAGGGCGTAGCCGCCTGCAAAGCCGATCAATCCCGCCGCCAAAAACAGCGCCATCTGCGAGGCATAAAGGCCCAACATGGTCAATTTCCGCCATTCAACGACGCGCCAGACGCGCCGCATGCCAAAGAGACATTCTTTCTACCCTTGATCAGAGCTTGGGAAAACGGGACAACCCCTCCGGTTGAAAGCGGGAGCCCTGATCGCCGCAATCTGAGAGCCGTTCATTACGATGCGACCGGACGACACAGCCCCCTTCGAACGGATTACAAGTCCTTCCAATCCCCTCATCAAACTGATGAAGACACTGCACGCCAGAAAGGGACGGACGGAAACCGGCCTCTTCCTGGGCGAGGGGCTGCGCCAAGCTATGGAGGCGACGGAGATGGGCCGCCGGCCCGCCATCGTGCTGTTCGCGCCCGAGGCGCGCGCGCGATCCAATGCACGCGCGTTTCTGCAGGAAGCCCTGCAAGGAGGCGCTCGGTGCGTGGAAACCACGCCTTCGATCCTGCAGACTGTGTCGAAACGGGACAACGCCCAAACCGTCGTCGCCGCCTACGCCCAATCGCTGAACCCGCTGTCCGACTTCACTGGCGCAACGCTGATCATCGCGCTGCAAGGGGTGCGCGATCCGGGCAATCTGGGAACGATCTTGCGCACCGCAGACGCCATCGGGGCCGATGGGGTCGCCCTTCTTGATCAGGCCTGCGATCCCTTCGCGGTGGAGGCGGTGAGGGCCTCCATGGGATCGCTGTTCGCCGTCAAGCTCGCCCGAAGCGCCTTCGAGGCTTTCAACGCCTGGCGATCAGAAGAGGGGCTTCAGATGATCGGCCTGTCGCTCGAAGGCGTCCTCGGCCCCGAAGCCTATGACGCAGGGCGACCGACTGTCTTGCTCATGGGCAACGAACAATCAGGGCTTTCCCCAGATAACCAAGCAGCCTGCGATGCGCTGGTGAAGCTGCCCATGAAAGGGCGAGCCGACAGCCTCAATCTCGCTGTCGCGACCGCCGTCATCGCCTATGAGCATTGGCGCCGCCGCGGCTATGAGGGCCAACGTGCATAGACAAAATCGCCTGCTTATCGCCGATGACTGGCGCGACTATCGCCTGCTCGATTCCGGCGCGGGGCGAAAACTGGAACAGGCGGGCGGCTTCACCTTCGTCCGGCCCGATGCCCAAACCTTGTGGCGGCCGCGTCTGCCGGACAAGGCCTGGGCCAAGGCCGACGCGATCTTCACCGGCGGGGGAGACGATGACGAGAGCGGCCGTTGGCGGTTCGAGCAACCCTTGCCCGAACGCTGGCCGATGGCCTGGGACAGCGTCAAATTTCTATGCCGGCCGACGCCTTTCCGGCACCTCGCAGTCTTCCCCGAACACAGCGTCCATTGGCGCTTCGCCCAAGACGCGATCAAGGCGCAGGGCGGCCAGCCGGAGGTGCTCAATCTTTTTGGCTATACCGGGCTCGCCTCCCTCGCCTGCGCCGCCGTGGGAGCAAAAGTGACCCATGTCGACGCCTCGAAAAAAGCAATCGCTTTCGCCCGCGAGAACCAAACCGAGGCAGGGCTTGAAGACAAACCAATCCGCTGGATCCTCGATGACGCTTTCGCCTTCGCGCAGCGCGAACTTCGCCGCGGCCGAACCTATGACGGCGTGATCCTCGATCCGCCGAAATATGGGCGGGGGCCAAACGGAGAGATTTGGCGGCTGGAGGAGGGCCTGGGGGCCCTGCTCGATACCTGCGTCCGCCTCCTGCGCAAGGATCCCCACGCTCCCGAAAGCGCCGCGGGCTTTCTCGTCGCGACAGTGTACGCCGTCAGGCTCTCCAGCGTCGCCTTGGCGCAGGCGGCCGCCGACGCATTGCCGCCAAAGGGCCTTCTTGAATATGGCGATATGACCCTGCCCCATATCTCCGACGACAGGCTTCTGCCCACGGCCATCTATGCCCGCTGGCGGGGATAGACCCCCGCGCATCAAAGGCGACGCCCGCCAAGATCGGCGCTCACCGTTCCGCCAGCCGCCGCCGCTCTCACCCCCTCCCGCGGGAGCCGCTCCAGCCTTGCGTCAGATTAAAAGCGCGCGGAGGCGCAGTTCCGCCCCTTCGGACCCTTCCCGTTCTCGCCTTCCTCATGCTTCTCGGTCTCGCCGCCTCCACGCAAAGGCCGTCCGGGGCGGAGGCGCCCCTCCAAAGCCTCGGGGGGCGTCAGCTGCGACGGTTTTCGACCTGTCGGCCGCCGTTTCGGCCCTTGCTTCGGGTTGGGCCCCTGACAAAAGGAGCCTCCTCTGGCGCGCTGCGGCAAACATCCCCACATCACCCCGAGGCTTCTCAACTTGAAAGCCTGAGAGGGGAGACCCATGAGCCAAGAGCCGACTTCCTCGTCACCCGCCTCGCCGGCCCAAACCGGCCCGCAGCCCCCCTCTGTTCAAGCGGCCGATGCGCCGGGCGACGGTCAGGCGCTGGCCCGTATCCGCTCGGAAATCCGCCTCGACGACCGCGCCAAGATCGCCACCTTCGGCGACCGGGCCCAGAGGAACGTGACAGGCTTCTCCGACCGGATCCTGGCTCAGACCCGCAACAAAGAGCTCGGCGATACCGGCAGACTGCTGACCGACATCATCATGCGCGCCAAAAAGCTCGATCCGGCCACCCTCGAGAAGGAAGGCTTCTTCGGCAAACTCTTCGGCGGCGCCCGGGCGCAGATTGAAAAGTTCAAAGCCAGGTTCGACGACGTGGCGAGCCAGATCGACGCCATCGGCATCGAATTGGACAAACGACGCGAAGCCCTCCGCCGCGACATCGCCATGCTCGACGATCTTCATGACGAGACCAAAGCCTCGATCGGGGAGCTCGAAGCCTATATCGCCGCAGGCAAAGCCTTCGTCGATGCGTATCGCGCCAACGAACTCGCTACGCTGAAGGCCCGGGCCGAGGCGGCGGCGGGCGTGGCCGGTCAGGGTTTGATGGAGGCGCAGGAACATCAGGACGCCGTCCAAGCCTTGGATCGTCTGGAAAAGCGGGTCTTCTATCTGCAGCAGGCCAAACAAATCGGCATCCAGCAATTGCCCCAAATCAGGATCATCCAGGCCTCGGATGAAACCCTCATGGAGCAGCTGCAGGCCTCCACAAGACTGACCATCCCTTTGTGGAAGCAAAAAATGGTTCTGCTCCTGGGGCTCAACCGACAGAAAGAGGCGCTAGACCTGCAAAAGAACGTCACCGACGCAACCAACGCCATGCTGAAGCAGACGTCTGACATGATGAAGGGCCAGGCGCTGGCGATCGAGGAAGCGAGCCAAAGGGGTATCGTCGATCTTGAGACCCTCGAGAAAGCCAACGCCGACCTCATCGAGACCCTTCAAGGCGTCATCCAGCTTCAGCAACAGGGCCGCGATCAGCGCGCCCAAGTGGAAACGCGTCTTCAGGGCCTGACCGAAGAACTGCGCCAGGCCCTGATCGACACCCGCTTTGATCGATGAGACCCAAAAAGGCGATCCCGGCGCGTCCCTTTCTTGACGCGCTTGCGACTTTTCTGCTGGTCTTCATCATCGCGGAGCTGTTGCGCCTGCCGCCACGCGCCGCGATCGCCCTTTCCGCGCTTGCAGCGATCGGGATGGTCTATCGGCGGCCGATCCTGGCCTTTGGTCGGTCAGTCCTGACAAAGTCCGCCACGCCGCCGGCTCTGGGCGTGGTCCTTGCGCAGAGCGAGGCGGAGATCCGACGGCTTCGGCTCGTCCAGACCGAAAGCCAAGCCGAAGCGATAGCAAGCATTGTCGGCTCAATCGCGGACGCCGCCGAGACCATCGTGGCGCAAGCCAGACAAGGGGCGCTTGAGCCGCGGCTCGGGGCGCGGGTCCTCTCTTATTACCTGCCGCGGGCGGCGGATTTAGCGGAAGCCTGGCCCGCGCTCGACGGCGACGCTGAGCGCAGAGGGAACGCTCTGGGGCTTCTCGAGCGGTTGGCGCAGGTGCTGCAGGCCACAGCCCGCGGTCAATCGGATGATGCGCTGCGGGCTTTGGACGTGGATATGCGGCTTCTGGATCAAGCCCTTCAAGACGATCGCGCCGACCGCGCCTAGGACGGCCGACGGACAGCCCGGATGGCGGCCATCGCCGCCTCTTGGGCCGCCTGCTCGGCCTTCAGCGCCGCCAAGACCGATAAGCCCCTATCAGGCGGCTGGCCCTCGCCCATCCGGCGAAGCTGCTGGTAGCACCAGTAGAGCGCGCCGAAGCCGTTCAAAGCCCTCACCATTTTGAACGGGCTTTTGGGACCCAAGAGTCCAGGACCGATCCGCAGACGCCCCTCAATCCGATCGAGGCTGTCGGCGCCCGCCAAGAGCTTCGCCGGCGCCAACGGGTCCACGCAAAGCGGCCTGCCCAGTCCGATCAACGCCACGCCGTCGTCGCGGACTGCCTGGGCCATTTCGGCGGAAGCCCTGAAGCCGCCCGTCACCATCATGGGCATCGGGGCGGCGCGCAGCGCCTCGCAGGCGAAGTCTTGGAAATAGGCTTCCCGGGCTCGGCTTGAGGCCGGCATCCCCCTCAAATCCGGCGGGGTCATTCCCTCCATTCCAGCCATCCGAGGCTGCTCATAAGTGCCTCCCGACAGCTCGATCAGGTGCACCCCATCCGCCGCCAGCCAGCGCATGACCTGGAGCGACTCCTCAGGGCCAAACCCGCCCCTCTGAAAGTCAGCCGCATTGAGCTTGACCGCCAGTGTGAAATCAGTTCCCGCCGAAGCCCGCACCGCCTTGACGATCTCCCGCAAGAGCCGGCTCCGGTTCTCAAGAGACCCGCCCCACGCGTCGGTCCGCCAGTTCGCAAGCGGAGAAAGAAACTGCGAAATAAGATAGCCATGCGCAGCATGGATCTGAACGCCGGAAAAACCCTCTTCGCGGGCGGCCTTCGCAGCAATCGCGAAGCGCGCGATCACAGCTTCGATGTCGTCCTCCGTCATCGCCCTCGGCATCCCGAAATTCTTTCCCGGTAAGCGCAAAGGCGCCGCAGACGGCGCGGCGGGTGTCGGGTTGACCAGGCGCTGGGTTTGGCGACCCGCGTGGCTGATCTGCATCCATAGGCCTGCACCCTGCGCCCGAGCCGCCTTCGCCCAGGCCCGCAGGCCCGACCGCATCGCCAAGTCCGGCTCCCGGTCGATCACCACATTGCCCGGACGCTCCAAATGATCTCGATCGACGATGACATTGCCTGTAATCAGAAGACCCGCACCGCCCCGGCCCCAGGCGTCGTAAAGGCGGTGGAGGCGTTCGGTAGGCCTCCCCGCGGCGTCAGCCAGGCCCTCGGTCATCGCGGCCTTGGCGAGCCGATTGGGGAGGGTCTCCGTCGGCAGCGCAAAGGCCGATTTCAAGATTTCCGCATCTTGTTTAGACATAGGGCGGGTCACCAGAGACTTGTCGAGGAAAGAGCGCTCACTGCCATGAAACCCGATAAGGGCGAAAGCGGTTTTCGCGCTTTGACAGGCCATCGGACCCTGGAAATCGGCCAATTCTTGGCCGGTCCGTTGTGCGGCCAGCTTCTCGCCGACATGGGCGCGGAAGTCATCAATCGCGAACCGCCCGGCGTGGGAGACCCCATGCGGCAACAGGGCGAGACGCAGCCAAAGGGCGTCTCGGCGTGGTTTGCTGTCGCGGGCCGCAACAGTCGATGCGCCACGTTTGATTTGCGCACGGGAGAAGCCCCGGCCTCGTCCAAACGGCCCCCAGCGTCAGCCCGCATCGCCATCGACAATTTTCGGGCCAGGGTCCCTAAACAATCATACTGGGGCCTGGGCTATCCAGTCTTCAGAACCCTCATCCACGACCCAATCCGTTGCGGTTGTCCGGCGATGGCCGGACCGGACCTTATGCGCAAAAGCCAGGCCGCGCCTCTGTGGGAGCAGGCCTCGCTGGGATGCGGCTGTCTCCTTTGGGAACAGGATCGCGCGTCCAGCCGGGCTGGGTTTTCCATCGGCGACAGCGTGGCTACGAGCTCCACGCCGCGCCCTCCGCGCGCGCAGGCTTCAACGCCCGCCACGCCGCAGGACAGGACCAGATCGCGGACAACGCCATCGATAACGCACCCCTCGCTATGATGAAAGCGGGGCCGCGGATTACCAAGCCGGCGGACTGATCAGGGAACGGTCCGGCTCCATCACGCCCCAGATCACGCCCCAGATCATGCCCTCCATCATCGATCAAGCGGCAGACGGGAGGATGATCATGGCGGCCAATCAGGACATCGCGTATCAATGCTTGGCTGGCTCCAAGGGCGCGCCGGAACCTGCGCAGGGCCCGCCATGCTCCCATGCCCGCGGCCGCGGGGAACGACAGGCGGAGCCCGGGCACGTTGGGCGCGGCCTCGCCCGCCGCCCCCTGCAAAGCCAGCCTGCCAATAGCCTGCGACAAAGCAGGCGCGCCCTGAGGGCCGATCCGCACCGCAAAAATCCGGCGAAGAAGATCTCCCTATCGCGGACCGGCACGCCCTCGGGACGTCGGAACGCCCCGTGGCTCACCCCATCGCGACTTGGGCGCCGTCGCAGCGGCTGGCTTTGACCGCCTCAACCATGCGCTGGCCCGCCTGGGCGCAGGAGGAGGACAATCCCCTCGGGTCTCGGGCGAACCGTTGGGCCTCGGCCCGAAAGAGCAGGCGCGTTTCACATCGATCAAGGTCCTTTGAGGCCCGGGCCTTATTCAAGGGATGCGCCACACCATCTCTCCGTGCTTTCCCATCGTCTGTCGCGGCCAAGCCCCGCAACCCTGTTCCAAGACGGGCGTCACGATTCAGCCCGGCGGCGCGGTTTCTCGCGACCGATCAAACGCCTCTGGAGGCCCTCCGCCAAAGGCTCTGTAAACACTGACCGCCACTGAGGCCCGGGCGGTTTCGGCCTCGATCCGGGCGATCTGGGCATCGATCAGGAGCTGATCGGCTCGAAGACGATCCGGCAGGCTCGTGATCCCGGCCTCATACGAAGCGCGCGCGCCACGCGCCGCCGCCGTCGCCGCCAATTCCGCCGCGCGCGCTGCTTGAAGCCTTTCCTCCGCCACGCTCAAACCGGTCAGCGCCAAATCCGCCTCCGCGATGGCCGCGTTCACCGTTTCGCGATAGAGGATCAAAGCCTGCTCAAACTGGGAGTCGCGCTGGCGCACAGCGGCTTGCCGCTGACCCCAATCAAAGAGCGGCAAGGAGATCAAAGGCTGCGCGATAAGGCGCATGGTCTGCTCGGGCAGCGGTCCGCCTACCAGATTGTCGGCGATCGACAAAGCCCCTGACAGATTGATCTGCGGCCACTGATCGGCGCGGGCGGCGCCAACCGCAGCGGCGGCCGTCAGGGCCCGCGCCTCAGCCTGCGCGACATCGGGGCGCACACGCAACAGATCCGCCGGCGCGGCCAGAACGGAAAACAGCGGCGCAGCCGGGACCGCTTCCGGGGTCGTCAAGGCCACATCCAGATCCCGTGGCTCAGTTCCAGGCGCGCGCCCCCGCAGCAACGCCAAGCGGGTCCGCTCCTGCTGAACCGCCAAGAGCAGGTCGGTTTGGCGAGCGCGAAGGCTTTCAGCCTGCCTTCGGGCGTCCGCCGCATCCGCGGGCGCGGTGAGGCCAGCCCCAGCCCCAATCTCGAGAATATCAGCCAGTTGATCAGCCGCCGCCACGGATTGAGCCAAGGCCGCCGCGATATTCTGGGCGCGACGCAGCGCGACATAGGCCTCGGCGATGTCGCCCGCGATGGCGGCTTGGGCCCCGCGAAGGTCTGCCTCGGCAAAGGCTTGGGTCGACCGCGCGCCCCGAACGGCGGCGTCAATGCGACCGAGGAGCGGAATCTCCCAACGGACCCTCGGCCCATAAGTCGCAATGAACTGCTCCTGCTCCAGCGTAAAGGCGCCGCCCGTCTGAAACCCGCCAGACGCCAGCAACGGCCCTTCTTCAACCCGTGTGTATTGACCCGAAGCCTCCAGGCTGAGATCGGGCAGATACCGCGCAATGGTGGACCGCGCCGAGGCTCGCGCCTCAAGAAGCCGCAGCTGTGCGAGCCGCACGCTTGGCGCAGCGCTCACGCCGTCCTCGATCAGCCGGGTCAAAACCGGATCGTCAAACGCACGCCACCAATTCTCCAACTGGGCTTGCGTCGCGCCGCCAGGAGGGCTTGTCCAGCTCGTCGGCAGCGGCGGGACTTCCGGAACCTGACGCGGGGTCGTGGAGCACGCCGCGACCGCGGCGACGCCCAACAGCGCGCCCAAGACCTTGGTCCAGGCGCGCAGGCGAGGGGCGGAAACAGACGATGAACGCATGATGGACTTTCGCTCTCATAGACGGGCGCAGGCCGGCCTCGCCGGTCAATCCCTTGCTGGTCGCGCTCTTGACTCTTCGGTCGTCGGTTACATTTAGAGAACGAACGTTCGGTTTATATGCGCCGCAGCATTTAGACGACAAGACCGGATCGCGCCTCGAATGCGACCGCAAGGAGCTAAGGACCGCCTCGCCATGGCCCGAACGACCGATCCTGACTTGGTAGAACGCCGCCGCCGGGCGATCCTCGACGCAGCGACCCGTTGCTTCAGACGCCACGGCTTTCACCAATCGACCATGGCCTCGATCTGCGCCGAGGCGAACCTCTCGGCCGGGGCGCTCTATCGCTATTTTCCCTCCAAAGCCGACATCATCGCAGCGATTGCTGAAGAGGATCGGCAGATGATCGCGGGGATCCTCGAGGGCGCGCTCACAACAGGGGACCTCGCAAGCGACCTGAGAGAGGCCGCCGCTACCCTCGCGGATCGCGTCGCAAGAGACCCGAACGGCCAGCTTGTCGCGGAGGTGCTCAGCGAAGCCAGCCGCGACCGCGCGCTCGCCGCACGCCTTCGGGCCGTAGACGAAGACGCCCGCGGCCGCCTCTCGGCCGCAATCGCCCGAGCCCAGCGGGCGGGCCTGGCGGACCCCATCCTCGATCCCATTGTCGCGGCCAGGCTCCTGTTCGCTGGCCTCGACGGCCTGCTGATTCGGACGACCCTGTTCGGCGACGCCAACCCCGCGACGGCTTTAGGCGACTTCCAGGCCTTCGTGGACCAGCTTTTGACACCCCGAACCGCCCCCAAGCCAGTAGGCGCGGCATCGCCCGAGGAGACCCTGCCATGACCGGCCGATCAGACGCCGCTCTCCATCACGACGCCCAAGAGGGACGTCCACAGAGCCAACCCCTGCGCCCGGCGGTCCTCGCCGGGGCGGTGGCGGCCGTCATTGTCGGCGCAGTCGGCATTTACGCCCTCACCCACCCGCAAGGCGGCGGGGAGGGCGGGGCCGGCCAAAGCGTCGATCGCAGGCAGGCGGTGTCGGTGGCGACGGCACAGCTCGCCTCGTTTTCGCCAAGCGTGGCGCTCACAGGAGAGGTTCGGCCCAGAAACGATCTCTATGTTTTCGCCCCCTCCGCCGGGGTCCGGATCCTGGAGCTCCTGGCGGACGCGGGGGACCAGGTCAGCTTGGGCCAGCCTTTGGCGCGGCTGGACACGGCCCTGGCGGACGCGCAACTGAGCGCGGCGCAGGCCGGGGTCGCAGAAGCGGCTGCAGCGCAGCTGCGGGCTGCCGATGAGTTCACAAGGGCGCAGAGCATCGCCGACAGCGGCGCGCTGTCCACCGAGCAAATCGCCCAGCGCGCTGCAGCTGCGGAAGCGGCCATGGCCCGTCTCGCCGCGGCGCAGGCTCACCTGGCGGAGGTCGAGGCCCGCTTGCAGGGAGGCTTCGTCCGCGCTCCAGCGGCGGGGCTCGTGATCGAACGCACTGCGCGACTAGGAGCGCCAGCAGAAGGTCAGGCCCTGTTCCGCATCGCCGGCGGCGGCGCGCTGGAAGCAGCGGTGCAAGTGGCGGAGTCTGACATCCTCGCCCTGCCCCGCGGCGCTCGGGCCGCGTTCACCCTGGTCGACGGCTCGGTGGTCACTGGCGCATTGGTGCGTCTGCCCGCATCCGTGGACGTCCGGACGCGAACGGGAGAAGCGGTCTTCGCCCTGCCCCGGGATCAACGCGTGCGGGCAGGCATGTTCGTCCGCGGCGAAGCCTTATTGGATGATCGTCAGGCGCTCAGCGTGCCCACGGAAGCGGTTCTTTTTGAAAACGGCGCGCCCTATGTCTTTATCATCTCAGAAGATTCCTTCGCCCGGCGGACGCCCGTGTCCATTGGGGCTCGCTCCGGCGACCTCATCGAAATTCGGGCCGGGCTGAGCATAGGCGACCGCGTCGCCGCCAGCGGCGGCGCCTTCCTGCAAGACGGCGACAGCGTCACCCCTGTCGAACCCGCCGCGGTCGCCGCAGCGGCCCGGTCATAAAAGGGGAGAGGGCCATGGCGCTCAATATTTCCGCCGGCGCGATACGCAATCCGATCCCGCCGATCGTTCTCATCCTGGCCCTGGTGTTCGCCGGGATCACCGCGTATTTCCGCCTGCCGATCAATCAGCTTCCGGACATCCAGTTTCCGATGCTGACCGTGACCGTGTCGCAGCCAGGGGCCGCCCCGGCCGAGATGGAAAATCAGATCACACAAAGGATCGAGTCGGCCCTGACCGGCGTCAACGGGGTCAAACGGATCACCTCAACGATCAGTCCCGGGGTTTCCACCACCATGGTGGAGCTGGAGCTCAACACCGAAGTCGCGCAGGCGGTGGACGACGCGCGAGACGCCGTCACGCGCATCAGGGCGGATCTGCCCGCCGACATCAATGAGCCCATCGTCGCGCGCGACAACAGCGCGGCCGAGCCGATCGCTTACTACGCGGTCGAAGGGCGCGGCATGACGCCCTCAGACCTGAGCTGGTTCGTCGACAACACGGTCACGCGGGAACTCTTGACCGCGGAAGGCGTTTCAGGGGTCGTGCGGACCGGCGGCGTCGACAGAGAAATCCGGGTCGAACTCGATCCCGCCCGACTCACCGCCTACGGCGTCAGCGCCGACCAGGTCAGCCGCCAGCTCGCCCGCCTCAACGCAGACCTCCCCGGCGGGGAGGCCAGCGTCGGTGGGCAGGCCCAGTCGATCCGCACCCTCGGAGGCGCGACCACGGTCGAAGGCCTCGCCTCCACCCGAATCGTCACGCCCGCCGGCGCCAGCGTCCGGCTCATGGATCTCGGCGAGGTGACCGATGGGGCGAGCGATCTGTCCAATCTGTCCCGCTATAACGGCCAGCCCGCCGTCACTTTCCTCGTCCGCCGCGCACAAGGCTCTTCTGAAGTCGGCGCCTTTCAGGCGATGCTGGCGGAGGTGGAGCGGCTGCAGGCCGCGCATCCGGACGTGACCCTGCGGATGATCGGCACGCCCGTCGAATTCATCGAAGGCATGCACAAATCCTCCGTCGCCGCCCTGATCGAGGGCGCGATCCTGGCGGTCCTGGTGGTGTTCATCTTCCTGAGGGACTGGCGGGCGACCGTCATCGCCGCGTTCGCGATCCCCTTGTCGATCTTTCCGACTTTCGCCGCAATGGAGCCCTTTGGCTTCACCCTCAATATGATCACCCTGATCGCGCTCGCTCTTGTTGCGGGCGTGCTGGTCGACGACGCGATCGTGGAGATCGAGAACATCGTCCGCCATGTCAATATGGGCAAAACGCCCTATCAAGCCGCCCTGGAAGCCGCCGACGAGATCGGCTTGGCGGTCGTCGCCACCAGCGCCACCATCATTGCGGTTTTCCTGCCTGTCAGTTTCATGAGCGGGGTCTCTGGCCAGTTCTTCAAAGAATTCGGCATCACGGTCGCGCTCGCCACCTTCTTCTCACTCCTCGTCGCGCGGTTGATCACGCCGATGATGGCGGCCTTCTTCCTGAAAGGCCGCGGCCATCAGGACAAGCCTGCTGGCCCGGTCATGGAAACCTATCGCAGAGCCTTGCAATGGAGCGTGCGCCGCCCAGCGGCGACCGTTGCGATCGGGATCGTCCTGTTTATCGGATCGCTCGGGCTTGCGGCTCTGGTGCCCTTCACCTTCATCCCCCGGCTCGACAACGGCACCATCAATATGCAGGTCGAAGCGCCGCCAGGCACACCGCTTCTAGAGGCGGACCGCGCCATGCAACGGATCGCGGAACAAGTCAGCGAAATCCCGGAGGTCGAGGGCGTGTTCACCTCGCTTTCAGGAGCGGGCGGGGCCGCCAGCACCGGCACGCTCTATATCCAACTCGTCGATCGAGAGGCGCGGGATCGCAGCAGCTACGATATCCAACAGGATATGCGCGTCCGCCTCGCAGGCTTTCCTGACTACCGGCTGAGCTTTCTGAATTTTCAAGGCGGCGGACGCGGCTCGGACATCTCGGTGCAGTTCGTGGGCGATGATCCGGCCCTTGTGTCCGCCGCCGCGGATCGGCTTGTGGAACGTCTCAAGCAGATGGACAATTTGGCGGACGTGCGCTCCTCCGCAGCCCTTCGTCGGCCAGAACTGCAAGTGACGCCGCGCGCAGAAGATCTGGCGCGGTTTGGTGTTTCTGCCGCAGACCTCGCCGCAGCCGTCCGCGTCGCCACAAGCGGCGACGTCGACCAAGCCCTCGCGCGCTTCAATTTGCCCGACCGCCAAGCCCCGATCCGCGTGCTTTTGCGACCAGACGCGCGGACCGACCTCGACATCATCAGGGCCTTGCCGGTGACCGCAGGACCCGGCGTGGTTCGGCTCGACGCAGTGGCCGATGTCAGCTTCGGGCTCGGCGAAGCCGCCATTGAACGCCGCGATCGGCAACGGGCCGTTACGGTTTCGGCAAACATCACCTCCGGCGTCTCAGGCGAAGCGCAAGTGGCCGTGCTTGGGCTGGAAGAGGTGCGCAATCTGCCCGACGGGGTCAGGCTCGCGCTCTCCGGAGACACCGAGCAAAGCCAGGAAATGTTCGCAGGCTTCGCCTACGCCATGCTGTGGGGCATCATCCTCATCTATGGCGTGCTGGTGTTGCTGTTTAAAGACTTCTTCCACCCGATGACGATCATGACAGCGCTGCCCTTGTCGGTGGGCGGGGCCTTTATCGGACTTTTGGTGGCGGGGCAGCCCCTGTCGCTCTTCGCTATGATCGGGCTTGTGATGCTCATGGGCATCGTGACCAAGAACTCAATCCTGCTTGTCGATTTCGCCATCGAGCAGATGCGCGTGGGCGTGCCGCGGGATCAGGCGCTGATCGAGGCCGGCATGAAACGGGCGCGACCAATCCTCATGACAACGTTCGCCATGAGTGCAGGCATGATCCCCGCCGCGGCAGGCTGGGGCGTGGACGGCGCCTTGCGGCAAGGCATGGGCGTGGCCGTCATGGGCGGGCTTATGGTCTCCACCTTTCTCAGTCTTGTTTTCGTCCCCGCGGCCTTCGTGCTGGTGGACCGGCTCGAGCGGCTCGTTAAGCCTTTTTTCGGCCGGCTGACGACCCGCGAGGAACTGAGCCGGCAACCCGCGGAATGAAGGCGTCAGGTCTCCTTGATCTTGGTCTGCGCCTTGATCCAATCCATCGCGGCGAACGCAACGCCGGAGAACACAAACACAATGTGGATCACGACAATCCACTGAATGTCCCTTTCGGCGTAGCTTTCAACGTCCATGAAAATCTTCAGAAGATGAATGCCCGAGATCGCCACGATCGAAGCGATCAACTTGATCTTTAAGCCGCTGAAATCGAGCGTGCCCATCCATTCGGGGCGATCCTTGTCGCCACGGGCGGTTTCAATTTTCGACACGAAATTCTCATAGCCTGAAAACAAAATGATCAGGACCAGATTGCCCGCCAAGGACAGGTCGATGAGGGTCAGGACCAAAAGGATCGCCTGCGCCTCGTCCATCGTCGCAATCCCAGGGATCGCAGTCCATAGCTCTCGGAAAAACACATAGATCAAGATGGCTAGGCACAAGATTAGCCCCAGATAGACGGGCGCCATCAGCCAACGGGAGGCGAAAATCGCCCGCTCGATCGCCTCCTCAAGAAAGGGCGAGGGGGGCGATGCAGCCTGGGGGGGCGGCTCGGATTTGGATTGCGTCTGGCCTTCCGCCATAGTCTCATCCCTCTACTGTGGGCGCGACATGGCGCGCCGCAACGCCACTGTCTAGTCCCGAGACGCCAAAGAGGCCGCGATGACCCAAGCATTCAAGGATTGGACCATCGCCGTGACCGGCGCTTCCTCCGGAATGGGCCGAGCCGTCGCCCGCCGCCTGGCGGCGGAGGGCGCCCTCGTGGTGGGGTGCGGCCGCAACCTCCTGGAGCTCAAGGAGACCGAACGGCTCATCGGCCTGGCGCAGGGGCGTTTCCTCCCTATTCAGAACGATCTCGCTGAGCCAGGGGCGGGTGCGGCCTTCGTGCAGGAGGCGGCGGCCGCCGAGGGGCGGCTCGACGCGGTCATCTGCAACGCCGCAGTGATCGATCTCGACCCTATTGCGAAAGGCGATCCAAGCTCGTGGCGGCGCATGCTCGCGGTCAATCTCATCAGCGTCGCAGAGGCCTTTCAAGCAGCGATCACGGTGATGCGGCCCACGGGACGGCCGGGCTGGCTTGTGGCGATCTCATCGCTCGCCTCGCGCATGGAGGGAATGGGCCTCTACGGCGCCTCCAAGGCAGGGCTCAATAGCCTCTGCCAATCGCTTCGGCTTGAACTGGAGAAAGACCCGATCCGCGTGAGCACCCTCATTCCAGGGGCCTTCGCCACCAATCTGGGACGAGACATGCCGCCCGAAACACGCGACCGCTTTCTCCGAGAAATCAACGCCAAGGGCGCCTATGCCGCGCCAGACCCGGCCGGTCGCTCAGCGATCATGGGCCTGCCCGACGATATCGCCCGGGCCGTGGCGTTCGTGCTGACCCAGCCCCCGTCGTTGAACATCCCAGAGCTCGTCATCAGACCGCAAATGGATCTCACCATCCCCTTGGAATGAGCCTAAGGAGAGGAAGCGGCCACCTCCCTGGCCATCCCCTCGATCTCGCTGCGCGCACGGCCCCGCAGATCACTTCGGAAAGCGAGCGCGTCGAACGGCCCGCGCACCACAAAGGGCGTGGCGATCGCCCGCGCGCGGGGGGTGAAGCGCAAATCAACCCGCCGTTGCGCCAAGTCGATGACCCCAACCATTCCCACCCGCATCCGCTCCAGACCCAGCTGGAAGTCTTGGGTGGCGAAGCGTCCTTCAGCCGCTTCAAAGCTCATCGACAGACTGTTGAACGCCGTGCGGGCGTCGGGCTCGATCAACTCGTTGCGCAACGCCGCCCCAATGGTCTCGGAAAGGCCGCCGATATCCACCCCGCGCATCGCGCCTTGGTTGAGGACAAACGCCGCCCGCCCATGAAGGCTTGAGACCAGCTCGCTTTGGGTGCGGCCCGAAGCACTCAAGGCCAGACGCACCTGGCCTGACCCCTCCAACTGCGTGAAGCCAAGCATATCGCCCAAAAAAGTCCGCACCGCCACGCCGTCCAACGACACATCATGGGTCATCCGCAGACTGTCAGTGCGGGCGTCCATCTCGACTCTGCCCACGCCTGCGCCGCCATAAAGCGTCAGGTCGTGCAAAGTCGCAGCCAGAAACCCCTCGTTCAGGGTCATCGTCAGCCCCATCCGATCAAGCTTGGATCGGAAAAAGCGCACTTCTTGTGTCGTCAGCTCCAGATTGGCGTTGAGACTCCTCAAGATCTCCAGGCGGATCGGATCGCGGCCCCAGGACGGGGCGGCGATGTCCAAGGCGGCAGGCGCCGCAACGGTCTCGCCTGACGCAACGCCAGCCACAGGCCGCGTATTGAGATAGCGGTTGAGGTCTAAAGGACCCAGCGCAAGCCGACCCGTCACAAAGGGTCGTTGCGCCACGGTTTCAAACACAAGATCGCCGCGGGCGAGAATGGCGTCCACCTCCAAGGTCGCGTTCTCAAACCGCAGCTGCGCCGGGGCCGCCGTCAGCGCGCCCTCCAGATTGAACCGCTCAAGACCCGCGCCCTCAGGAAACGGGTAGCCCAGCCAGCGGACAAGCGCGCGCACGCTGGGACCCGAGGCGGTCGTCGCACCCCTCAAAGCCCCATCCGCGGCGCTGGCTTCGCCTTCAAAGCCGATGGTCAGAAAACGGCTGTCGGCCTCAAACGAGAGGGAAGTCGGAGCGCCAGTCCGAAGGGTCCGCGGCGTTCCAATCACAGCCGCGACCCTCATCGGCTCTTCGCGGTAGGCGAACGACGCCTCGACGCTCGCCGGCTGATCAAGGCCCGATAACTGGGCGGCAAGGGTCAGATCGGCGACTGCAAACGTCCGGTTGCTGCGGCGGTCGATGAGGCTGACGCGGCCTCCCGCGATGCTGAACGCGTCGATCCGCAGGTCCCGTGGCGGCGCCCGGGTCTGTTGCGGCGGATCGGGCTGCTGCCCCCGTGACGGAGACAAAATCCAGTTGCCGCGGCCCTCTTCATCCACCTCCAGATTGAGGATCGGCTCCTCCAGCCTGATGCGCCGGATGACGATATTCCCTCGCAAAAGGCTCATCAGATCAAAGCCCGCGTCCACCTCTTTGGCGGTCAGGAGGTAAACGGCCTCCCCCCCCGGGGCATTGGCGAGGCTCGCCTGCTCCGCGCTCACGCCCACAACCGGCCAAAAGGACAAATGCAGTCGCCCATTGACGACCACGTCCCGGCCGGTCTGGGCTTCGGCCAAGGCGATCAGCTGGTCCCGAAACGCGTTGCTTGAGACGTACCAAGCCGCGGCGGCGAACCCCAAAAACACGGCTGCTAGGAGCGCGCCAGCCAAGCCAAGGATCCACCGCCCCGCCACGCCCATCCGCATCTCCGGCTCTCCCCATGCTCGTCTCGACGCGCTCTAAACCATGGCGCCGATCCAAGCCCGCGAGAAGGCCCCGTCAAAAGATCGCATAGCCGCCGTCGACAACGAACAAATCACCCGAGTGATAGGCGCTGGCGTCGGAGGCGAGATAAACCGCCACTCCGCCGAAATCCTCCGGTCGACCCCAGCGGCGCGCCGGGATTCGGGGCAGCACCTTATCGGCGAACGCGGGATTGGCCTGGGCGTTGGCGGTCATGTCGGTCGCGATCCAACCAGGAAGAATGGCGTTCGCGCGGACCCCATAGCGCGCATGCTCCACCGCGATGGACTTGATCATCGAAATCACCGCGCCTTTGGTCGCGGCGTAGGCCTCGTTGCGGGCGGCGCCCTCAATCGCGGCCAAGGACGCTACACCCACCAGCGAGCCCCCAGGATCGCCCGCCTGGGCGCGCGACACCATATGCCGGCATGCCTCCCGAAAGGTCCAGAAGACGCCGTCAAGGTTCACCGACATGACCTTGCGATAGACCGCGGTGTCCATGTCGACAAAGGAGGGAGCGCCATAGCCGATGCCAGCGTTGGCGAAAACCGCATCAATCCGACCCATGGTGGAGGCGACGTCGGCCATGGCGGCCATGACCTCGTCCTCGTTCGACACATCCACGCGCCAGGCTGCGGCGTTGACGCCCTCAGCGGCCAATGCGGCCGCAGCTTCTTCATTGCGGGCCGCGCTTGTGCCCCAGATCGCGACGTCCGCGCCAGATTGCGCCAAAGCCTGCGCCATGCCGAAGCCGATGCCGCGATTGCCGCCGGTGATTAGGGCGACTTTCCCCTGCAAATTGAAGGGTTTGTAGGTCACGCGGTCCTCCTGTCTCATGATGCCCGATCCAGCCATGCGCCTTGACGCTAAGGCAATTCAAGCCTCTCGCTCCTAAAGCGCGGCCAAGCGTCGCCTGAGGCTCTCTCCAGCCCGAGCCGACAGACCCGAGCTGGCGGCCGCCTCGATCAGCGCGCTCCAAAACGCCTTCGGCGGCACGGTCTTCAAATCCGGGTCCTCACGCATGAGAGCCGCGGCTGTGTCTTGCGCCCAGCGTTCGAACGCCGCGGTCTCAGCCTCAAAGTCCACAGGCGGGAAGGCCTGCGACAAAGTTCCCCAGCTCTGCGCCAGAAAGGCGGCGTGCGCCTCCAGGCCGCTCATGACCCAGCTGCGCCAGCTAAGGTCGCGCCCGCAAGAATGATCCGGCGTGTTTCAGACCAAAGCTCCAACCTCCATAGCTCCGCCAAGGGCACGAATCTGGCCATGCGCGCGTCGTCTCCCGCCGCTGGCTCCCCCGCCTCCCAAACCGCAGCAAAATCCACCATCACATAATGGGCCCAGATGTCCTGGGTCGAACGGCTTCGAAAAATTCCATCCACAGCTTCGATCTGGCCCGCCAGACGGGCGACGACCCCGGTTTCCTCCCGCAACTCCCGCAACGCGGCGGCGGCGAGGGTCTCTCCCCATTCAAGCCTGCCTCCAGGCAGCGACCATTCTCCTTCCAGAGGAGGCTTTCCCCTTTGGACGAGCAACACCTCATCCCGCCGCAGACAGACGACGCCCACGCCCACGATTGGGCTTCGAGACGGGGAGATTGCGTTCGACATCGCGCGACCTTTCCCTTTGAGATATAGCTGAGGCTTGCGCATCCAGGCCATGGCAAAAAGGAGATCGCCGCGATGTGCGGCCGCTACGCCCTGACGCTGCCGCCAGAAGCGATGACCACGCTTTTCGCCGCCCGCTATGAAGGACCGGCCTGGCCGGCGCGCTATAACATCGCCCCAAGCCAGATCATCCTCATCGTCCGCGCCGACGAAGAAGGACACCGCGCGATCGCGCGCGTCCGCTGGGGCCTGCATCCAGCATGGATGAAGGAGCCGCCCGGCGCCAAAAGCATGATCAACGCCCGGTGCGAAACGGCCGCCGAAAAGCCCTTTTTCCGGGAAGCGCTCAAGAAACGCCGCTGCCTCGCGCCGGCGGACGGTTATTATGAATGGAAGCGCGAGGGGGCTTTAAAGACCCCTTATTTTATTCGCGCCGCCGATAACGCCCCGCTCGCGTTCGCTGGTCTTTGGGAGCGCTGGCGGGACCAGCCAAGCGGGACCATGGTCGACACCGCCGCCATCCTGACCTCACAAGCCCCCGCAGAGACGGCGCATCTGCATCACCGCGCCCCGGTCTTTTTGAGGCCCGACGCCTGGGAGGCTTGGCTTGATCCGCGATCGACCCAACAGACGATAGCCCTCCTGATCGAGGCCGCCATCGCTGACCCGCCGCCGCTTGTGGCATGGCCCGTAAGCCGGGCTGTGAACAGCCCCGCCCATGACGGCCCGGATTTGATCCTGCGCGTCTAGAATGCGACCTCCAAAGCCTTCGCTCGTGACAAGCGAGCCGCCTTGCCACCCGCAAAGGCGCAGCCCAAGACTGATAGGCCTCCACCGGTCTGTCGGGGTTGTCAAAGAGGCGCAGCGCTGCAAGAGGGGCCGCTCTCAGCGCGGCTCGGCGTCTGCGCCAGTGTGTAGGGCCAGGGTATAGGGCCAGGGTATAGGGCCAGGG
>JAGWZH010000152.1 GCA_018971945.1 Alphaproteobacteria bacterium | reverse complement strand
ATCGTCAGCACGAGCATCAAATAGGCGGACGCCGCCGGCGAAGGCCAGGGGGTGTCGGGCGCCGCGATGCGGCTTGCAGGGGCGCTCATGGGCGAGCCCTCCTCTTCGGCATCGGCGCAAGGCCTGGATCGCGTTCGATCTGGAACACATTGAGCGTGAGGGAGACGAGGATGAACTCGCCCACCAGCATCACATAGTCGACGAGTTCGGCAGGGCTCAGATGGGCGGCGAGAACCTCATAGACCTCCGCCTCGATGGCTTGTTTCGCCATCATCTGGTCAACGCCGCGCAGGGCCGCCCTCTCAAGCTCGGTCCATTCCGGCGCCTCCGGCCCCACGGCGACGCGGTCGATATCGGCCTGCGGCACGCCAATCCTGAGGCTTAAGCCTGCATGCTGCCCCCACTCGTAAGCCGAGCGGGCGTTCCAGCCGACCCGCAGCACAACCAGCTCGCGCAGCCGCTCATTGAGCAGATTCCCGCGCAGAATGTGCGAGCCAAAGCCAATCCAGGCGCGCAGCGTCTTGGGATTGTGGGCAAGCACGCGATGGAGATTAAAAGGCGGCCACCAACCGCTGAGCGCGTCGCGCGCCTCTGGCGAAAACGCCTCATCGGTGAGCCCCGCGAGCCGCTGCGGCTCGTTGGGGAAAGGCGCACGCGCCCGCCTCGCCTTGGTCATGTCGCTTCCCCATTCCTATCGTTCTCTGCACCCGAGGTCTTTGAAGCGCCCTGGCCGCAGCGTGCTCGCAGAGTGTGGCCTGCGAGCGCCACCTCTCATTCAAAAGCACGATTTTGTCCCCGACGCCATTGACGCTTTTTGGCAGGGGTGAAAAAAGATTCTGTGAAAGGCGTGGTCCAGGGGACCGTGAGGGTCGTCGCTTCGGCGGCGTCATTTCGCCCGGCGGCGCCTTGAGGAAACGCAGCACGAGGGGCAAACCCATGTCATTTAATAAGGGACTGCTGAGCGCCAGCATCTTGTCGGCTACAACGCTGTGCTTTGCAGCGCCTCCCGCGCTTGCGCAGGAGACAAATGATCGGGCCGAAGAGGGCGCCGTCGTCGCCGATATCGTCGTCACCGCCCAACGCCGCGAAGAGGCGTTGCAGGAGATCCCCCTCGCCGTGACGGCGCTCAACGCGCAAATGATCGAAGATCTCAACGCCCGCGACATCCGTGACCTGACCGGCCTGGTGCCTAACCTCGTCGTCAGCGAGATCAGCATCGGGCCCGGCATGACCCAGATGTCCTTGCGTGGCGTCAACAGCCAGGATCCGGAGAAGAGCTTTGACCCTGCGGTCGGCGTGTTTGTCGACGGGGTCTATCTCGGCACCTCGGCCTTCAACCTGCTCGACGCCTTCGATCTTCAGCAGATTGAGGTGCTGCGGGGACCGCAAGGGACATTGTTCGGCCGCAACACTACCGGCGGGGCGATCAACGCGTTCCGCACGCGCCCGACAGGCGAGCTTGGGCTGCGCGCAAACGTGACTTTCGGTTCCTTCGGCCGTCACGACTTCCAGGGTGTCTTCAATTTCCCCGCCGGGGAAAATCTCGCCATGAAGCTGTCCGCCTTTCGCTTTGTCGACGAAGGTCTTTGGGATAACCCTGCGGGCGGCTCAACCGGCGCGGAGGAGCGCTATGGCGGGAGCTTCCGGGCGCTGTGGACCCCCTCGCCGAACTTCGACCTCGACCTCATTCTCGACGTCGCCGAGGACGACAGCCAGCTGACGCCCTACGTGCCGCGCGGCGTGGCGACGGTGACTCCCTTGCCGTTCCGAATCACGCAAACGACGTTCCCGACGGCTGCGACAGTGGTTCCTGGCTCCCCGGCCGACCGGTTCTGCACGATCGCCGGCGGATCCTGCGCGCAGAACGATTTCTCGTTCTCAAACACCACAGATCCTCATGAGATGCGCGCCGAGATGCAGGCGGCGACCCTCACCGGGACGTGGCGGCCGAACGACGCCTTCGACGTCACCGCGATCTTCGGTTATCGGCAATCCGAAGAGGCCGTCTTTATCGACTTCGACGGCACGAGCCGGACCGTCTTCAATGTGGTTCGCGAGCAGGACTATGAGCAGCTGAGCGGCGAATTGCGGCTCGCCTCGAACTTCGAGGGCCCGCTCAATTTCGTCGCCGGCGTGTTCCATTTCGAAAGCGAATACGCGCTGCGGCAGGCGATCAAACTCGATGCGGCGATGGTGGCGCCTGTTCCAGCGCTAGGGATCGCTTTCGCCGGCGGATCGGGCGACGAGGACTCCCATGAAGCCTCGACGACCGCCCTCTTCGCGCAGGCCGATTGGAGCTTCACCGATGCGCTGACGCTGACCCTCGGGGGGCGGGCTTCTTGGGATGAGAAGACCATCTTCACCCGCTTTGTGAACGCGCCAGCCGGCTTCAACGCCGCCGCCTATTCGGTCGCCCAAGGCGTGCCGGCCAATCGGCCCGTCACATCACAAGGCGGGGCGAGCGAGAGCTGGTTTGAGTTCACGCCGCGCGTGGCGCTCAACTGGCGTGTGTCGGACGACCTGCTCTTCTACGGATCCTACACCCGCGGCTACAACGCCGGCGGTTTCTCGGCCCGCGCGGGGACTGTGGCGGACGTCACGACGCCGTTTGATCCAGAATATATCAACGCCTACGAAATCGGCTTCAAATCCGACTTGTTCGATCGTCGCGCGCGCTTCAACGCGGCCTTCTTCTACAATGACTACGAAGACAAGCAGGAAGAGGCGATCCAGCCGGGGCCGCCGCCCACATTTACATCCACCACGGTTCGGAACGTGTCGGGCGCCCGGATCATGGGCCTGGAGCTTGAAGGCACGGCCATTCTCAGCGACTTCATGCGGGTGGACGCTTCGTTCGGCTGGATGGACGGCGAATATACCGACTACAATACTTTTGTCGGGGCCTCTCAATACATCTCCACGCCCGCCCAGCCTGCAGGCACGCTGTTGCAGGCGGACCTCTCTGGGCTGACTCTGCGCCGGCTTCCGGAGTTCACGGCGTCGATTACCCCGACCCTTGAGTTCCCCGTCGCGTCGGGCTTCATCACCGCGAAGACCACCGTGCGATACATCGCCGAGCAGTACGCCGAGTTCTTCAATGATCCGCGCGGCCTCATTCCGGCGCAGACATTTGTCGACGCGAGCGTGAGCTGGGAGTTCGGTGGGGAGACCCAGGATCGCGCGCGGCTTACGTTGTTCGGCGAGAACCTCACCGAGAACCAGGAAGTCTCCTCCTACACCAACTCCGTTGTGGACTTCGGAACAGTGGCTGCGCCGCGCACCGTTGGGGTTGAGCTCGAGTTCCGGTTCTAGACCAAGACCTTCATTCCCCTCTCAGTCGCCAGGCGCCGCTTTTGCAGCGCCTGGCTTTTTTTTAACTCTGAGGCCATGAAAGCCTGGTCGTCTCCGTGTGTCGCGCCAGGATCGCTCAGGCGCCGCCCCGCGGCCTTGGCTGATGCCAGCCTTAAGGCTCATGTGCGCTTTGATCCTTGTCCAGCCTGCGAAACCTCAGACGAATCGTGTCGATTCTCGAAGGTCTTCGGGCTTTTCTTGGCCGACCTGCTGGGCTTGGGAGCTGCTGGGCTTGGGAGCTGCTGGGCTTGGGAGCTTCGGGGCTTGGGAGCTTCGGGGCTTGGGAGCTGCGGGGCTTGGGAGCTGCGGGGCGCTGCTGGGCGCGCCCTTCAGCGTGGCGGAGCCAGCATGCGCCAAGGGGGATGAAGAAGGGACGGTGGGACCTGATGATGGGGGACGCCTCGAACGCTGGATGGAAGGGGCAGCGGCGGAAGCTAGGGAAACGGCGGTCCGCTTCTTCTCGGCCAGCGGGTTCGATCCAAAAGGAGGACGAGGCAAAGCTGGCGACCCTCAAATCTTTGTCTGGAAAGACTTGGTTTAGCGGTCTGATTTCTGCCTTCGCCTCTTTACAGCCCCGGTAGGGGCGGAGTAGCGGTTCTTTCTGCTCCAAATCAAGGTGGTGGACTATGCCGGCTACGCGTCGCGAGGCCATGAAGCTCGCCACCCGGCAGCGGGTTTTAGAAGCCGCGCGGGATCTCTTCACCGAACAGGGCTATGCCGCCACCACGATCCGCGAGATCGCGGTCCGCGCCGAGGTGTCGACGGGTAGCGTCTTCACGACCTTTGAATCAAAAGAGGACATTCTTTCGACCATCATTCTGGAGCGGCAGAATGAGTTGAATGCGGCGATTGCCGCCGCCCGATCGGCTCGCTCGGGGGACGCCCGGGCGCGCCTCAAAGCTGCGCTTGCTGCTGGGTACGCCTATGAGTTTCAGCGGTTGCTTTTGGTGATCGAGCAAATCGGAGCCTCCTGGACCTGGTCGTCCCAGTTTGAAGAGCGCAGCCGGCCCTCTCTGCTCCGTCCTTTCGCGTTTGTTCGCGAGATCTTGGTCGAAGCGCGGGATGAGGGTCTTCTGCGAACTGGGGTGGATGTGGACCTCCTCTCGGACATGGCGCTTGGGGCCTATCTGCGGAATTTCCGGCACGCCTGTTTCCAGAAATGGACGCTTGAACGCACCTGCGCGGCCATGGCCGCGCAGGTCGATATGTTGTTTGACGGGGCCGCAGTCCGCACCGACCAGTAAAAAAATCCTCAACATGAAGAGGAGAGTTGCGCTAAGCTTGGCGTTGGGGAAGCGTCGTGCCAGGCGCGCGCCCAGCCTGCAGGGGAACGCGGCGGCGTCGATGGGCTTTGCAACGGACATCAAAAGCGGGGAGTGCGGGCGATGACGTTCCACAAATGGATGGTGGGCTTGGGGCTGGCTGCGCTCATGATCGCGGTCTTGTTCTTCAACGCGGTGTTGTTCAGCGCCAGGTCGTTCCAATTCAATATCGCTTCGCTCGACAGCGCCTCCCAGGGCATTGTCTCGGTCGAGGCCATCGCCTTGGCGGAAGAGCGGCTGGCCGCCATCGAGCAAAGCGCGGCGATGCCGCGGGCGGAGCTCAGCCAGATCGCCCAGCAGATTTCCGCGCTTGACGCTGCGCAGGAAGACACACGCAACGAGGCCGTGGCGCTGCAAGCGACCCTCGCAGGCGAATTGGCCGCTCTGGAAGCGGCGAGGGGCGTTTCAGCGGCGACCCCCGCTGCGGCTCTCGATGATCAGGGCCTCGCCGATCGGGTTGCGAGTCTCGCCGAGATGACCCTGCCGCAGCAGGCCACAGCGGCTGTGCAGACCATGCGGGCCGAAATGGACCGGCTAAACATCATGCTTGATCAACTGGACGCGGGCGACGCACAGCGTCGGGAGCTTCTGCAGCGGCAGAGCCTTCTCGGCAATCAGGTCGCAGACGCCCAACGCCAGGAATTCGCCATCAAACAGGAGGCGGTGTCGACCGTCGACCTTTATGACCGCATCCGCATCGAGGCGGAGGCGCTGCGCAGGGCGAGCCTTTTTGGCGTCGGGGCGGGGCTCGTACAGGCGCATCCGACGATGCTGTCCACAGCCCTTGTTCTGCTCATGGGCCTTCTCGGCGCGATCCTTTATCTGTTCCCCGCCTATATGAGCCGGGCCAATCCCGTCACTTTCGCCGAAATTGCGGTGCGATCCATCTTCGGCATG
>JAGWZH010000151.1 GCA_018971945.1 Alphaproteobacteria bacterium | reverse complement strand
TGTCATTGTGCCCGATTCGGGCGGGACGTACGAAGCCGCCTGCGCTGGGCGAGGCTCAACACAAAGCCGATCACCTTTGCGACGGCCTCATAATGCTCGCGCGGAATGGCGCGATCGAGTTCGGCGGTTGCAAACAGCGCGCGGGCCAAAGGCGGATCCTCTACAAGGGGGATATCGAGTTCTTGCGCCTTTTCGCGAATGCGCAGTGCGACCTCGTCCACGCCTTTGGCGAGGCAAATGGGCGCGGGCGTTTCGCCTTCCTTGTAACGCAGAGCGACAGCGTAGTGGGTAGGGTTTGTCACCACCACGGTCGCCTGACTCATGGCCTGCAGCATCCGCCCTTTGGCTCTTTCCATGCGGATTTGGCGCAATCGCATGCGCACCACCGGGTCGCCCTCCTGCTGACGCATCTCGTCCTTCAGGTCGCGCCGGCTCATTTTTTGCCGATCCAGGTAGGACTGGCGCGCAAAGATGAAATCGACCGCGCCGATCATGGCCGCAGCGATCGCGAGAGCGATCAAAAGCGTCACAATGCGATCCTGGGCGAGCGCCAGCAAAGCGGCGAGATCCAGAAACGCCGCCGTCTCCAGTTCCGCATTGGACGGCCAGAGCGCCCATACCAAGGCCCCCCCGACCACGGCGACTTTCGCAAGAGCCTTGAGAAAATTCGCAAGCGCAGCCTTGCCGAAGACACGTCCAAACCCCTTGATGGGATCGATTTTGTCGAGGCTCGGCTGAAGCCTTTTCGCAGTGAAGGTAGGCTTGTCCTGCAGATAACGGGACGCGAGGCCCGCCAAGCCGAGCCCGCCCGCAGCGAGGGCGCAGGTCGTGACCAGCACCATGACCAGGTCCGCCATCAGCCGCCGCATGGAGCCGCTGTCGACGGCGTAGGCGTGCGCGCCGGCCACATAGGCGGCAAGCGTTCGGCTCAGCTCGGCCGCCGCCGGCCCCAACACCACCGCCGCCAGAAGCGCCGTGGCCATCACCGAAAGCGCGGCGCTGACCTCGGGCGAATAGACGACGTCGCCCTGTTCCCGCGCTTGTTCGAGTTTTCGCGGGGTGGCGTCTTCTGTCTTCTCGGACTGGTCCTGTTCCTCAGCCATTGAGCCTCATTCAAGGGAAGCCCATGGCGTGAGACTGCAGCGCGTCGAGCCACAAGATCATGCCGGAGGATAGGCCCAAGGCCAGAATCACAAAGCCGCCAAGCAGCGACAGCGGCATTGTGACGAAAAACACTTGGATGGTGGGCGCCAAGCGCGCCAACACGCCCAGACCGACCCGAAAGATCAAACCGGCGAGGATCAAGGGCGCTGCGATTTGCACACCGATACGGAAGCTCTCCCCCGTCGCGGACGCGGCCATGTCCGCCGCATCCCCCAATAAAAGAGCTTCGCCCGGCGGAAAAGTCTGATAGCTGCGCCCGACGCCGGCCAAAAACAGATGATGGAGGTCCGTCACAAAGATCAGCGTGGCGCCCATGAGACCCAGAAAAACCGCAAAGATTTGGCCTGACTGCGCCATGGTCGGATCCGCGGTCTGGGCGAAAGCGAGCCCCGTCTCATTGCCGATCACCTGCCCTGCGGTGGAGAGGGCGGCGAAAATAATGCGCGCAATCGTCCCGATCATAAGGCCGACAAGGATTTCGATCCCGAGGACAGCCGCAGCCCCAATCGGATCCGCCGGGGCCTCGGGGATCGCTGCGGCAAGCCCAGGCGTGAACATCACCGTCAAAGTCAGCGCTATCCCCAGCCGCACAGGCGCAGGAACGGCGGGCTCCCCGAACCCTGGCAGGATCATGATCAACGCGCCGACGCGGGCGAAGACCAGCGCCGCAGCCCACAGATTGACGCCGTAAAGGGTCAGGTCCAACGCGCGCTCCTAGGATGCGGCGATGCGTTGAAACAGGGTCTGCGTGAAGCTTCCCAAAAGCCCTCCCATGATCGGCAGAAACAGCAAAAGGGCCAGAAAAATGGCAAGGATTTTCGGAACGAAGACCAAGGTCTGCTCCTGAATTTGGGTCAGCGTCTGCAAAAGCGAGACGATCAGACCGACCACCAATCCAACGAGCATCGGGCCGGCGGCGATCAACACGGTCAGCCAAATCGCCTCGCGTCCGATATCAAGCACTTCTGCGCCATTCATGGCGGCCTCGCGAACATGCGCCGACCCGGCAGAATTTGCCGATCCGTCGGGCATGAGGCGTTCGTCTGGTTAAGGGTCGGTTAACGCCCTCGCCAAGACGTCTGATCGGCGCCGCCCGCGAGACGCTTGCGGCCCTTCAAGAACATTCTAGCATGGAGCCGCCCAATTGGGCTGTTCAGGATGCGATCTCGTGATGTGGACCCGCCGCGCTTTTCTCGCCTCGACCTCCGCGCTGGTCTTGAACGCCTGCGCCACCCGCCATGACGGGGAAGGCGCAAGCCCAGGCCCAAACCCCTCCCTTGCAGCCTTCTTCGAGCGGGCGTTCGAGGCTGAGCTGGACGCAAGCCCCCAGTTCGCCACGGCGATCGGAGACAAACGCAATTATGGTCGATGGGACGACCCGAGCCTCGACGCCGACGAGGCCCGCGACCGACGTCTTGCGGCGGCGGTCGCGGCCATGCGCGCGCGTTTCGACCCGGCGCAGCTGAACGATCCTCAGGATCAATTGTCCTGCGTGTTGTTTGAAAAGCGACTGGAGCGGGCGCGCGCGCAAAGGCCGTTCCGTCTCCACAGCTACGCCTTCAACCAGATGTTCGGGGTTCAATCGAGTATCCCGAGTTTCCTGATCAACCAGCACAGGGTGACGAGCATCGCCGACGCGGAGGCCTATATTGACCGGCTCGAGGGCGTGAGAGCCTATCTTGGCGGAATGCTGGCCCGCAGCGCCGAGGCGCAGGCCCGCGGCGTCTTGCCGCCGCGGTTTGTCTACGCCTATGTTTTGTCCGACTGCGCCAACGTGATCGCAGGCGCGCCTTTCGCCGACGGCCCCGACAGCCCCTTGCGAGCCGATTTTGCAGGCAAGGTTTCCGCACTCGGATTGGCGGATGCGGACATCCGACGCCTGATCGCCGCAGCGGACGACGCCTTGCGGTCGAGCGTAGCGCCGGCCTACCAAGAAGCGATCGCCACCCTGACCGCACAGCAGTCCGCGGCGGGGGACGACGACGGCGTATGGCGCCTGCCTGACGGCGACGCCTATTACGCCGAACGCCTCTTAACCCAGACCACGACGAACCTGAGCGCCGATGAGATCCATGAGATCGGCCTCGACAACGTGGCGCGCCTGCATACGGACATGGAGGCGATTATGCGCCAGGTGGGCTTTTCGGGCTCCCTCCGCGACTTCTTCCACTTTATGGAGACCGACGCCCGCTTCTACTTGCCTCAAACCGAGGAAGGCCGGGCCGCCTATATCGCCCGCGCCGACGCCGCTATCGACGCGATGCGGGCGAGGATACCGGCCTTCTTCAACCGCACCCCGCAGGCAGGCATGGTCGTTCGCGCCGTCGAGCCTTTCCGCGAACGGTCTGCGGGCCTCGCCTTTTACCAAAGACCAAGCGCCGACGGCTCAAGACCAGGCGTTTATTACGCCAACACGGTCGATATGCGGGCCCTTCCGCTTTACCAGCTTGAGGCGCTTGCCTTCCATGAAGGCATTCCCGGCCACCATTTCCAGATCGCTTTGCAGCAAGAACTTGATGGCCTGCCGCGGTTTCGCCGCTTCGGAGGCGGGTTCACGGCCTACTCCGAAGGCTGGGCGCTCTATTGCGAACTGCTGGCCAAAGAGATGGGGTTTTACGCAGATCCCTACTCGGACTTCGGTCGGCTCACTCTGGAACTCCGCCGCGCCATCCGACTGGTCGTCGACACGGGCCTCCACGCCAAGCGCTGGCCGCGCGAGCAAGCCATCCAATATGTTCTGGACAATCAGCCAGGCGAAGAGGCCCAGGCCCGCCGCGACATTGACCGCTATATCGTCATGCCCGGCCAGGCCACCGCCTATCTGATCGGCAGTCTTGAGATCCAGCGGCTTCGTCGCACGGCGCAGGAGAGACTCGGACCCGCGTTCAGCATCGGCGCGTTCCATGACGTCGTGCTGTCAAGCGGCGCGGTCCCCCTCGAGGTTCTGGAGACAATGGTTAATCGCTGGTCAGAAACGTGATCCGATACAGACCAATCGTGCAAATAAACTTTTTGTAAAGCGCAGATCGAAACGAGGCTTTGACCATGCGCTGCTATGGTCGGCCGAGGAGATCAATCATGCGCGCTTTCTTTGACTTTTTCCGTGTCTGGCTACCCTTTGGTCAAGACGACGATTACGGCGTTTTGCTTTTGGATGACCTCGGCCTGCAACATTGAGGAGGCGGCGCCTTGTCGAAGGCGGGCGGACAAGCCAAGACTGAAGCGCTCCTTTTCGCCCCGGAGCGCTGCCGACGAGACGCTGCATGTTGTTGTCCACCGCCGCATGGCCTGCCGTTGAAGCCTATCTCACTCGATCCAAGGGAATCGTGATCCCCATAGGCAGCCATGAACAGCATGGTCCCAACGGCCTGATCGGCACCGACGCCATCTGCCCCGAAGTCATCGCGCAAGAGGCCGCCAAGCAAGCGGGCTTCATGGTCGGGCCAACCTTCAATGTCGGCCAGGCGCAGCATCATCTTGGCTTTCCAGGAACGATCAGCTTGCGCCCCTCGACGATGATCGCGGCCCTTCAAGACTGGATCGCGAGCCTGACCCGGCATGGCTTCACGCGCATCTATTTCCTGAACGGCCATGGCGGAAACATCGCCACAATCCAGGCTGCTTTCTCTGAGGCCTATGCGCCCTACTCCCTGCGCGGCGAACCCGCCCCCTTTGTTTGCGTGCAAAAGAATTGGTGGGAGCTGAAAGGCGTCGCGGAGGCCTGCAAGCGGTTCTTCCCCGTGGGCGACGGCGCTCACGCCACGGCGTCCGAAGTCAGCGTCACCTTCTATCGTTACCCCGAAGCCGCCACCGCCCCAGCCATGAGCCCAACCATCGCGCCGAACGGTCCAATCCGCGACGCGGCTGATTACCGCCTGCGTTTCCCCGACGGCCGCATCGGCTCAAATCCCTTGCAGGCGAGGGCTGATATCGGGGCGGAACTCGTCGCTGTGGCGCGCGTGGCCTTGATCGAGGAGGCCGCGGCCTTTTTCGCAGAAGACTGACAAAGAAAGCCCATAGGATCGCGGGCTCCATCCTCTTCATCTCTGCGCGGGGCCGAGGAGGAGCTGGCTCGGAGGCGGCCCTAACGCTCAAAAAGCGTGCCTGTTCGGCGTGCTGGCCGGTCCCGCGGGGCCGACCTTGGCGGCGCGTCAAGCCATCCGCCAGGGAAGCGCCGCAGCGCGCCGCGACGCCCCCGGGGCGATCGTCTGGGCGGAGAATGGCGCCGCCGAACGGGGAAAGCCTGAGCTTGGGCGCGGCCGACCCTCGTTGTCTCCATCGCGCGTCTTGAGCGTGCGGCAAAAACAAAGAGCAGCCCGCATCATACCGCAGCGAACGCGCCAAGCGGCCAAAGCGGAGAACCTCAAAATTCTTGGCGACGCGCTGGACGATGGGAGGACAAAGCCGCGCTGGAGGATTCTGCAACGGAAAACGAAGGGCCGTCTGGAC
>JAGWZH010000027.1 GCA_018971945.1 Alphaproteobacteria bacterium | reverse complement strand
GTTGCGCTCAATGGGGCGCAGCCGAAGGCGCCGCTGCGCCTTTATCGGATCCGGCTCGGGCGCCATCCGCTTCCCAGGGCGGTTCTGCGGGGGCGGAAAAGCGCCAAGGCCCCTTGCCATTGTCATCCGTCTCGCTTAAGGCGACGCCATCTCTCACGCAGGGTTAGGCGGTCGTTCAGCACGGCGACCCAACCTCCTCCGGTGTCGGCGCAGCCTACCAGGCGGTCCGGCTCCTTCCTGCGGCGGCCCAACCGGATTGGAGTAAAAAATGGCTTTGCCTGAGTATTCGATGCGTCAATTATTGGAAGCCGGCGCTCATTTCGGCCACCAGACGCATCGCTGGAACCCCAAAATGCAACGCTATATTTTCGGCGTGCGTTCCGGGATCCACATCCTCGACCTTTCCCAAACGACGCCTCTTCTGCACCAAGCGCTGCTGAAGGCGCGTGAAGTGGCGGCGAAAGGCGGCCGCATCCTCTTTGTGGGGACAAAGCGCCAAGCGAGCGAGCATATCGCAGCCGCCGCCAAGCGCAGCGCCCAGTATTTTGTCAATCAACGCTGGCTTGGCGGCACCTTGACCAACTGGCAGACAGTGTCGAAGTCCATCCAGCGCCTGCGCGAGTTGGAAGCCATTGTCGGCGGCGACGGCGGGGGGCGGACCAAGAAAGAGCTTTTGACCCTCACCCGCGAGCGCGACAAGCTCGACCGTTCTTTGGGCGGGATCGCGGCCATGGGCGGCATCCCGGATCTGATGATCGTGATCGACACCAACAAGGAGGCGATCGCTATCCAGGAGGCCCGCAAACTCAATATCCCGGTCGTGGCGATCGTTGACAGCAATTGCGACCCGGACGTGGTAGACTTCCCCATACCGGGCAATGACGACGCCTCCCGCGCGATCCAACTCTATTGCGACTTATTGGCCGACGCGATCCTGGATGGCTTGGCCGAGGGGCAGGGCCGCGCAGGCTATGACATCGGCGCTGCGGCCGAACCCATGCGCGAGCCAGCGCTGGCTTTGGAGGAATCGGCGGCGGCGGCCCCGGCCGAAGGGCAGCCCGCCTCCTGACCTGACCCATCGGGCCGGGCATGGCGGGATCAGGTCGCCGGAACCTTCGGCGCAGTCAGACAGAGCGGGTGTCTTGCGGGCGGTTTTCGCCCCTGGCCGCCTATTTTTGAACAGGAGACAGCACTATGGCGGAGATCAGCGCCTCGCTTGTGAAGGAGCTGCGCGAAAAGACCGGCGCGGGAATGATGGATTGCAAAAAGGCCCTCGCCGAGAATCAGGGCGAGATTGAAGCCGCGATCGATTGGTTGAGGGCGAAGGGTCTATCGAAGGCTGCCAAAAAGGCCGACCGGGCCGCAGCCGAAGGCCTTGTCGCCGCCGCTGGCGAACGCCTCGGCGCAGGCGCCAAGGCCGCGCTGGTGGAGTTCAACGCCGAGACGGATTTCGTCGCCCGCAACGACACGTTTCAGGCGGCTGCGCGAGGCTTTGCGCGGGCGGCGCTGAAGGTGGAAGGCGATCTGGCGAAGCTCTTGACCGAACCGAACCCGAGCGGCGAGGGCAATGTCCAGGACGCAGTGACAGCGCTCATCGCCACTATTGGCGAGAACATGATGCTGCGGCGGGCCGCAAGCCTTTCGGCGAACCCGGGAGCGGTGGGTGTGTATGTGCACAACGCGGTCGCCGACGGGCTCGGTCGTCTCGGTGTGCTGGTCGCCCTTGAATCGAGCGGCGCCCCGGCGGCCCTTGAGGATCTGGCGCGTAAGATCGCCATGCATGTGGCGGCGACCAATCCCGTCGCCCTCTCGGAAGCGGAAGTCCCCGCCGATCGTTTGGAGCGGGAAAAGGCCATCCTTGCCGAACAGATCGCCCAGGACCCAAAAGCGGCTGGAAAGCCGCAACAGGTTTTGGACAAGATGATGGAGGGCCGTCTTCGCAAATTCCTGGAGGAAGTGGTGCTGTTGAAGCAGGCTTTCGTCATTAACCCGGACCTGACGGTGGAGGCGGCGGTGAAGGCGGCCGAAAAGGACGTGGGGGCTTCAATCCGGGTGAAGGGGTTTGTGCGCTTCGCCCTGGGCGAGGGCGTCGACAAGGGTCAGGGAAGCGATTTCGCTGCGGAAGTCGCCGCCATGACGGGCGGACAGGCCTGAGGCGCGCTCCGCCTTTTGAGGAAAGCCACATTCTTGCATGGAAGGCGCGCTTCGGTCTTGCCGGAGCGCGCCTTCAGCGCTTACAGCTTCGCGCTCCGCAACCATTCGCCAAGGCCGCCCGCATGTCATTGTCGTCTCCGGCTTCCTCAGACGAACCAGCTGCGTCGCGGCCCTTCAACCGGGTGCTGTTGAAGATTTCCGGCGAAGCACTGATGGGCGAGGCGGGGTTTGGCGTCGATGTCGGTCAGTGCGCCCGGATTGCTGCCGAGATTGGCGAGGCGAGCCGGCAGGGGGTGGAGTTGTGCCTCGTCATTGGCGGCGGAAACATTTTCCGTGGTCTGCGCGGCGCCGCAAGCGGGATGGAACGCAGCCAGGCCGATTATATCGGCATGCTTGCAACGGTCATGAACGCACTCGCGATGCAGAACGCGCTTGAGGCGATCGGGATTGAGACGCGGGTGCTTTCAGCGATCCCGATGGTCACCGTCTGCGAGCCTTATATCCGCCGCAGAGCGATGCGGCACATGGAGAAGGGCCGAATCGTGATCTTTGCGGCGGGAACAGGAAACCCCTATTTCACCACTGACACGGCCGCCGCGCTCCGCGCCGCGGAGATGGGTTGCGACGCTCTGATGAAGGGCACCCAGGTAGACGGCGTATATACCGCCGACCCAAAATTGGATGCGGAAGCGACCCGTTTCGACACGCTGCCTTATGGCGAGGTGCTGGCCCGAAACCTGAAAGTCATGGATGCCGCCGCGATCAGCTTGATGCGGGACAACGCGATCCCCATCGTTGTTTTCAACATCCACAAGCGCGGCGGTCTTGGCGAGGTCTTGTCGGGCCGCGGGGTGTGCACGATCATTCGCGACTGATTTTCTCTCCACTCGATGAAACGGGTTGTGTCATGGCCGCAGGCGGCAAGTTCGAACTGAAGGATTTTGAAAAACGGATGGATGGCGCGCTCGCCGCGCTGAAGCAGGAGTTTTCAGGCCTGCGCACAGGTCGCGCCTCTGCCTCCCTCCTCGACAATATCATGGTCGACGCCTACGGCGCCATGACGCCTTTGAACCAGGTCGCCGGGGTCAGCGCTCCCGAGCCGCGGCTATTGAGCGTTCAGATCTGGGATCGCGGCGTGGTCGTGGCTGTGGAGAAGGCGATCCGCAACTCCGACCTGGGTCTCAACCCGGTCATGGACGGTCAGACCCTCCGCGTGCCGATACCGCCTCTCAACGAAGAGCGTCGCAAAGAACTCGCCAAGATCGCGGGCAAACACGCTGAAGCGGCGAGGGTCGCTGTCCGCAACGTCCGCCGTGACGCCATGGACCTTCTGAAAAAACTCGAGAAAGACGGCTACGCCAGCCAAGATGAGCACAAAAAGCTCGCCGAACAGGTCCAGCAGGCGACAGACCAGTTTGTGAAACGCGTCGACGACGCGTTGAAACAAAAAGAAGAAGAAATCATGCAGGTATAGGCTCTCGCGCCTCGACCAAGGAGAGAGTTTGATTGACCGCCGTTCCGCCTCTCTCAAGCGATGACCAGCCTCAGCACGTGGCGATCATCATGGACGGAAACGGACGATGGGCGCGGTCTCGGGGCCGGCCGCGGACCTTTGGACACCGCGAAGGGGTGGAGGCGCTGCGTCGCACGGTTGAGGCGGCGGGCGCGTTGAATCTGGCTTATCTGACTGTTTTTGGCTTCTCCACCGAGAACTGGAGCCGCCCCAAAGACGAGGTCCACACGCTGATGGATCTTCTGCGCCTCTATGTGCAGCGCGATTTGGATCGGTTGGTGCGGGAGGGGGTAAGGATCCGGGTGATCGGCGAGAGGTCGGGCTTATCGGCCGACATCTTGCGCATCATCGAAACCGCCGAAAGCCGGACCGCGCAAAACACCCACCTCAATCTGACCATCGCCTTCAATTATGGCGCGCAGAATGAAATCGCGCGCGCCGCCCGGCGAGTTGCGGAAGACGTCGCGCGCGGCGCCCTTCGCCCCGACGAGGTCAATGAGGCGTCCCTGGGCGCACGGCTGGACACTGCGGGCCTGCCTGCGCCGGACCTGATTGTCCGCACAAGCGGCGAGCTGCGCCTGTCAAACTTCATGCTGTGGCAGGCGGCCTACGCGGAATTGGTGTTTCTTGATATTCTCTGGCCCGATTTCGACCGCGCGGCGTTGGAGGCCGCGATTGATGAGTTCAGACGCCGCGAACGACGCTACGGCGGCGCCAGCCGTCACGCCGGAAGTTGAGCGGAGCGTGGATCGGTCCGCCGAGGGCTTCAGAGCCGACCAGGGCGCGCCCTTGGCCGATCTTGGGCCCCGCGTCGCCTCCGCTCTGGTCCTGATCCCGGCCGCCCTGGCTGCCGCTATCGCCGGCGGCCCGTGGCTGGCGGGAGCGGCGGGCGCCGCCGTCGTTGTGATGAGTTATGAATGGGCGCGGATGACCGCGCCTTCAGCCTTGACGCGGGTGGGCGCGCCGATTTTTCTCGGGGCCTTTGGCGCGGTGATCGCCGCTAGCTGGAATCAGCCGAGCTGGGCGGAAGCTTGGCTTTTGGTGTGGGCTGGGGCGGCGGCGCTTTTGGCGCCAGGAGGGTCTGCCCGCCTTAACGCTTTCTTGGGGGCCTATTATATCGGCGCGCCGCCAGCGGCGTTCGTGTGGCTGCGCGGTCATGAGGCGACGGGCCTGATGATCGTCTTGACGTTATTTATCGTGATCTGGTGCGTCGACATGGCCGCTTATTTTTCCGGTCGTTTGATCGGGGGCCCGAAATTCGCACCTCTGATTTCTCCGCAGAAGACTTGGGCCGGGGTGCTCGGCGGCCTCGCCGCCGGAACGGCGGCGGGCCTGGCGTGCGGCGCCGCCTGGGGCGGTCCTCCTGTCGCCTGGGCGATGGCGGGTCTGGGGCTTGCGATATTGGGCTTGCTCGGAGACCTCGTTGAGTCAGCGCTCAAACGCCGGTTCGGCGTGAAAGACGCAAGCCGCATCATCCCTGGCCACGGTGGCATGCTTGATCGCCTGGACGGGCTTATTATGGCGACCTTAGGGACCGGCGTGGCCGTGGCGGTGGCGCCGGAGGTGTTGACACTGTTGAGCGGGCGAGGTCCGCTAGGGGGATGAGGTCCATGAGCGCGGCGCGACGGGTGACGATCCTGGGTGCGACAGGGTCGGTCGGGCTGTCCACGGCGGCTGTCGTGGAAGAGGCGTTGGCCCGGGGCGAACCCATCGAGGTCGAGGCCCTCGCTGCGGGGCGCGACGTCGACAAGCTTGTGGCTCTGGCGAAGCGGCTTCGGCCTCGTTTCGCAGCAATCCACGATGAGACCCAAGGGCCTGCTCTCAGGGAAGCGCTGGCTGGCGTAGGGTGCGCGGTCGGCGCAGGACCCGAAGCTGTGGTGGAAGCGGCCGAAAGGCCCGCTGATTGGGTGATGGCGGCCATTGTGGGCGCTGCTGGGTTGGCTCCGACCTTGGCGGCGACGAACCGCGGCGCCACGGTGGCCCTCGCCAACAAGGAGAGTTTGGTTTGTGCTGGGGATCTGCTCACCCGCGCAGCCTTGAAGGCGGGCGCGACGCTTCTGCCGGTGGACAGCGAACACAGCGCCATCTTTCAAGTCTGGGAGGGTCCGGAGTGGGTTGAAAAAGTCACTCTGACGGCGTCCGGAGGCCCTTTCCGCAAAGCGAGCCTCGCTGAGATGGCCCGGGTGACCCCCGCCCAAGCCGTCGCCCACCCCACATGGCCGATGGGGGCGAAAATCTCCGTCGACTGCGCGACAATGATGAACAAGGGGCTTGAGCTGATCGAGGCGATGCATCTCTTCAGCATCGAGGCGGATCGGCTGGATGTGTTGATTCATCCCCAATCCATCATCCACAGCCTCGTGCATTATGTGGACGGCTCGGTCTTGGCGCAATTGGGAGTCCCCGACATGCGCACACCGATCGCTTACGCGCTGGCATGGCCCGACCGAATGGCGGTGTCCACCCCCCGTCTCGACCTCGCGAAACTTCAGACTTTGAGCTTTGAGGCGCCGGACGAGGATCGCTTTCCCAATCTGCGGCTCGCCTGGCAGGCCGCGAAAGCCGGGGGCGGCCATACCGCCATTCTGAACGCCGCCAACGAGGTCGCCGTCGCCGCCTTTTTGCGCGGCGAGACTGGTTTTCTGGAAATCGGTGAAATCAACGCCCGCGTCATGGACGCCGCCGAAGGGCCGTCATTAGCCGCCATCGCAAAATCGCCTTCATCCTTGGATGAGCTGCGGGCAATCGATGAGACGGTGCGGCATTTCACCCGCGACGTTTTAGCGCGAATACGATAGGGACCTTTGGGCGCGGCCTTTCGACAGGCGCGCAAAAGGCGACAGAGGGGACGAAGCATGCCGGAGGCCTTGTCGAACATCCTCATTTACGGGGGGTCGTTCATTCTGACCCTGAGCCTTGTGGTGTTTGTACACGAGTTCGGTCACTTTCAGGCCGCCCGCTGGTCGAAGGTCGCGGTCGAGACGTTTTCGATCGGCTTTGGCAAGACCCTGGCGTCCTGGAAGGATCGTCAGGGCGTGCAGTGGCGGATAGCGGCTCTGCCGCTTGGCGGATATGTGCGCTTCGCCGGCGACGCCGACCCGGCCAGCACGGGCTCTGACGTCCTCATCGACACCCCAGAGCGCCGCGCGGCGGCCCGCAGGGCCGGCTTTTTCCACGCCATGCCATTGGCGGTGCGGGCTTTTGTCGTGGCCGCCGGTCCGCTGATGAATTTCGTCTTCGCGATGATCGCTTTTGCGGCCTTGGCGATGATCCTCGGCCGCGACGTCACCGACCGTGACGCCTTGTCCCCTCGGGTGGACGCTGTCGTGGCGGGGACGGCGGCGGCCGAGGCCGGGATCCGGCCGGGCGATCTCATCGTGAGCATTGACGGGGTCCCGATCGCCACGTTCGGGGAGTTCCGCCGCAAGGTGGAAGCGAACGCCGGGGCCCGTCTTCTGATCGGGGTGGAGCGCGGTGGCGATCGGTTCGACCTGACCCTGACCACGCGCACCGAGACGGTGACGGACCCGCGCACGGGCATCGACCGGCAAGTCGGCCGCGCTGGCGTCCACCGCGTCGCAGGCTTGGATGAGCGCGTGATCGAGAAGGTTGGGCCTCTGCAGGCGATCGGCTATGGCGCGGAGAACACGTGGAACATCGTGACGGCGACTTTCGCTTATGTCGGCAACATCCTGACGGGCCAGGCGTCCGCCGAACATTTGTCGGGACCGCTTGGCATTATGAACCAGTCTGGCCAGATCGCCGAAAGCGCCATCGCGCAGGACCCAAGCGTCAGCTGGGGCGATCGGGTCGGTGATCTTTTATTGTCTCTGCTGGGCTGGGCGGCGGTCTTGTCGGTTGCGGTCGGAATCGTCAATCTTTTGCCGATCCCGGTGCTGGATGGAGGGCACCTCGCCTTTTACGCGATCGAGGCCGTCCGTGGCGGCAAACCTTTGCCCATGCAGGCGCAGGAATGGGCCACGCGGGGCGGTTTGGTGGCGCTTTTGGCGCTGTTTTTGTTCGCCACTTGGAACGACATTCAGCGCATCCTTGTGGGGTGAGGCTCAACGGCGGTGCGTTCTTGTCAGGCGGCCGCGGATCATGTCTTAAGTCCGTGGCGCCGGGGAGCGCGGAAAGATCGAGGCCGGTATGAAGCGCATGTTGCGGGAAGTCGTGGTCGGCGCTGTCAGCTGTGTGGCGACGGTCGGGGTAGGCGCGCTGGCCTCCCCCGCCCATGCTGTCGTTCAGGATTTGCGTCCTACCACCAACCCGGACGACAGGCCTGGCTCCGCTCGCCAGGATCCGCCGTCTGATCAGGCCGCTCTTCTTGTCCAAGCGCCCGCGACCGCAACCCTCTCAACCGAAAGCCCCGCATCCCAAGCTCTTGTAGCCCAAGCGCCGGTGATCCGTCGGGTGCTGGTGGAAGGCAACCAGCGCATCGAGAACGCCACCGTCGCCTCCTATCTCTTGCTGCGCTCCGGCGACCAGTTCGACGCCGAGCGCATCGACCTGTCTCTGAAAACCCTCTTCGCCACAGGGCTCTTCGCCGACGTCGATATCGAGCAGCGCGGGGCGGACTTGGTTGTGTCTGTGGTGGAGAACCCGATCATCAGCCAGGTGATTTTTGAAGGCGTCAACGCCCTCGACGAAGAAGACCTGATGGATGAAATCCAGGCCGATCCGCGGTCGGTGTTCACGGCCGCGCGCGTCCAGGCCGATGTCCAGCGCATCATCGAGCTTTACCGCCGGGCGGGCCGTTTCGCCGCTGCAGTCACCCCTCAGGTGAGGGAATTGGAGCAAAACCGCGTCGACCTGATCTTTGAGATTGACGAAGGGCCCGTCACGGGCGTGCGATCGATTAATTTTATCGGCAATGACGCGTTTTCCGACCGCCGATTGGGTGAATCGATCGTCACAACCGAGAGCCGCTGGTGGAATTTTTTCAGCCGCAACGACAATTACGACCCCGACCGGCTCGAATATGATCGCGAGCAGCTTCGGCAATACTACACCAATCGCGGCTACGCCGATTTCCGCGTGGTGTCGGCCGTCGCGGAGATGACGCCTGATCAGCGGGACTTTTACATCACTTTCACCGTCGATGAGGGCGTTCGGTACGATTTTGGCGCGATCAATGTTCAAACCGCGTTGGACCGCGTCCCGGCGGAGATGCTTCTCGCCGCGATCCCGATCCGGGAAGGGGAGTTGTTCCAGGCCGATCTGATCGAAGACTCCATTGACGCGATGAATTTTGTCGCGGGCTCGGTCGGCTACGCCAACGTGGACATTCGCCCGCGCGTCGAGCGGGATGCTGACAACCGCGTGGTCAATATCACGTTCGAGGTGAACGAAGGCCCGCGGGTGTTCATCGAGCGCATCAACATCGTCAACAACACCCAGACCCGCGACGAGGTGATCCGCCGCGAGCTGCGCACGGTGGAGGGCGACGCCTTCAATCGGGTTTTGTTGGATCGTTCGCGATCCCGGGTCCGCGCCTTGGGTTTCTTCCGGGAAGTGACGGTGGAGGAGCGTCCCGGGTCCGCCAATGATCGGGCGATTGTCGATGTGACGGTCGAGGAGGACACCACGGGTGAAGTCTCCTTCGCTGCGGGGTTCTCCACGACAGATTCGCTTCTGTTCGATTTGTCCCTGACCCAGCGGAACCTGGCGGGTCGGGGCCAATATCTTCGGGTGCGGGCGTCGACGTCTTCGCGTTCCCAGCAGCTTGAGCTCCGCTTCCTGGAACCGCGTTTCTTGGGGCGCGAGCTTGCCGCAGGATTTGACGTTTATTCCTTGCGTTCCGACTTCGCCGACGAGTCCTCTTTCGAGAACCAATCGACCGGGCTTGGCCTTCGTTCCTTCTTCCCGCTGACCGAGAATACAAGCCTTGGGATCAATTACAGCTTCGTGCAGGACGATCTGGACGTCGTCGACGCGTCGGTGGCGATCGACGATCCCGGCAGTCCCGGTTCCACGATTTTTGTGGATCAGTGTTCGCCGCTGAACCCAAATCGGGCCTTGATCTGCTTCCAAGAGGGATCGTTCCTGACCTCGTTGATCGGTTACAATTTCAATTGGGACCGACGGGACGACCCGGTCACCCCGACCCGCGGTTTTGACATGCAGCTGCGTCAGGACTTCGCGGGCCTTGGCGGGGATGTGCAATATGTGCGCTCAGAGCTCGAAGGCAGCGTCTATTACGGTCTGCGCCAAGACGTCGTCGCGAGTTTCCGGCTCAACACCGGCTATATTTTTGGCTGGGGCGGCGAGGAGGTGCGGATCAATGATCGCTTCTTCAAGGGCGGTCAAAGCTTCCGCGGTTTTGAAGTGGCGGGCCTTGGACCAAGGCAGATCCTCCGAGTGACTGATGCGAACGGCAATCTGGTCAATGAGATCGAAGGCGATGCGTTGGGGGGTAATGTCTATGGCGTCGGCACTTTCGAGCTGACTTTCCCAACTGGGCTTCCTGAGCAGTTTGGCCTTAGCGCCGCCGCATTCGCGGAGTTCGGTACGGTTGGCGTCTTGGATGAGGGCAGCCGCAGGACGACCGTCTTCACTTCCGGGACAGGGTCGTCGGCGCAAACCTTCACCCAGTTCGTCGAGGACAGCGCCTCGTTGCGAGCGACGGCCGGCGTCAGTCTGTTCTGGGAGTCGCCCTTCGGCCCTGTGCAGTTCGACTTCTCGCAGCCGTTCCAACGGGAGGATTACGACCAGACTGAGACGTTCCGGTTCTCGACACGGCGGCAATTCTAACGTTTAAGTAATAGATCGATAACACTTGGAAATGGTGGGACAAATGCGTCACCTCGCAGTCGTCATGATGGTGGTCGGCCTCGCGGTCGCCGCCCCGGTGCAGGAGGCCGCCGCGCAGGCGGCGCAATCCCAGATCGTGGTTTTGAACACCCAGAGGCTGATGTCGGACTCAGCAGCGGGTCGCTCCCTGAGCCAGCAACTGGGCGCGATCCAGCAGCAAGTGGTCAGTGAACTCGCCAATGAAGAGCGCGCGATCCGCGAGGAGGAAGCGCGTTTGCAGCAGGCGGCCGCGGGTTTGACCCGCGACCAGCTTTTGTCCAACGGGACCTTGACCTCGCAGATGGCGGCCAATGATCGTCGTCTTCAGGCGCTACAGCAGCGCGCCGCCGCCAGCGAGCGGGATCTTCAATATACCGAGCTCGTGGCTCTGAGGGACTTCAACGCGCAGTTGGGTCCGATCGTGGACGAGGTGATGGCGTCGCGGGGCGCGCTTTTCGTGCTCAATTCCGGCGCCATCGTCCGCTCCTCCGCCAGCGGCGTCGACATCACCGACGCGGTGATCGCCCGTCTTGATCAGCGTTTGTCCAACCTGACCGTCACCCGTCAGACCGCTCCTGCGCAATAGACGGCGGAGTCCGTGACGGACGACAGATTTTATGAGGCTTTGGGGCCGGTCGCAGTGGAAACGCTGGCGGCCGGCTTTCCTGTTGAAGGCGCCGGGGCGCACCTGGTGGCGAGCGTCGCTGCGTTCGGCGCGGCGGACGCAGACGGGCTGTCCCATGTCGCGGGGCGTCTCAAGGGAGCGCCGCCGCCTCTCAGAGGATGCGTGGTGGCGACCGCGGGCATGGCGGAGCTTCTACTGGACGCTGGCGCGGCGGCGGTGATCATCGCGCCGTCTCCCCGGGCGGCGTTCGCGCGGCTCGTGCCGAAGCTTTTTCGCCCACGCATTTGGTCTGACGAAGGCCCAGCGCCGGTGGTGGAGGCCGGCGCAAAGGTTTCGCCGCACGCTGTTCTGAGCCCAGGCTGCGCCATCGGGGCTGGCGCCGAGATCGCGCCGCTGGCCGTGATTGGTCCTGGCTGCGCCGTAGGGCGCAAGACGGTCGTCGGGCCCCATGTGTCGATCCAGTGCGCCTTGATCGGCGACGGGGTGGCCATCGGCGCCGGGAGTGTCATTGGCGGGGAGGGTTTCGGTGTAGCGGGAGACACGTTCGGCCTGGTCGACGTACCGCATCTCGGCCGCGTCATCCTCCAGGACCGCGTTTCGATCGGCGCGGGCGTGACCATTGATCGCGGCATGCTGGCGGACACGGTCATCGGCGAGGACAGCAAAATCGACAATCTTTGCCATGTCGCACACAATGTCAGACTGGGAAGAAGGGTTGTCGTGGCGGCCTTTGGAGGCATATCGGGGTCCACGGTCGTGGAGGATGGCGTGCGTTTCGGAGGGCGCGTGGGCGTCTCCGATCATCGCCATATTGGCGAAAACGCGCAATTGGCGGCGGGATCGGCGGTGATGCATGACGTGCCGGCCGGGGAAACGTGGGGAGGCTACCCGGCTCAACCCTTGAGGTCCTGGATGCGGGAGACGGCGTGGTTGCGACGGATGCGAAGGAAGGGCGATGGCCAAGAGTGAGATAAAGCAGCCGGAGTCCGGCTTGGGCGCGACCATCGATATCGACGAGGTGATGCGGCGCATTCCGCATCGTTATCCGTTTTTGTTGGTCGATAGGGCCTATGATTATGTGCCCCACACCTCGATCCGGGGGATCAAGGGCGTGACGATCAACGAGCCGTTCTTCCAGGGACATTTCCCCAACAAGCCCGTGATGCCCGGGGTGCTGCAGATTGAGGCCATCGCTCAAACCGGTGGCGTGCTGATGTCGAAATCGCTGGATGTGGACATCACCCGCCACACGATTTTGTTCATGGCTGTTGACGCGGTCCGTTTCCGTCGCCCCGTCACCCCTGGCGATCTCCTCGAAATGCCGGTTGAAGTCATCTTGGCGCGGCGGAACATCTTCAAATTTCGGGGACGCGCCCTTGTGAACGGCGAAGTGGCCTGCGAGGCGGAGTTCGCCGCGATGAAGGCGGAGTTGCCCAGTCAGTGAGCGCCAAGATCCATCCCAGCGCCGTCGTCCATTCTGAGGCCGACCTGGGCCAGGGGGTCGAGATTGGCCCTTTTTGCGTGGTAGGCGCGGGCGCTCGCCTCGGCGACGGTGTGCGTCTCGTCTCCCATGTTCATGTCGACGGCTGCGTCACGATGGGGGAAGGCTGCGTGGCTGACGCCTTTTGCAGTCTTGGCGGGCTCCCGCAGGATCTTTCCTATAGAGGCGAGCCCACCACCGTCATGATCGGTCCCCGCACGCAGATGCGCGAGCATTTCAGCGTCCATCGCGGCACGGCCCGCGGCCGAGGGACAACAAGCATCGGCGCCGATTGTTATTTTATGGCCCAGAGCCATGTCGCTCATGATTGCGTGGTCGGCGACCGTGCGATGCTGTCGCAAAGCGCAGTCATTGGCGGTCACGTGATCATGGAGGAGGGGGCCATTGTGGGAGGCCTCTCTGCAGTTCACCAGTTCGTGCGCATCGGCAAGGCGGCTTTTGTCGGCGGTGTGACGGCGCTTGTCCAGGATTTGATCCCCTATGGCCTAGCCTTGGGCAATCATGCCGAGCTTGCGGGGCTTAACATGGTGGGTCTGAAGCGCCGTGGCGTTTCCCGCGAGGCCATCCACCGCATCCGCGGGGCCTATCGTGCGCTGTTCGAAGGCGAGGGGGTGTGGGAGGATCGGCTGGCGCGCGTAGCCCAGGCTTACGCCGACAGCGCAGAGGTGATGGACATTATCCGTTTCGTGAAGGCCGACAGCAGAAGGCCTTTGTGCAAACCGCGCCCGCTATGATGCGCGGTCCTGCGGCGGGAGGGCCCGTTCGGAGAATAGGATTGATCGCTGGCGGCGGAGCGCTTCCCGCAGCGATCGCCCAGCATCTGACGGGCCAAGGCCGTCCGCCTTTCATTGTTCGCCTTGCGCCCCATGCCGATGAGGGCCTCGCGCCTTATCCGGGGGACGATTTTGATCTCGGCCAGATCGGCGCCCAATTCGCGCGCTTGCAGGCCGAGGGTTGCGAAGCGATCTGTTTCGCGGGCGTGGTGCGCCGGGTGGACCCGGCCCGGCTCACGCTTGACGCTCTCGCCCTTTCGCTTTTGCCCCGGGTGCTTGCAGCGATGCAGACCGGCGACGACGCGCTCATGCGCGTGTTCGTGGAGGCGGCAGAAGAAGCAGGGTTCCAGGTTCTGGGGGCAGACCAGGCATGCCCCGATCTTTTGGCGGGGGCAGGCGCCTTGGGCAGGCGCACGCCGAACCCTCGGGCTTTGGCCGACATCGCCAAAGCCGCGGCCGTGGCCGAGGCGGTGGGGGGCTGGGACATAGGCCAAGGAGTGGTCGTCTGCGACGGCTTGGTGCTCGCGGTGGAAGCCCAGGAAGGCACGGACCTGATGCTTCGGCGGGTCGGGGAATTGCCGCTGCCTGTCCGTGGCGCGCCGCATGATCGCCGCGGGGTGCTTCTCAAGCGCCCCAAGCCACGCCAGGAACGCCGGATTGACCTGCCAACCATCGGACTCGCCACAGTGGAGAGCGCGGCCGCCGCGGGCTTGGCGGGCATCGCGGTCGAGGCTGGCGGCGCTTTGTTTCTACAGAGGGAGGAAGCGCTGGCCCGCGCCGACGAATGGGGGCTTTTCGTCTATGGGTTCGCGCCCGCCCTTGGTCCCGCAGCATGAGCGGTGGTGTTTATATCGTCGCGGTCGAGGCCTCGGGCGACGCCTTGGGGGCTGATCTGGTCCGCGCTTTACGCCGCCGCCGACCTGATTTGGCCGTGCTTGGCGTGGGGCTGGAAGGGCTCGCTGCTGAGGGCGTGAAGCGTCCTATCGATGTCTCTGGTCTGGCCGTTCTGGGCTTTGTCGACGGGGTCAAGGCGCATTCCAGGGTGAAACGCGCCGTGGACGCGGTGGCGGCAGACATGGCCGCGGCGCGGCCTACGGCTGCAGTCTTGATCGACAGTTGGGGCTTCAGCATTCGGCTTGCCGCCCGGATGAGGCGATTGGCCCCTGAGATCAGGCTGATCAAATATATTGGGCCCCAGGTCTGGGCGACGCGACCGGGGAGAGCGAAGACCTTGGCCGGCTTGGTTGACCACCTGATCTGCATCCACGATTTTGAGCCGTCTTACTACGCTCAGCACGAACTTGCGTGCACTGTTTGCGGCCATCCTGCGATAGGCCGACACATCCAGGGCGACGGTTTGGCTTTCCGCCGTCGTCATGGATTGGGGGCCGATGCGCGCGTGCTGGTCGTCGCCCCTGGCAGTCGACCGAGCGAGCTCCGTCGCGTGGCCCCGACCTTGTGGCGGGCGGCCGGACGGCTCAAGGCGGAGAGACCGGATCTTCAGATCGTCTGCGCGCCCGCCCAAACCCTACGCGACGAGGTGATCACCCAGGTCCGCGCTACGGGTCTTGATGTACTCTGCCTGCCGGATGAAAGCGAAAAAGGCGATGCCTTTGCAGCGGCGACCGTCGCCCTGGCCGCTTCCGGGACTGTCACCACCGAGATCGCATTGCAGGGGTCCCCTGTTGTGATCGCTTATAAGCTGGGATGGGTCACCTGGTTCCTAGCCCGCGCGCTCTTGTTCAAGAGCCCCTATGCGGCCTTGATCAATGTCGCCGCGGGACGGGAGGCCGCCCCTGAGTTTATTCAAACAAGAATGACGCCGTCCAACCTCGCCGCTGCAGCTGGACGGCTGCTGGACGAGCCTGCTGCGCGCGCGCAGCAGGTCGCCGCCCAAAACGCCGCCCTTGATATAATGGGACGCGGCGGCCCCGCAGCCCAGGACGTGGCCGCCGATGTCGTGCTCTCGATCTTAAACGGGGCACGCCATAACGCAGCCTGATCACCGCTTGTCGAGCGAAATATAATCCCGTTGCGCTGCGCCGGTATAGATTTGCCGCGGGCGGCCAATTCTTTGCGCTTCGTCCTCCATCATCTCGGTCCACTGGGCAATCCAGCCGACCGTTCGAGCGACGGCGAAAAGAGCGGTAAACATCGACGTCGGGAAGCCCATCGCCTTAAGGGTTATACCCGAGTAGAAATCAATGTTCGGATAGAGTTTCCGCTTGATGAAATAGTCATCATTCAAAGCGATTCGCTCAAGTTCGACCGCGACTTGAAGGAGAGGGTCATTATCCGCTCCAACTTCTTTGAGTACCGCATGACACAATTTCTGCATCACTTTGGCGCGTGGGTCATAGTTCTTGTAAACGCGGTGACCGAAGCCCATAAGTCGGACGTCCGAGTTGGGATCTTTTACCTTGGCGATGAATGCCGGGATGTTCGCCACTGTGCCGATCTCTTCCAGCATTCTCAGCGCAGCCTCGTTGGCGCCGCCGTGGCTCGGGCCCCAGAGGCAGGCGATGCCGGAGGCGATACAGGCGAAAGGATTTGCGCCTGATGAGCCTGCAAGCCGCACGGTGGAGGTTGACGCGTTCTGTTCGTGATCGGCGTGAAGCGTGAAGAAGACGTCCATCGCGCGGGCCATGACCGGATTGACGACATAATCTTCGGCCGGCACGGCGAAGCACATTCTCAGGAAGTTTGAGGCGTAGTCCAAAGAGTTGAGGGGATAGACGAACGGCTGGCCGATTGTGTATTTGAACGCCATAGCAGCGATGGTCGGCAACTTTGCGATCAAGCGATGGCTGGCCACCATCCGATGGTGCGGGTCATTGATGTCTGTGCTGTCGTGATAGAACGCCGACAACGCGCCGACCACCCCGACCATGACCGCCATCGGGTGCGCGTCGCGCCGGAACCCCTGATAGAAGCGCGAGAGCTGCTCGTGCACCATGGTGTGGCGGGTGATGCTGTGCTCGAACTGAGCCAGCTGCGCCTGGGTTGGCAGGGCCCCGTGCAGCAGCAAATAGCAGACTTCGATAAACGAGGACTGCTCGGCCAGCTGATCGATCGGATAGCCGCGATAAAGCAGAATCCCTTCATCCCCATCGATAAAAGTGATCTGACTTTCGCAGCTTGCCGTTGAGGTGAAGCCTGGATCGTAGGTGAACAACCCTGACTGGGCGTAGAGTTTACGAATATCGAGAACGTCGGGGCCTACCGAACCGCCACACACCGGCACATCATAGGCTTTGTCTCCGAGCGTCAGCGTCGCCGACCCCTTCGGCTTGATTTTATTGTCCATGCCTCGCCTTTCCCTCGTTCCTGCGTGATCCGCCCGATCCCCCGGGCCGGCGCTACAGCAAAGTCTCATCCAAGCGGGCCAGGGTTTCGTCGCGCCCCAGAGCCGCAAGAATTTGGGCCAAATCCAAAGCCGCTGCGCCCCCGGTCAAAGCCATCCGCAGCGGCGGTCCGACGGCGCCAAGGCCCACGCCTTGAGCCGCGGCGAAAACTTTCAATAACTCCGCCAGCGCCTCTTCGTTCCAGTCGGACGCATCAGCCAGCGCCAGACGCAGGGCCCGAAGCCGCGCGTTCGCTTCGCCTTTCACCAAATTGCGCGCCTTATCGTCAAGGACGATTGGTCGATCTTGCGCCAAAAATCCTGCTAAATTGCGAATTTCGAGGATCGTTTTGCCGCGCAGCCGCAAAGCGGGGAGGGCTCGGCGCAACCGCTCTGCGAAGGCCGGACTGACCGGAGCGCCTGACGCTTCCAGCACCAGCGCCGCGAGCCGATCAAGATCTGCTGAGCGCATCATTTGGGCGTTGACGAAATTCAGCTTTTCGACGTCAAGCCGGGCGGGCGCCTTTCCCAGCTGCTGCAATCGAAACAGGGGTGCGGCTTCTTGCAGGGTGAGGATCTCGTCATGCCCGGGGCTCCAACCCAGGCGCATGAGGTACGCGGTCAGGGCTTCGGGAAGATAGCCCATGTCGCGATAGGCCTGCACGGCGAGCGCGCCATGACGTTTGGAGAGTTTGGCTCCGTCTATCCCATGGATCATCGGCACGTGGGCGTAGACAGGACGGTCCCACCCCATGGCGTCGATGATCGGCGCCTGCCGGGCGGCATTGGTCAGGTGGTCGTCGCCGCGGATCACATGGGTCACGCCCATGTCGGCGTCGTCCACCACCACAGCGAGCATATAGGTCGGCGTGCCATCGCTCCGCAGCAGCACCAGATCGTCGATATCCTGCGCCGGCGTGCGAACGGGGCCCTGCACCTGATCGTCGATGACGACCTCGCCTGTATCGGGGGCCCGCAACCGCACCACCCAGGGCGCGTTCGGCTCGGGCGGCCTGCCGCCATCCCGGTATGGCGACCGGAAGCCGCGTTGCTTGTCTTTCAGCGTCGCCGCGAGGCGCGCTTCCGCCGCCTCGGCCTCCGACCGCGACATGGCCGCGATTGCGGAATCGAGGCCGTTCGTCGTTTGCTGGTCCTGCAGCCGCGCCCTCAAGCCGCGAAGCTTTGCGATATCGGACTCCTGCTGGGTCCGCTGCTCCTTCAGCGCCTCGGGCGACACGTAGCACCGAAAGGCCAGACCTTTGTCGATGAGCGACTGCGCCGCCGCTCGGTGACGATCGGCCCGGGCGAACTGAAACAGGGGCGGTTCGTCCGCGTCCAGCCCAAGCCACGCCATACCGTCAATAATCGCATCGATGGCCGCCTGTGTGGACCGTTCGCGATCGGTATCTTCGATCCGCAGAAGGAAGCGCCCTCCCGCTCCGCGCGAAAACAGCCAATTGAACAAAGCTGTGCGGGCGCCCCCGATATGGAGGAAACCGGTGGGAGAGGGGGCGAAGCGTGTGACGACGTTCATAAAAGCACTCAATAAAGCAAACCGGCAGGCGTGAAGGAGCCCCCGACAGAGGCCCGCTTAGCATGCGGCGAAGCGCGCGTCGTCCTCTCGGGACCATCCTTGAAACCGGGCGCATCGAGCAGGCGTTCCGCCGCCGCGCGCGCTCTCAGTCCAAGCGGGTCAGGGCAGTCGCCACAACGACCCTCGCCATTCTCCTCGACGCCAAACCAGGTCCGCCTGAGCGCAGCACGCCGAGGGAGAAGCCTCAGCCGCCGCCTTTATCAGCGTCCAGACCAAGATTTTGCAACCCAGGCTTCGGCCACGCCCAAGCCTCACGCCACGAACGGCGAGCGCCCCCGCGTAAGACCTGTGGGGCCCAACGCGTGGCCGCGCGCGCGAAGGAGGTTCTAGGACGGCGCGTCCCTTCAGGGATAACGCCGAACCAGAGAAACAAGGCGCCCCTGAACCTGCACACGGTCCGGTCCGAAGATCCGCGTCTCGAAGGCGGGGTTGGCGGCTTCCAGAGCGATGGAACCCCCGCGGCGGCGCAGCCGCTTCAAAGTGGCCTCCTCGCCGTCGATCAAGGCGACGACGATATCGCCATTGTCTGCGGTATCCGTCTTGCGGATGATGACCACGTCGCCGTCGTGAATGCCCGCCTCGATCATCGATTCGCCCTGAACCACGAGGGCAAAATGCTCGCCTGCGCCGACCATGTCCTCCGTGGCCACGACGCGGCCGATTTCGTGTTGGAGCGCCTCAATCGCCACGCCCGCCGCAATCCGCCCCATGACCGGCACCGAAAGGGCGCCCTGCGCGGACGGCCCGCGCACGCGGGGGAGGTCAGGGCCCACGACCTGCGGCTTGAACGCGGCGCGTCCCCGAGGGGGGGCCGTGGGCGTCACAGCCTCGGGCAATTTCAGCACTTCGAGCGCCCGCGCTCTGTGCGGCAGGCGCCGCAGAAAGCCGCGCTCTTCCAAAGCCGTGATCAACCGGTGGATGCCCGACTTGGACGCCAAGTCTAACGCCTCTTTCATTTCGTCAAACGAAGGCGACACCCCGGTCTCCTTGAGCCGCTGGTGAATGAAAAGCAGAAGCTCTTTTTGCTTGGACGTCAGCATGCGTTCGCCTCCGATCCAGTCGGCGCGGGAAGATGCGGACCGACGCTGAGATCAAATCAAGAACGTTCTATGGGCGTTCCGCGCTTAGGTCAAGCGGAGCGCGATCAGGGCCTCTGTCAGGTCAGGCTGACGCATAAGCGCTTCTCCGACCAGAAAGGCGTTCGCGCCGTTGCCCCTGAGCCGGCTTATGTCCTGCGGCGTGTTGATGCCTGATTCCGCGATGAGCAAAGCCTGTGGGCCGACGAGCGGGCTCAGCTCAGCGGTGGTTTCAAGCCGAGTGACGAAATGGCGCAGATCGCGATTATTCACACCGATCAGCGCCGCGCCAAGGGCGTTGGCCCGTTTGACTTCCTCCTCTGTGTGCGTCTCGACGAGCACGTCCATGCCGAAGGCGCGGGCGGTCTCGTCGAGCGCTTTCGCCATGGCGTCGTCGACAGCCGCCAAGATGATGAGGACGGCGTCCGCCCCGTGCGCCCGCGCCTCAACCACCTGCAGGGGATCGACCATGAAGTCTTTGCGCAAGCAGGGAAGCGCACAGGCCTCGCGTGCGTCTTCGAGATGGGCGAGCGTTCCTTGAAAGCTCGGTCCGTCGGTGAGAACCGACAGACAGGCCGCCCCGCCCGCCTCGTAGGCTCGGGCGTGCGCGGCGGGCGCAAAATCGGCCCTGATGAGCCCTTTGGAGGGGCTCGCCCGCTTGATCTCGGCGATGACCGCGAAGCCCTCGACGGCCGCCTTGGCCCTAAGGGCGGCTTCAAAGCCCCTTGGGGGCGATGCGTCCGCGGCCCGGGCCGCGAGATCCGCGGCGACGCCGGCGGCCTTCATTGCGGCGACCTCTTCGCGCTTGTAAGCCATGATGCGATCAAGGGCGCTCATCGGGTCCTCCCGTAGCCTCAGCGAGCCGCCGCAGCGCCTCGGAAGCTGCGCCGCTGTCGATCGAACGAGCCGCCAGCGCTGCGCCTTCTTTCAGGGTCGCCGCGCGATCAGCCACCATAAGGGCGGCAGCCGCGTTCAGGACCGCGCAATCGCGATAGACGCTTCGCTCTCCCGCCAATAACCGACGCAGAGCTGCGGCGTTGTACGCAGCGTCCCCGCCCCTGAGGGCCTCGAGCGGACCCTCGGCCAAGCCTGCGTCCGCCGGGCTGATGTCAAAGGAGCGGAGGCCTGCCGGCGTGGCTTCGATCACATGGGTGACGCCCATCGGGGCGATCTCGTCGACGCCCTGCGCGCCATGAACGACCCATACTTTCTCCGACCCCAAGATCCGGGAGGCCTCCGCCACAAGCGGCATGATCTTTCGATGATAGACGCCGAGCAGCTGGCGTTGGGCGCCCGCGGGATTGGCGAGCGGCCCCAACATGTTGAACAGCGTGCGAAAACCGAGAGCCTTGCGCGCGCCCGCCACGTGGCGCATGGCCGGATGATGGGTCTGGGCGAACAGAAACGCGACGCCGGCCTCCCGCATGGCGCGACCCTGGGCTGCGGCGTCTGCGTCGAGCCTCACTCCCAGAGCGGCGAGCACATCGGCGGCCCCCGTTTTTGAAGACATGGCCCGATTGCCATGTTTGGCGACCCGCAGCCCACAGCCTGCAAGAATGAGCGCCGCAGCCGTCGAGACATTAAGGGTGTGGGCGCCGTCACCGCCGGTCCCGCACACATCGAGCAGGGGGCCTTCGAAACAGACCCGCGTCATGCGCGTCCGCAACGCCCGCGCGCCCAGCACCACATCCTCCGTCTGCTCGCCAGCCATGGCGAGCGCGGTCAGCCAGCCTCCCAATTCAGCCTCGCCCGCGGCCCCCTCCATGATCGCCTCGAGCGCCGCCGCCATGTCCGCCTCGCCCGGCCGCTCGCCGGCCGCGAACTGCATCAAACATGTGCGCAAGGCTTCGCTCATGCAGCGCGCTCCGTCAGACGCAAAAACGCCCCAACCATGGCGTGACCGTGCTCTGAGGCGATGGATTCCGGGTGAAATTGGACCCCGACCAGAGGCCGTGTTTTGTGGCGGATCGCCATGATTTCCCCGTCCTCAGTCTCAGCATCGACGACGAAATCACCGGGCAGGGTTTCGCGCCTCACGGCCAGACTGTGATAGCGCGTCGCGATCAAGGGCGACGGCAGCCCGCGGAACAGGCCCTGACCGGTATGCCGGATCGGGCTGGACATGCCGTGCATGATCGCCTTGGCGGGGACGACGTCGCCGCCGAAAGCCTGACCCATGGCCTGATGGCCAAGGCACACGCCGAAGATCGGAAGCGTTTCGGGCGCGGCTTTGAGCAGGGGGAGGCACAAGCCGGCCTCGTTGGGCGTGCATGGCCCAGGGGAAAGAACAACGCCCTTGAGAGCCATCCCGAGCGCGTCCGCAACGCTCAAGGCGTCGTTTCGCACGACAAGCGTTTTCGCGCCAAGATCCTCGATATAGTGGACCAAGTTGTAGACAAAACTGTCATAATTATCGATCACGAGGATCACGGCGGGGTCAACTCCAGCGTCAAGTATAGCGCCACGCTTCCTCGGCCGCCTTGAAGAGGGCCTTGGCCTTGTGGATCGTCTCTTGAAGCTCAAGCTCGGGGTCTGAGTCCAGCACGACGCCGCCGCCGGCTTGGACATAGAGGGCGCCGTCTTTCACCACCCCGGTGCGCAGGGCGATACATGTGTCCATCTCGCCTGCCGCAGAGAAATAGCCCACTGCGCCGCCATAGACGCCGCGCCGATGGGGTTCGAGCTCATTGATGATCTCCATCGCCCGCACTTTTGGCGCGCCTGAAACCGTACCCGCGGGGAAACCGGCCATAAGCGCGTCGACGGCGTCTTTGTCGGAGGCCAATTGGCCTTCGACATTGGAGACGATGTGCATGACGTGGCTGTAGCGCTCGATCACGAAGCTTTCGGTGACCTCGACATTCCGGGTCCGGTTGACATTGGCGCGGACAGGCCCCCTCTGGGCCACGCGTCCAACATCATTACGTCCCAGATCGAGCAGCATCAGGTGCTCAGCCCGTTCCTTCGGGTCGGCGAGCAAAGATCGCTCATTGGCGGCGTCCTCCGCAGGGGTCCGACCGCGAGGCCGGGTGCCGGCGATCGGTCTGATTGTGACCACGCCCTCTCTCGCCCGCACGAGAATTTCAGGGCTCGAGCCGACGATCTGGTAGCCGTCGAACGCGAGATAGAACAGAAAAGGCGAGGGATTAAGCCTTCGCAGCGCCCGATAGAGGGAAAAAGCGCTGTCTTTCAAAGGCGCAGAGAAACGTTGGCTTGGCACCACTTGGAAAACATCGCCGGCGCGGGCGTAGGCTTTGCCCCTCTCGACCATGAGACGATACGCTTCCGGCGCGATATTAGAGGTCGGAGCGATGGGCCCAGGGGCTTTTTCGGGGTCTGGAGCGGGTCTCGGCTTGATGGCTTTGTCGAGTGAGGTCAAGACCTTGGCGAGGCGGGCCTTGGCGGCGGCGTAGGCCCTGGCGGGCGATGTTCGTCCGCCGCGCGCAGGCCGTGCGGGCGTGACGAGCGTGATTTCGCTTGAGACATTGTCGAACACAGCCACGACGGTCGGCCGGGCCAGCAACGCTTCCGGCAGGCCCAAAGGATCGGCCGCCAGATCCGGAAGCCGTTCCGCATAGCGCACCATGTCATAGCTCAAATAGCCAAAGAGCCCGGCCGCCATCGGCGGCAGTTCGGCTGGAATGGGCAGGGCGCTTTCGGCGAGCACGGTCCGGAGCGCATGCAAGGGCGAGGCGGCCGGCATGGGCTTAAAACTCCCCTCGCCAAAACCGCCTCGGCTGGTCTGCGCTTGCCCGTCGCGGATACGCCAGACGAGATCCGGCTTGAGGCCGATGATGGAATAGCGTCCCCGCCATGCGCCGCCTTGCACGCTTTCGAACAGGAACGAACCCGGGGTCTCCGCCCCGAGTTTCAGCAGCGCCAGAACCGGCGTTTCCAGATCGCTGATGCGTCGGGTCCAGACGAGGGCGCCGCCTTTGGCGAATGCGGCTTCAAACGTCTCGAACGCTGGATAGATGGCGTCCATCATGAGCCAGCGGCGGGGCTCGGCGGATACATCTGCCGGAGAACCTCCTCGTCCTGCTCCACCCGAGCCAAGCTTCGGGCCGCAGCGGCGAGGGCGTCGCCGATGGTCTGCTGCAGCTGTTGGGATCCTTGAACGCGGATCTGTTCGAGAAGAGGACCCGCCTCTTCCGGCGACATCCGGTCGACGCCGCGGACGCCCACGACCATCAAAACCGGCGTGGCCTGCGGCCGGCCGTCCGCTCCAGCCAGCGCGAGCCGGCCAAAGCCCGCTTCCCCGATTCCAAGGCCAAAGGCGCGGGCCGACACTTCGGGCCCGAACACCTCATTGACCTGCTGCCGGCTCAAGCCTTCCGGCGGCGACAGCACCCGCAGGCCGCGCTCCTGGGCGGCGGTGGACAGCGTCTGTCCGCCTCGCACCGCGTCCACGATGGCTTCGGCGGCGGCCCGTTGCCGATTGCCGGCCTCGTTCACCCGCCAGGCGCTCCGGACCTCCTCAGCGACTTCCGACAGCGCAGGAGTAGAGGCCTCCGCAACGCTTTCCACAAGCACGCTGACCTCCTCGCCGCTCTCCAGGTTCAACCAATCCGAGGCGCGGCCCTGGCGGCTTTCAAAAGCGGCCTCAAGAACCGCGTCGGCTCCAGGGAACGCCAGTCCCGGAGACCCATCGGGCAGCGTGCCGTCGGCAGCGACGTTCTCCACCCGCAGCGCCCGCAGGCCGGTCGCCGCAGCGGCTTCTTCAAAGGCGACGCGCCGCCGGCGCTGCTGTTCGAAATCGCGTATGGCGTCCTGCATCAAAGTCACGGCTTGCTCCGACACGATGCTTTGGCGGACCTCGCCCCGACGCTCCTCAAAGCTCGGGATGACCGCCGCCGTCACGCTCGACAAGCGAAGAGCGGACCATGGCGAGAGGCTGCCTTGCGCCGCCAAGGCGGGCGATCCGAGCGCGATCCCGAAGGCTGCTTCCGCGATTCGTGGGTCGGCCAGGTCCTCCCTCGCAACGCTGTCATGGGCGATCAATTGACCGCCGAGCGCTGCGGCCACTTCTTGCGGCTCGGCGCCGTCCGAAAGCCGCGCCGCGGCGTCTCGCGCGGCTTCCTCCGATGAGAGAGCGATCTGGACGAAGCTGCGTCTTTCCGGCTGAGCCCAGGCGCTGCTGACGCGATCGAACTCCGCGCGCAATTGCTCCTCGCTCACCTGTACCCGGTCGGCGAAACCGAACGGATCGGCCCACGCGATCAGCAAGGTCCGACGTTCGGGACGACGCCAGGCCGAAGAGCGCTCCTCGTAGAACGCAGCAAGGGCCTCCTCGGTCGGGGTTGGCATGGTCGCTGGGTTTACCGGCGGAACCTCGACGAAGGACAACGCCCGGGTCTCAGACTGATAAGCCAGGTCAAAGGCTGCAAAACTTTGCGGCGCGCGGATTCCCAAGGACAGGGCGGTGAACGCCTGGACCGAGGCGATCTCAGCGCGCAGCATGGTCTCGAACTCAGGCACGCCGAAACCCATCTCCGCAACGGCGGAGCGGTATGCGATCGGATCGAAATTGCCTGCGCCGCTCGGATCAAGAGCCGCCTGAAACTGCGGCATGGCTCGGATCGCTTCGGCCAATTGCGCGTCGCTTGCGCTCACGCCCAGGCTGCGCACGAATTGTTGGATAGCCCGCTCGGTGATCAGCCGTTGCAGCGCGAAGCCGGCCACGCCCTGCGCGATCGCCTGGTCGCGGGTGAACATGGGATCTTGCCGTTGCGCGCCGCGCACGAAATTCTCCACCAGTCGATCAAGATCGACGCGGCTGACGGGTTCGCCGTTCACGCGCGCCGGCGACCGATTCGCTGCGGAGAACATGTTGGGCATGCCCCAGATCGCGAAAGCGGCCGCGATCAAAACAACGAGAGCGATGGCCACCGGGCCTCTGGTCAGGGTACGCAATTGTGCAAGCATGATCTCGTCCCAAGCAACGGGCGCGGCGACCTTAGGGATCGCCTCGGCGCGCCGCAACGGGGACGTGCCGTCATGACGGCCTGATCGGCCTTCTTTCAGGCCACGAGGGAGACAAAAACATGACCGCTCGACGTCCTATGATTGCGGGAAACTGGAAAATGAACGCCGGACCCGACGCCCTGCATGTGATCGAGGAAATGGTTGAGGCGCTGACGCCCTTGTCGGACCAGGTAGACTGCTTGATCTGTCCGCCCGCCACCATCTTGGCCGGGGCGCGGTCGTTGACGAAGGGCAAGCCGGTGCGCTTGGGCGGACAGGACTGCCATCACAAGACCTCCGGCCCCCACACGGGCTGCCTCTCGGCCGACATGCTGAGAGCGGCTGGCGCCGAGGCCGTGATCCTTGGTCACTCCGAGCGCAGGACCGATCATGCCGAGAGCGACGCCCTCGTGCAGGCCAAGACGGCAGCGGCCGGCGAAGCGGGGCTCGCTCCCATTGTCTGCGTGGGCGAAACCTTGGCCCAGCGTCAAGCGGGGCAGGCGGAGGCCACAGTGGCGGCCCAGATCACGGCGAGCGTCCCGGAGCGGGCGCCTGAGGGTCTGGTTTTGGCTTATGAGCCTGTCTGGGCGATCGGCACGGGTTTGACCCCAAGTCTTGAGGAGATCATCGCCATGCATCGCGCCGCCCGCCAGGCCTTGGCGCGGCGTTGCGGCGCCGCCGCTGCGGACGCAACGCGGATCTTGTACGGCGGCTCGGTCAAACCTGACAACGCCGCAGCGATCTTGTCCCTGCCGGAGGTGGACGGCGCGCTTGTCGGCGGCGCGAGCCTGGAAACGAAGAGTTTCCTCGCCATCGTCAGAGCGCATCCTATGCTTTCGCGCTTTGGAAGCGCTTGAAGGGGCGCGCCAATGAAACCAACCCTGTTCAATGGCCTCGGCCTCCGCTATGCAGCCCCCCGTTGCGGCGCGCTCAGGCGATGAGCGCCCCCTTCTTTGACGCCTGGAGCCAGACAGCGCATGCAGACCATCCTGCTTTTTGTCCATCTTGTGGTGTGCGTCGGTCTGATCCTTCTGGTGCTGATGCAGCGCTCCGAGGGGGGAGCCTTGGGCGTCGGCGGCGGCGGCGGGTCGTTTATCTCGAGCCGTGGCGCGGCCAATCTTCTGGTTCGGCTTACCACGATAGCCGGCATCATCTTTTTTGGCACGTCCATCACCCTCTCTTTGCTTGGCGAGCAAGCCTCCGCCGACCGCAATCGGTCGGTCACGGACGCGCCGATCAGTTCCGCCATCGTTCCCGAAGAGCCGCTCGCGCTGCCTCCTGCGAGCCCCGAGGCGGCGCTTGCGCCTGGCGCTGTGACCGTGGCGCCGCCGCCGAGCGCCGCCGCCGAACGCGCAGGCCCTGCGCTCTTGTCTCCTGCGCCGGCCGCCGCCGCGCCCCCCGCGAGCCCTGTCCCTCGGGTCTCGGCGCCTCCGCCGCCGCGGCCGGCGACCCCGGCGTCGTCCCCGCGACCGGTTCCCGCAACCGCCGATGCCGCCGCTGGGCCGACGCAAGCCGTGGTTGAACCGCCCGCGCCGTCGCCCGAGCCGACGGCCCCGCCTTTGCGGCAGCGCGCTGGTCCGGATCAATAGCTTCCAAACGCATCGGCCGTCCTGCAGGACGGCCGAATCGCTTCAGGATCCGCTTCCGGCCGCCCGCCGGGGGCTGCCCTTTTGATATCGTCCTTGAGATTTTGAAGGCATGCCGATGCCCGACGCCGCGTTTCAGAGGCCCCGTTACGTCTTCATCACGGGGGGCGTGGTGTCGTCTCTTGGCAAGGGCATTGCGTCTGCAGCCCTTGGAGCGCTGCTGCAGGCCCGCGGCTATCGGGTGCGACTGCGGAAGCTCGATCCTTATCTGAACGTCGATCCCGGAACCATGAGCCCCTATCAGCATGGGGAGGTGTTTGTCACCGACGACGGCGCAGAGACTGACCTTGATCTTGGACACTACGAGCGCTTCACCGGCGTTTCGGCGGCGCGAAGCGACAACATCACCACCGGCCGAATCTACCAGGAGATCATCGCCAAAGAGCGCCGTGGCGATTATCTCGGCGCAACCGTTCAGGTGATCCCCCATGTCACCAACGCCATCAAAGAGTTCATCCTTGCGGAAGCGGACGGAGCCGACTTCGTCCTCTGCGAGATCGGCGGCACGGTTGGCGATATCGAGGGGTTGCCATTTTTCGAAGCCATCCGGCAGCTTGGGCAGGAGCTCCACCCGGGCCAGGCGGTTTTCATTCATCTGACGCTTCTGCCTTATATCCCTGCGGCCGGAGAGATGAAGACCAAGCCCACCCAACACAGCGTCAAAGAGCTGCGTTCGATTGGGATTCAGCCGCATATCTTGCTGTGCCGCTGCGACAGGCCCGTTCCCGCGGGCGAGAAGCGCAAGATCGCGCTGTTCTGCAATGTGCGGGAAAGCTCAGTGATTGAGGCCAGAGATCTTGAGACCATTTACGAGGCGCCGATCGCCTATCACGACGCCGGTCTCGACACCGAGCTGTTGCGCCATTTTGGCGTCGCCGTGGCGCCGCAACCGGACCTCTCCAAGTGGGCGACCATCGTTCAGAGGGTCAAGAAACCAGACGGCGCGGTCGCCATCGGGGTCGTCGGCAAATACACGGAATTGAAGGACGCCTATAAATCTCTGATTGAGGCGCTTCAGCATGGAGGCGTGGCGAATAATGTCAGGGTCGACATCCGTTGGATCGACGCTCGCGCCTTCGACGACGATCAGACGATTCTCAGCCATCTTGAAGGTGTCAATGCGATCCTTGTCCCCGGCGCATTTGGAGACAGCGGCGCAGAGGGGAAGATCAAGGCCGTGCGCTTCGCCAGGGAACGCAATGTGCCCTATTTCGGCATCTGTTTCGGCATGCAGATGGCCTGCGTCGAGGCCGCTCGTCATCAAGCAGGTTTGCCCAAAGCAAGCTCCACGGAGTTCGGCCCCACAGATGTCCCCGTCGTCGGTCTGATGACGGAGTGGCTCAAAGGCAATGGATGGGAGAAGCGTTCCAGCTCAGGCGACCTGGGCGGCACGATGCGACTGGGCGCTTACGAAGCGACGCTCGCCCCCGACAGCCGCGTGGCGCAGATCTATGGCGCGCTGCGTATCAGCGAACGCCATCGTCATCGCTTCGAAGTGAATAGCCGCTATCAAGCTCCCCTGGAGCAAACCGGCCTCCGTTTTGTGGGCATGAGCCCCGATGGGGTTTTGCCCGAGATCGTCGAGCGCCCGGATCATCCCTGGTTCGTGGGCGTCCAGTTCCACCCCGAATTGAAAAGCCGCCCCTTCGAGCCGCACCCTTTGTTCGCAGATTTCATCCGCGCAGCCGTGGAGCACAGCAGGCTGGTTTGAACGAACGCAGTCGGCAACGAATCGGAAAGAATTTGGTAGCCTCGCGTCAACCATTTTTCGTCACTGTCCCCGCGAGACAGGAGGGCGACGATGACCACACAAGGTCGCGGCCAAGCGTTTGATTTTGGCGGGTTGGGGCGGACGGTTCGGTTAAGTCCCGTGCTTTTGGGATTGCTCGGGGTGTTGTTCGCCATCATCGCGGCGCCGCCTTCTTAAGCGAGCGCAGGGATGTGGCGCCGGAGCCCTTGCGGCGCGCAGCCGGAGAGACGCGGTGGACTGATGACGCCGCTGCCGGGCTATGAGCCCAGCCGCTGTCCTGTCAGAACCAAAAAGCCCTTCAGGGACGCCCCCAACCCGTCCAAGACCGTCTGGCGCGCGACCCGGCTGACCGGCCCTCTCGGATTTCGCCTTCCAACCGAGCCGGCCTGGGCCTAACCCTTCGCCGGAAGGGCCTAAGGGAGGACCAGGGCAATGGACGGAGTGGATATTCTGATCTCGAAAGCGGACGTGACCGCCACGACGGTCGCGGCTGCTCCTCTCGCCCCGCTTGCGGAGGGCGAGGCGCGCCTTCGCATTGAGCTTCTGGCCCTGACGGCCAACACGGTGACCTATGCCGTTGCGGGCGACGCTTTCGGCTATTGGCGGTTTTTTCCTGCTCCGGAAGGCTTCTTCAAGCCGCCGGCCTGGGGGTTCGCCGTAATCGAGGAGAGCCGCGCGCAGGGCGTCGCGGCGGGGGAGCGGATCTATGGCTTTTTTCCTGTGGCGAGCCATCTGACCGTATGCCCAGGCAAAACCGACGTCTCAGGATTCACGGACGTGACGGCCCATCGTCAAGGCCTGCCGCCAATCTATAATCGTTACCATCGGGTCGCTTCGGACCCAACCTACAGAGCCGAAAACGAGCCCTTGATTGCGGCGTTTCGGCCGCTGTTCGCCACCGCTTTTTTGCTGAACGCGATGATCGTCCGGGCCAACGCGTTCGGAGCCGAGCAGATCATCATCTCAAGCGCGTCGTCCAAGACCGGTTACGCCCTGGGCTATCTCGCTGGCCTTGGCCGGTTGGAGACGGTTGGTCTGACGAGCCCCGCCAACCGGGCTTTTGCGGAGCGGCTGGGGGTCTTCCGCCAGACGCGGGTTTATGACGAGATCGCCTCCCTCAACCCGAGCGCGCCTTCGGTCTATGTCGATATGGCGGGGGCCGCCGACATCACCCGCTCGGTGCACGCCCATTTCGGCGAAGCGCTTAAACACTCCGCGGTGGTTGGCATGACGCACTGGAGGGCGCCACGGGGGCGGGGCGCGCCCGTCGGGGTCGCGCCGACGCTGTTCTTCGCTCCCGATCACGCAATGGCCTTGACGCGGGAGTGGGGCGCTGAGGCGTTCGAAACCAGACTTGCGGAGGAAATGGCGGTCTTTTTGGCATTCGTGGCGCCGATGCTGCGCCAGCGTTGCGTGCGTGGCCCCGCAGCGGCGGCGGAGGCCTTTGGTCGGACCGCGGAGGGGGCGGTTGATCCTTCCGAGATTCTGACGCTCCAGCTCTGACACGCAGACCAAAGGTCCTCATAGACTCCTGGCGCGCCGCGGCGCTCGCTTCTGGCCCATCGGCCGCCTCAGAGAGCCTCGGCGCGCGGGGAGGGGTGGAGCAGGAGGGAACAGGCGCAGGGGGGCAGGTTATGAACCCCTTCGGCCTCGATCGATCGTGAGCTCACGCCGCGGCCCCGACCAAGGCGCGCTCACCGGGTTGACGCGCTAAGACGCCAAAGCGTCAGGGCGTAGAGGGCGCGGAATGGAAAGGCGGAACCTGGTTCTGCCCCAGCGTGGACAGCTGATTTTTACATAAATTTTAGAACCATAAGAGAGATTGCGTCGATGCGTAGCTTTTGCATCGCGCTCGGCGTCGCCCTCGCAGCCGTCTCCGGATGTTCCCTGGCGCCTCCTCAGTTATCTCAAGACCAGGCCAGTGAGCTGTTGTCGAAACTCGCCACCGGTCGCGCTGAACAGGAATTGTGCTCAACGGAGGGACGTTTGGCGTTGCGTGGCGCCGTCCGCTCCTACGCGCGCGCCATGGCTGAAAGGGGATTGAGCTGGCCCCCTTTGCCGGAGGGCGACGCTCCGTTGGACGCCAGCAGGAGAGATGTAGGGGTCTTGATCGCCTATGCGGGGGGCTGGCTCGAAACCTCCGACTTTTCAGAGCCGGCCGGGAGCCGGCTGTCTCAGATCCAGCCATTAAGATGGTCTGAGCTGCGCGATGTTCGGGCGGCAATCCCCCACGCGTGCTCTCAGGCTGCCGAATGGCACGCCGCTGCGACCATTTACGCTTACGAGCGGCTGCGTCTGGAAAAAGGCCGCCACACGAGCCCTGAGTGGAGAAGTCGCCAACACGCGATCGTCGATCGGGCGGCGGACAGGATGGAGCGCGCTCGGGAGGCGTTAGCGACCGGAGGATGACGATCAAGACAAGATGATCGCGCTGAGACGGCGAAGACGCCGTCTCAGCCCACTCCTGCGCCCTGACAGCGAACGCGATCCTAGCCAGGCGCCCCATGGCTCTCGCCCCCGTGGCCCGCCCCCTTAACGCCCGCCCCCT
>JAGWZH010000150.1 GCA_018971945.1 Alphaproteobacteria bacterium | reverse complement strand
AGAACCACCTTGCCGCTGTCGGTGGTCACCGTCTTCTGGCTGCGCCCGTTGCGACGATTGGGGGGCTGGATCTGGCCCTCGGTCGCTGGCGCCGCGCGATCCTCATCGAGATGAACGTCCATCTCAGCGCTCAGCGCGCGTTCCGCCAGAGCCTTGGTCAGTTCCGCCAGGATGCCGGTCTTGCCAAACAGATCGCCAGGCGAGCGGCCTTCCATCAGACGGTCCAGAAGGTGTTTGTCGATGCTCATACGTGGGTCTCCTCTGAGAGCAGTTACCACGTCAGCGCACAAAATTCAGGATAGTCCCGGGCCGACCGGTTCTCTGCGAGAAAGGCGAGCTCGAATGCGCCACCCGCTGCCAAGGCGACAACCGCAACGGCGTTCCGGTGCGGCGCAAGATCGAGCCCGGGCCCAAAATAGGCGGCGCGGGCGCCCCGCATCGAGATGCGCGCAGGCGTTTCATGGAAGCGCTGCGCTGGCCGAGCAGCTAGCCTTTCTGCATGATCAATGTTGCTCTCCATGACGCGCCGATCCTCCTTGCACTCGCGTTGGCCCTCGTCATGGGCCTTGGCGCGATCGCCTCGCCGATCCGCGTCACACGCCAGTTTGACATTCTTGAACTGACGGCAGCCGGCCGCAATGAGGTGCGTTCCGTCTATGGCGGCTTCGGCATCGCGATGGCGGCCATGTTCGCTCTGGCGCTCTGGCGTCCGGAACTGCGGGGCGGCATTTGCCTGACCGCCGCCGCCGCCCTCGCGGGTATGGCGGGCGGGCGTCTGCTCTCTGCGCTGATTGACCGACAGATCGGCCGCTACCCGCTATTGTACCTAGGCCTGGAAGCGGTGGTTGCGAGCCTCCTTTTCTATGCTGCCTGAGGCCGCCATGCGGCCACAAGGACAAACGCCAGTGGCAGGAGCGCTGCCGCATCTACGATTGCTATCGTCCGCAGGGGACCAGACGGCGCACCAGCCCACAGATAGAGTACCAGGAACCCTATGACGCTGATTGCGACCACGACGCCGAGCGCGCGTCGCGCGGGCGCTTCGAAAACGGCAAGTGCGCAGGCTGCAACAATCGCGAGGAACAATGCGCCCCGGTGCGCGATGAGAACTCCGAGGTCGCCCGTGGGCGACACGCCATAGAGCCGCTCGACGAGCGGCGGCGCAAACGTGACTGCCGCTGGCGACAGGTGCGCCAGCGCGAGCAGTCCCCACGCCAGTTTGGTTGCAATCTCCATCATCGACCAACCCCATCGCACAGGGAATCCTGCACCACCCCTGCGAGCGGCGCTTTCAAGAAGCGATTGGCCTCTTAAACCCTGGGTCCCCGCGGCGCCCAGCAGCATTGTCGGCGGCAGCTTGAAGCTCCGCTCCATTGACCGCCTTCGGCGAATTTACAGCCCCCACGACAAAGCGCGTGAATGTCGGGAATATGCTCGCTTCGCCGCCATCGCCTCCGCCAGTTTCTTTCTCCGCGCCAGGACGCGTATGGACACAAAATCCACTGCAATGACGCCGCTCAGCCGCAGCCGCTGCAACTGGCGCGCAAACCTCCAAGGCCCTCCGCAGATTGAGCTTGGATCCAAAGCGTTTGACGTTGTCAGGTCCGTTCCGTCCCTCTCCGTCCACGTCAATCGCTGCTCGCGCAGAAGTCGGCTCGATTGATAGGGCCCCGACGCCCGGCAAGGCGGCCCGCTTCTCCAGAGGGTTCTCAAGCGCTGCATCGATGCGCATGCGCGCATCTTTATCCCGCGGACGCAGCGAGCCGTCCTGGGGCGCGCGCTGCCGACCCTTGCATTGACTCCCTGACCTGCACAGCGGGGCGCCCGCCCCTGCCCCTCGCCTGGGTCGCTTATCTGGTGGAGAAGCGGACTGAAAATCCGCATGTCGCTGGTTCGGCTTCGGCCCCAGGCCCCAGCTCCGGTGGGCCTGCTGGGGGAGCGAAGAACCTCCCCTCGCCGCCAACCTGGACCCTAAGACCCATGGCCGAGCGCAGCCGGGAAACGCGTCTGTCGGCGTTCTCAATTAGGGCTCTTGAACGCTGCGCCCGCCTGAGATGAAGACGCTTTCCGCTTGACGCCCTGAGGCCCTCACAGCACCCGCGCCGCGTCGGCGCAGGCGCCGGCCTGCCTCGATCTGCGATCTCGCCCAGCCCGGTGCGAAACATGCAGCGCTCCGCACGCCGCCTTCGGGAAAAGTCCGCCAATGCCCGCCGCCTCCACGCCCGCCCCTTTCGCTCGACTGGAGAAACTTCACCGTCCCGCCGTTCGCCGCTGGGGCAGAACCGCCCTTCGTTGGATCGCCGGGATCTCGATTCTCGCCTTATTGGCGGTGATCGGCTTTGGCGTCGGCGCCGCGTTCGCTCATCTGGCGCGAGAAGAAGCCTTGATCGGCGCCTATCAAGAGGCGGTTTCAGACGCGGCCCGCGCCGCTGGCGGGAATCCCGGCTCAGATTGGGAGAGCCTTTTGGAAACACCCGCCGGCCGACGGCGTCTGGCTCTCTGGTTTGACACGATGCGCGGCCGCTGGCCCTCCGCCTGCGCCGCACGCATGGCGCAGGTGAACCAGTCAAGCGTCGCATGCTTGCCGGACTCGGGTTTTCTGCAGGCGCTCCTTGAGGCGCGGCTTGAACCCAAGAGCTTCGCAGCACTCGCCGAGAACGCAGCCGCCGACGCCTTGGAGCGGGCGGCGGCCCCATCGCTCGACCAGGCCGGAGGGGCGCGCCCTGGGCGCGAAACGACGAACTCGGACATAATCGTCCAAGATGGCGCCGATGCGGTGCGGTGGGCGTCGCCATCGCTGAATCCGATGGCGTTCGCCGCCGACCAGCCGCCCGTCTTGCCGCCGATTGACGACCGCCCGCCCGATACGGATACCCCGCCGATCGAGACGATCGACGGGATCGTGGCGCCGCCGCCTGCGCAAGCGTTGGGAACCGCCAGTGAGCCAGCCCCCGCCCCGCTCCAACAGCCTCCCGGAACGCGCAGTGGGTCAAATCCTTCCCTTTTTGAGCTGAGCACGACCGATCCGCCCGCGCTTGGAGGAACGCCGATCAGCAACAATCCCGATTTGACGGCGCCGAGCGAAGTCCAGCCGACCACAGGGCGCTGGTAGGACAGCCGGACAGAGCGTCCACACGCCTCGCGTTACCCTCGCCCTTCCCGCGCCCAGCGCCTTCTGAGGCCGCAGGCCTCCGGCAGGGGCCGCCCAATCTTGCGGACCGAACCAACAAAAGTCCTCAGCACGGTCGCAAAAAGATCGGGTTCGTCTCCGCATCCCCGTCTCGCGATGTCTTCGGGCCTAAGATCCTCGAGTCGCTCGCACCCATAAGAGCTCGCCCAAAAGCGTCGCGACGCGCCCACATGCATGATCGTGGTCGTTTTTGGCTCTCTCCTGCCTCATCCACACCGTCGGCACACACCGGAGGACCAGCCAAAACAGCAGGGGCGCGAAAAGGTGGACAGGACGCGCGCCGCAAACGATCCCGTTTCCCGACCGCCCGCTTCATGATCTGTGCGGGGGGCAGCAAAGTCACCTCAAAAAGCAAAAGGACGCGAGGCCCTCAGCCTCACGCCCTCCGCCTGGCTCGTGGCCTTCGCTTCAGAAGCGGATGCGACCGCGAATGCTCAATCCATGGCTTTCGCCATCGTCGTTGAAACGGCCCTCATAGCCCAAACGGATCGCGCTCGATCCATCGTCGGACCGCCACGTGGCGCCGACGCCAACCAGGCCCGTGCGATCGTCATAGGCCGGCGCGAGCTGTTCAAAGCCCCCGCCGAGGGGCGTGGTGATCGCCACCCGTTCATCATCGCTGTCCAAAGCATACTCTACGCCTAATTGGACGGACGGCCTCACCTCGCCCCAGTGTGTCTGGAATGCGCCCTGCAGCTCCACGCCGACATCCGCCGTAGTCGCCTCTTGTGAGAAGCCGGCCACTGTCAATCCGCCGTCGCCAGCTTCGCTGTATCCGTCGACGTCCACTTTCGTGTGGGTGACGCCCGCATAGGGGGTCACATCAAGACGCTCGCTCCAAAGGCTGTAGCTGCGGCTCGCCCGCGCGCGCAGCAAATAAAGATCCCCGCCCGGCGACGCCGTGACAAAGCCAGGTCCTGAGATGGTGGAGACCGCGCGGCTGGTGTCGAAGGATGCGTTTCCAATAATCGCTTGGCCGTTGATCGTGAAGCCATTGCCCCAAGACTTGGACCCGTGCGCTCCCAAAGTGATCAGCCGATGTTTCCACCGATCGGCCCGCGCGTTGGAGCTGCTCTCGCCCTCGCTGTAGCCGAGCGAGATGCCAGCCAGGGCGTTCGAGCCCCAATCCTGATCGACCCCCATCACAAGCCGCAGCGCGTCGAAGTCAAAGCCCGGTTGGCCGCTCTCGACGGCGTCCCATTCTCCTTCGCCATATGACAACAACGCAAATCCGCGACGCGTGTTCGCGGCATTGGCGCTCATGAACACGTCGTCGACCCCGTAATAGCTTCCCGTCAGACGAAACGACAACGCGTCAGCATGGCTCAGAAGAGCCGCCCGCCCCATCGCGCCCGGCGGGGCCAAAAAGACATCAAATCCCGACCCGCCTAAGGCTTGCTGCACGAGACAACGCGCCAGGGTGACAGCGAACGCCTGCGCTGCAGTTCCCCCCGCTCGCAATTGATTGAGGTCAGCCACACAGCCGTTTTGAAACGACAGCACAAGGTCAGTATAGTCTTGGCGCGTTGTGCCGGCCGCGCTGCCGAATACTGGCGGTCCCGCCACCTCTTCAGGAGCGCCGTCGTTGTTGGCGTCGACGAACGTCACCGTCCCACTGGCGGCGATCCCCACACCCCCCGACGCAGTGGCGATCCCTTGGTTCAGAATAGCGCTAAGCACGACGTTGCGCGTCTGCAGATTCACCAAAATCACTTGGAAGGTCAGGGCGGAATTGGTGTTGTCGCGGTCCTCGTCCGTCACGAGCACGATGACGCCCGTGTTGGCGCCGGCCGAGAATGTGTAATTGTCGAGAACATATTGGATCCCGGCATAGCCGTCTTCGGTGCCCCCGGAGACCTCTAGAAGGCCCGCTGCGGTCGAAAACGCAGACGCCGACCCAAAGGATTGCCCCCCAACCAAGAAACGACGCGGCGCCACCGCCGCGTTGCCATAACCCACCAGCCCGAAACGAACCGAGACTAACCCGGCAGCCAGCAATTGCTGCTCCAGCGCGGGCACGAAGGACTGCAGAAACGTCTGCTCCCCATCCATCGAGCCGGACTCGTCAACCACAAATACAATTTCCGCTGTGCGCGTTTGCGCCAGAGCCGTGGCGGCGATCCCTACCCACCCCACAAGCGCAACAAGCAGTTGCGCCATGACTTTCCCCAAACGCCTCATTGAGAGCCCCTCTGATCAAATCGACCCGCACGATTAACCATATTTTCCTTCAGGGTCGATGAGGTTCCCCGGCAAGGGGTATTCAGGCCGCCACCTCGGGGCCGTCTATCCGACCTCATGACAACGGGATGGGGCGTCATCGTCTCATTCCCCAAAGCCTCACGCCTCTCGCGATCGTCTAATCGGCTCGCCCCAAAAGAGGAAAAGCCCGACCATGACGAACCCAGCGGCGCAGCTCGGGGACGCAGCTCGGGGACGCAGCTCGGGGACGCAGCTCGGGGAC
>JAGWZH010000149.1 GCA_018971945.1 Alphaproteobacteria bacterium | reverse complement strand
GGAGCGAAAGGACCCCTATGGCGCCGGTTGCGGCGGAGGCCTCGGTCCTGGAGCCCCTGGTTGCGGTTCCCGCGGCTGCGGGGAGAGCGCGCGCGAAGGGCCTCTGACCGGTTCAGCTTGTGTGTTGGACGCCCTGTCGGGAGCGGGCTCTCCCGCGGGGCCTGTAGGCGGGGGCGCAAGCAAGGGAGCGGTCACGCCGCAGCGCGTCAAAAGCGCTGGCGGCGCCTCCGTCAAAGCCTGACCGGCCTGGGCGGCGGCGCGCAATTGGATGCAGGCCTCACGCTCTCGTCCGGCGTCGTCAAGGGCGAGCGCGTAGCGCTGCCGAACGCTGAGGCGCATCATCTCCGCGGAGGCTTCGAGGTCTGGATAGGCTTCCCCTCCAGCCGCGTCGGGCGCGTCCGTCTCCATTTGCAGGGCCTGCTGAAAGCGCTCTGCGGCGAGCACAGATTCGCCGCGGGCCAAAGCGACGTCGCCGAGCTCGGCCTGGACGAATGAGCGGGCAAGAGGGTCTTCCAATGCGGGGAGGGCCTGCCCAAGATGCTTCTCGGCCGTATCTGGTTCCTGCGCCTCCTGGGCGGCGAGCCCTGCCCCGACAAGAGCCGTCCCTTGCGCTTGGGTCAAGCGATCAGTCTGAGCATAGGCGTAGCCCAAGAGCCTCCACACGGCGAAATTATTGGGATCGGCCTGCCGAGCGCGCTCGAGGGCTTCCAGACCCCGGGGATTTTGGGTCGCGTACCCCACAGCCCCGCAGACAAGCCAGATGGCGTGGGCTTCCGGCGCCCCGGCTTCCGCCGCCAGCCAGAGCGTGTCGAAGGCCTCGGCCCGCGTGCTGGCGCTGGACAAGGCGAGCGCCGCTTCACGCACAAGAGGATCGGCGCTTCGGAGCAGGCTTTCCACATTGGCCCGGTAAAGCTCTCGCGCCAGCGCGCTGAACTCGATGGGATCGACGGACGCGGCATTGGCGAGCGCCACATCAAGGCTAGGGGGTTGCGGCCCCGCGCTCTCAGGGACGGTGGCCTGGCCGCCTTCAAAAGCGCCGCTTTCCAGGATTCGCGCCAGTTCGATCGCTTGCTCCGGCGTGATCGTCCCGTCCCGAACAAGCTGCAGCAATTGCTCAGCAAGGCCCAGCTCGGCCGTGACCGGCGGCTGCGCCGCCTGCCTGCGGTGATTGAGGATCGTCGAGACCCCCGCGGCGATCCCGACGAGCGCCGCCACCGTCGTCAGCGCCGTGACGAGCCTTATCCGTCTCCCCAGCCGAGCCCGTTTCCCCGCTACCGCGCCCGCATCCACGGCCCGTCCCTCAAGCCGGGCTTTGATGGCTTCATGAAGCAGTTGCATTTGCGCTGCATCAGGCGCGCCGTTCCAGCGGCTAAAATCTTCCGCCTGGATCGCGCCAAAACCCAGAGGGATCGGGCACTGATCGAGCATGACAGGCACGAGCTTGCCGGCGTCCCGCGCCCGGGCGGCCTCGTCCCGAACCCAGATGCTGGCGACGGAAGCGGGCGTCCAGCAGACGATGACGAGCCGCGCCTGTTCAAGGGCGGCGCCGATCACCCGCGCGTAGTCGTCTCCCGCTGCAAGCCCACGGTCCCACCAAACCTGGTAGCCTTTGGTCTCCAAAGCCTCAGCCAGCGGACGCACGCGCTCACGGTCTTCGCTCGCGTAGGACAAGAAGATATCCGTCATGGCGCTTATCCCTCAAGGCGTCCTGAATCCCCCCAGCGCACCTCCCCAGACTCTGACCAGGCTTAAGCGCTGACACGCTGAAAGCCTGAGCCAGATCTGAGGAAGAGCTCACTCGCTATAGAGTTCGGAGATGGTGAGCGTCGCCGGCCCGCGCTCGGCGGAGGAATAAGAGCCGATATAGATGACATAAGCGCCGCTCGTGGGCCGAGAGAACGAGATTGATGGATTGAACCCGACATTGCCGCCGTCATCGTCACAGCTCATCTCGCCATTGGGGGCGATCACCATCAGGGTCGCGTCGATCGCGGATTGAACCGACAGGATCAAAGGCAGGCCGCCGCTGGTTTGGAAATCCAGCACATAAGAGGGACTGGCGTCGAACCAGCCGATGCAGCCAAACGCGTCGCCGGCTTGCACGCCTCCGGCCCAGAGCTGCGCCCGGATGGGATCGGGGGTGAAGCCTGACCGGAGGCTAAGATCGGCGACGATCTTGGCCGCGCCCCCGTTAGGAACGCCCACAGAATACTCAGCCAGGGGCGCGCTGCCGTCGCCCACGAGTTCGCTCAACGCCAAGGCGGCGTCGAAGTTTTCACCTGGATTATAGGTCCCGATCCAGACATCATATTGGCCAGACATCGGGCTTGTGAATGTCAGCGCCGCGTTGAGCGTGGTCGCGTCCACATCGTCATTGCAATACCAGGTCCCGTCCGGGCCGTTGATAAGGAGCGTTACATCAGCGCCTTCGGGGCCGACTGTGGCGAATGTCAGCGGATAGCCGCCTGCCGTATAGTTGATCCGGACGTCGGGCGCGGTCGCCACATAGCCGTTGCAGCCGCCAAGAAAGGCGGCCACGTCTTCCGCGCCGCCGGAGATCACGTCGACGATGAACGGATCGGGTTGGAACCCAGCGACGAGATCATAGCTCCCATAGGCTGGATCCAGGCTGAAGTCCTGCGCCTGTGCGGGAGCGGCGAAAACAAAGAAGGCGGTCGCTGCGGCGGCGGCCGAAAAAAGCTTTTGCATGGGGTCCGGGCCCTTGTTTCTGCGCGTTGTGGCGCGGCTCATCAATCTTGCCTAGTCCTGCTGCCCGGGCGGACGTCTGGGCTTACGCCCTTCCTGTCCAGCCGTCGCCCGGCGCGCAGTTAATGACTTATTGCTCGGTGATGACGATCTGGGCAGGGATCAGGCTGCCTGAGTTGAAGGTCCCGACCCAGATATCATATTGCCCGCTCATGGGACTGGCGAATGTCAGAGCGGGATTGAGATTGCCGCCGCTGTCGTCGTCGCAGAACCAACTGCCGTCGGGCGCATTGACGACGATGGTGGTGTCGCCGCCGGAGACCGCGCCGATGGTCAGCGGGTAGCTGCCCGCCGTGTAGTTCAGTCGATAATCGGGTGCGGTGGCGACGAACCCGGCGCAGCCGATGCTGCGGGAGGCGTCGTTGACGCCGCCGGCTTCGACATTGACGACATGCGGATCAGGCAGGAACCCGGCCCGCAAGGAGGATGCGCCATAGGCTGGCGCCTGGTTAAAGTCCTGCGCGAGAGCGGCGCCCGTCGCCGAGACGGCGAGGGCCGCCATGGCGACAGCAGCGAATGTCAGATTTTTCATGTGGTCAGTCCTTTGCGGGTTGGTCCCAGCAACCGACACTGCCACGGCCCCTCGCGCCCGACCGTGCCTTCGGTCACAGTCTTTACCTTCCCTGAGGGCGCGGGCCTTTGCAAGGCCCAGTGCAGGCTCAGTGCAGGCTCAGCGCAGGCTGGACATGAGAATTCCTGACAGCCGCGTCATGGAAGCCGCACGACCGCGCCCGTTCCCTCGCCAGGGTGACGGCTTAGCGGCGGCCGAAGAGTTTTTCGATATCGCTGAGCTTGAGCTCGACATAGGTCGGTCGGCCATGATTGCACTGCCCCGAGAACGGGGTCGTCTCCATTTGGCGCAGCAGGGCGTTCATTTCTGCGCCCGTAAGCCGCCGGCCCGCCCGCACCGAGCCTCGGCACGCCATGGAGGAGCAAACCTCTTCCAAACGCTCTTGAAGAGCATGGGCGTCGCCGAGTTCAGCCAGGTCGTCCGCCAGATCTCTGAGCAGTCCCGAGCTATCCACCCGCCCCAGCAGCATGGGCGTTTCGCGGACACAGACCGCCCCCTCGCCGAAGGGTTCGATCACGAGCCCCAAGACGGCGAACTCGTCGGCGCGCGCCAACAGACGTTCGGCGTCCTCGGGACTTAATTCGACAATGTCGGGAATGAGCAGCGCTTGGCGTTTGACGCGTCCTTCTGCGAGCATCGCTTTCATCCGCTCGTAAACAAGCCGCTCGTGCGCCGCGTGCTGATCGACGATGACGATCCCGTCTTGGGTCTGGGCGACGATGTAGGTTTCATGCAGCTGCGCCCGCGCCGCGCCCAAGGGGAAAGACCCAAGAGGGTATTGGTCTGGATCGGCGACGTCGGACGCCGGCTCGATCCGTGCAGCGGGGCCTTCATAAGAGTCCGCCGCCGCTCTTGGCGCGCCAAGAAGGCTTTGCTCCGCCGAGGACCAGGCCGCGAGCCCCGCCTCGTCAAAGGCGGGCTTATATGGGATTGGCCGCAGCGCGCCGAGAGCGCCCTGTGGTCGCGCAAAGCCGAGCGCTGTGGCCGCGGTGGTGGTGGCGGCGCGATGGCCTTGACCCGCCAGGGCGTGGCTCAAGGCGCCGACGATCAAACCGCGGACGAGCCCGGGATCTCGAAAACGGACCTCGGTTTTGGCGGGGTGGACATTGACGTCCACCTCCTCCGGCGGAATCGTCAGAAACAGGGCGACGACGGGGTGTCGGTCCCGCGCCAGGAGATCCTGATAGGCCGCCCGCACCGCGCCGACGATGAGCTTGTCTTTCACCGGGCGGCCGTTGACGAACAGGTGCTGGAATTCTCGTGTCCCGCGATGAAAAGTGGGCAGGCCCGCAAAGCCCGTCAGCCGCGCCGCGCCGCGGGTTTGATCAAGAGAAATGGCGTTCGGCGCAAAGTCGGCGCCGAGAATGGCCGACAAGCGCCGTTTGAGCCCGTCGCCTTCCACCTCCCTCTCAGCGTTCAGCTTCAAGAGCGCGCGTCCCTCGCTCTCCAAGGAGAAGCCGACATCAGGCCGCGCCATGGCGAGCCGTTTCAGCATCTCGCCGACAGCCATGGTCTCGGCCCGCTCCGACTTCATGAATTTGAGTCGCGCTGGCGTGGCGAAGAACAAGTCCCGCACCTCGATCACCGTCCCCGACAGGCTGAGCGAGGCCCAAGGCGCCGGCCGCAGGCTTCCCACAGCGCCCCCCTGCACCAGGATGGACCACGCCCCCTCCGCCCCGGCCGCGCGGGTCGTGATCCCGAGCCGGGCGACCGCGCCGATCGATGGCAGGGCCTCCCCCCGAAATCCCATGGTGGCGATGTTGAGGAGATCGACACCGCCGGAAGCGTCCGCGCTCAGCTTCGAGGTCGCGTGCCGTTCAACCGCCAGAGCGAGATCCTCCCGGGCCATGCCCGCCCCATCGTCCTCCACGCGAACGAGGCCCAAGCCGCCTCGCTCGATGCTGACGGAGATCCGGCGGGCGCCGGCGTCAAGACTATTCTCCACGAGCTCTTTCACCGCCGCGGCCGGGCGTTCGATGACTTCGCCGGCGGCGATGCGGTTGACCGCTTCGGGGGGCAAAACGCGAATGGGCATGGGTTGGAAACCGCGAATCTCTCGGAGGCCCGTAGCCTATCAGATCGGAGGTTTAATCGCCTTCGGGCGCCATGGGAGCGCGCGCGTCGCGCCCGGGCGGGCGCCTCGCCGCGACGCGCGCCGCTGAGGCGCCGAGGTCAGCCCCGGTTTGGTGACGACAGGGCGCGTTCAACTCCGCCAGCGCAGCGTCACGGGCGTGATGGGATTGGCGAAGGGTCGGCCCTCGGCGCGGCTTTCGACCCATTCCCGTTTCAAGCGATGGTACCATTTCGCTTGGACGTCGATGTCGTCGATAAAGAGCATCTTAGGCTGATATTTCAGCCCTTTGTTTTGCAGATCGACCATGCGGCCGTCCTGATCCAGAAACTCCTTCGCCGCCGGGATCAGAAGCGGCTTTATCA
>JAGWZH010000001.1 GCA_018971945.1 Alphaproteobacteria bacterium | reverse complement strand
GGCGGCTCATTTTCCGATGCAGAAGCGGCCGAAAATTTCGCCGAGGACGTCTTCGACATGGATGCGGCCGGTGAGGCGGCCAAGGGCGTCGGCCGCGCGGCGAAGGTGCTCACCAGCGAACTCGGGCGCCGGGGCCGCCAGGGCGTCGTTCACCTCCTGCGCCGCCGCTGCGACCAACGCGCGGTGGCGGGCGCGCGAGAGGGCTGGGGTCTCCTGGGCGCTCAAGGCCTGGACGACGCGGGCGGACAGGGCGGTCAAAAGATCGGGCAGGCCATCGCCAGTGGCCGCAGAAATCGGGATCGGACGCGCTCCGTCGGACGCATCGAAGAGGCGTGAGGCGGACCAAGGGGCGAGATCGCTCTTGTTCCAGATGACGAGGTCGTCTGGCCGGGCCGCTTGGGGAAGCGCTGCGGGGTCGGTCGCGTCGAGAACCACGAGGCGCAGGTCCGCCTCCTCCGCGCGAGCCAGGGCCCGCTTCACGCCCTCCGCCTCGATCATGTCGGCGGCTTCGCGGAGACCTGCTGTGTCCGCGATCCAGACGGGGAAACCCGCCAGCACCAGGCGGATCTCGACGACGTCGCGGGTGGTGCCAGGGAATGGGGAGACGATCGCGGCCTCGCGGCCGGCGAGGGCGTTGAGCAGAGAGGACTTCCCAGCGTTCGGGGCGCCGATGATGGCGACGCGGTAGCCGTCCCGCACCCGCTCCCCCCGGCGACAATCATCGAGATGCTCGGACAGACCATGGGCAAGGTCGGCGATGTGGTCGGCTGCGCGGGAGGAGAGGCCTTGGGGAAGATCTTCGTCGGGGAAGTCGATATCGGCTTCGACAAGGGCGATGGCGGAGAGGAGATCCGCTCGCCAGCCCTCATAGATGTGCTTCAAGCCGCCTTGGAGTTGTCGCAGGGCCTGGCGGCGTTGGCCCTCGGTTTCGGCGTCGACAAGGTCGGCGAGACCCTCCGCTTCGGTGAGGTCTAGTTTGCCGTGCTCGAAGGCGCGGCGGGTGAACTCGCCGGGTTCAGAGAGCCGCAGGCCCGGAAGACCCAGGAGCGCGTCCATGACAGCTGCGATCACCGCCGGTCCGCCATGGACGTGAAATTCGGCGACATCCTCTCCGGTGAAGCTCTCCGGGCCAGGGAACCAAAGGACCAGGGCCTGGTCGATGGCCTCGCCCCGCCCCGAGCGCAAAACGCGCAGAGCGGTTTTGCGCGGCGGGGGGACGGATCCGGCAAGGGCCCTCGCGGCGAGGCCTGAAGCGGGCCCCGATACCCTGATGACAGCCACGCCGGCGCGGCCGGCGCCGGACGCCAAGGCGCAGATCGTAGCCCCGGTGGCGGAAAGCGCTACGGTTGAAGGCGTGGGGATCGAAGGCGCGCAGGCCCCAGGAGCGCCGCCGGCGGCTGCCGGGTTTGTCGGCGTCATCGGGGTTGGAGAGAAAGGCTCAATGATCGATCGCCGAGAGCGGCCCCCGTTGGGGGCGGCGGCGCGCTAGCGCTTGGGAAGCGAACGACGTGTTTCACGGGAATCCTGGCCATGAGCTTTTGGCTCAGGCGCCGCCCTTCAGGCTTTTCGTCGCGCTGGCGGCGGCCGAGGTCATCAGCCCCATGAGCGCTTCCTGCGCCTGGCCGCCGACCGACATCCAGGAGCGCATCATCGCGTCCGGGCTCATCATGGCCATGTTCTGCTCCATCCGGGCCGTCATCTCTCTGACCATGGCTTCGTTCAACGAGGTCACGTCGGGCAGGCCGATGAAGCGGCGCGCTTCTTCCGGGGTGCATTCCACTGTCACGTTGAATTTCATAAGGGTCATCCTTTGCGACACTGGTCGTCTGTCGCGCTGGATTGCTATACACGATCCGCCGCGAGGCGACGACTGCCCAGAAGCAAGGAGGCGATGATGAGCGAGGAGTGGGCGCAGATCGAGGGGCCAAAAGGCTCGTTCAGGGCCTATGTCGCCCGGCCGAGCGGCGCGCCGAAGGCGGCGGTCGTGGTCATCCAAGAGATTTTCGGCGTCAACGCGGTGATCCGAGGCAAGGCTGATTGGCTCGCCGGGAACGGTTTTCTGGCTGTGGCGCCGGACCTGTTCTGGCGGATCGAGCCCGGGATCACGCTGACCGACCAAAGCGAGGCGGAGTGGAAGCGCGCGTTTGAATTGTTCGGCTTGTTTGACGTGGACGGCGGTCTCGAAGACATCGCGGCCGCCATCGCGTGGGCGCGCGGTCAGGGCGCCGCCAAGGTGGGGGCTGTCGGGTACTGCCTCGGCGGGCTCTTGGCCTATCTCACAGCGTGCCGCACGAGCGTCAACGCCAGCGTTGGCTATTACGGCGTGTCGATCGAGCAGCGGCTCTCGGAGGCCGCAGGGATCACCCATCCGCTGATGCTGCATGTGGCGGGGAAAGATCAGTTCGTGAAACCGGACGCGCAGGCCGCCATGGCGTCGGGGCTGGCGGGTCATCCCAAAGTGACGCTTCATACCTATCCAGATCAGGACCACGCCTTCACACGGGAAGGCGGCGCGCACTACGACAAGGACGCCGCGCTTATCGCTGACGGACGGACGATCGATTTTTTCCACAGGTATTTGGGTTGAGAGCTGACGATGCGGTTTCCAACAGCAATCGCCACCGCGCTGGCCCTCTGCGCTTGTGCGACGGACGCAAGGTCGTGGCGGCCCGAGCAAGGGCTCGTTGCCGACAACCTGGCGTCCTTCGTGCAGTGTCTGCGGGAAACGGGGCAGACTTTGGCATCGGCGCACCGGGGTGGATATGGCCCAGGCCTCGCTGAGAACGCGCTTGAAACATTCGAGGCGAGCGCTGCGGCGGCGCCTGTCCTTCTTGAGACGGATGTGCGGGTGACCTCGGATGGGGCGCTCGTGTTGATGCATGATGAAACCGTTGACCGGACGACAACAGGGACCGGCCCCGTCTCGGCGATGACGGGGGCGGAGGTCGCCCGGCTCGCGCTCACCGACAATGAAGGCCATCCCACAGGAGGCTTCGCGCCGACCTTGGCGCAGGCGCTGGAGTGGTCGCGCGGAAGGACGATCCTGCAGCTCGACGTCAAGCGCGGGACGCCCTTGCCTGCGGTGGTTGAGGCGGTGCGGCGGGCTGGGGCGCAGAACCGGGCGATCGTGATCGTATACACGATCGAAGACGCGGTTTTGGCGCACCGGCTCGATCCATCCTTGATGTTGTCTGTGTCGATCGACGACGTGGCGGACGTTGAGGCCCTGCGGGAGCAGGGCGTGGACCTATCGCGCGTGATTGCGTTTACCGGGATACGGCAGCCTAACCCGGCGCTGTACCAGAGGCTGGCGGGTTACGGGATCGAGGTGATCTTCGGAACCCTCGGGGGGGCCGACAGCTTTGATGCGCGGTTCGCGGCTTCCGGGGACGACACTGGCTATGTCGACCTGCAGCGGCAGGGGGTGCAGATCATCGCAACACAGCGGGCCGAAGCCGCGTTTGAGGCTATGGATGAGGCGGACGGGGGGGGTTGGGGCCCTGCGGTCTGCCTGGAGGCCGGGCGATGAAGACAATCCAGATCCACCGGCATGGGGGCCCAGAGACATTGGTTGTGGAAGAGGCGGACATGCCGGCGCCGGGGCCGGGGCAGGTGCTGATCCGGCACACCGTGATAGGGGTCAATTTCATCGACACCTATCACCGCACGGGGCTTTACCCTCTGAGGCTGCCGTCGGGCCTGGGGATGGAGGCGGCTGGCGTGGTCGCGGCCGTGGGCGAGGGTGTGACGCGGTTCAAGCGGGGGGACCGGGCAGGGTACTGCACTGGGCCGATCGGGGCTTATGCGGAGGCGGCTTTGGTGGCGGCGGATCGGGCGGTGGCTCTCCCCGACAGCGTCAGCGACGAGACGGCGGCGGCGGTGATGCTGAAGGGCATGACCGCGCGCTATCTGGTGCGGAAGACCTTTGCGGTGGGTCCAGAGCACGTGGCGGTGATCCACGCCGCAGCCGGCGGCGTCGGCCAAATCCTCGTGCAGTGGACAAAACGCCTCGGGGCGACAGTGATCGCTGTGGCCGGCGGTCCGGAGAAGTGCGCTCTGGCGCGTTCGTTGGGTGCGGACCACACGATTGATTCTTTGTCTGACGACATCGCCCAAGGGGTGCGCGCGGCGACGGGGGGCGAAGGGGCGGACGTGGTTTATGACAGCGTGGGGAAGGCGACGTTTGAAGCGAGCCTTAATAGCCTTAAACCACTGGGGATGTTCGTGAGCTTCGGCAACGCCTCCGGCCCAGCCCCAGACGTCAACCCCGGTCTGCTGAACGCGAAGGGCTCTTTGTTCTTCACCCGCCCAGGCCTGTTTCATTACACGCGCACGGCGTCGCTTTTGCAGGAGACGGCGGAGGAGACATTCGCTGCGATCGCTGATGGGTTTGTGAAGGTGGCGACGCCCAGACGGTACGCGCTCGCGGACGCGGCGCAGGCCCACCGCGACCTTGAGGCGCGCAGAACCCTTGGCAGCCTTGTTCTGATTCCTTAGGCGGCTGTCGTCGCAAATGGTCTAAGAGGATCCCGGCAAGAAAGGAGCTTGCAGAGGTGCGCTGCTCGGCTCGCAAGACCGGGCAGAGGCGACCCCGAGGCCCTCGGCAAAGACGCCGCAGGCCTCTGTAGCTTTTTAGGGTCCGGGTCTTGAAGCGCGCTCGGCCCGCGCTGACGGGCTGGGAGGTCTTTCGGCTCAGGCAGCCTGATCGAGCGATCGGCTTGGTTTTTGGCTCAGACTTCTGGTCGGGCCGGGGAGAGCGCCGCGCATGAGAACGGTTTTCATCGCCTGCTCGTTTTAAACCTCAGAGGGGGCCATCGGGGTTCTCGCCGCGCATGAGAGGCCATAAACCCGCCTGTTGAGCCCGTCTCGGATCTCGCGTGGTTCTCGCTCGGCGACGCGCGGGGATCGGAATTGGTCACGCCAGGATTGGCGTTCACGCCGCCTCCATTTTCAGCAAGGCCTTGGCGAGGATGGGGCGCTTTCGCTTCAGGGCGATGGGGGAGATGGGGCGCGCGTGGGCCTTCCGCCTTCTCCCCCTGGCTCCAGAAGGCCGGATATCGCTTCAGGGCCGGTCTCGAGAGTCCTTTTCAACGAGGCCTGAAAGGCCGCGGCGCTTGGCCAGGGCTGCTGCGACGGCGGCGGGGCTCACGCCCCGGGCTGCGAGGGCCGCGAGGAGATGATAGACGACATCGGCGGCTTCAGCGACGACGGCGTCATCGTCCTGGGAGGCGATGGCGAGCGCAAACTCCACACCTTCTTCGCCGAGCTTTTTCGCACAATAGAGCGGCCCTCTGGCCAAAATCATGGCGGTGTAGCTTTGGGAGGGGTCGGCGCCACGACGGGCGGCGATGGTCTCGGCCAAGGCGTCCAGTTCTGCGCCGAGCGACATGTCAAAGGCTCCTGACCGGGACGCCCGCGGCGCGTAAAGCGTCGCGGGCCTCCGCAATGGTGTGGGCTCCGAAGTGGAAGATGGACGCAGCAAGAGCCGCGCTGGCGCCCCCGAGGGTGATGGACTGCACCAGATGGTTGAGGTCGCCCGCTCCGCCAGATGCGATTACCGGAACGGCCACCCGGGAGGAGACGGCCTTGAGAAGGGCCAGATCATAGCCGGTTTTCGCGCCGTCTCGGTCCATCGAGGTGACAAGCAATTCGCCGGCCCCGCGGGCGGCGGCCTCCTCGGCAAAGGCCACAGCATCGATGCCGGTGCGGGTGCGGCCGCCGTGAATGAAAATCTCCCAGCGGTCGAGGCCGGTTTGCTTGGCGTCGATGGCGACCACGATGCACTGGGCGCCAAAATGGTTTGCGCACTCATTGATCAGGTCTGGACGCGAAACGGCGGCGCTGTTGACGGCAGCTTTGTCTGCTCCCGCCAGCAGCAGGGCGCGGACGTCTTCCGGGCTGCGGACGCCGCCGCCTACGGTCAGGGGGGTGAAGCACCGCTCCGCCGTGCGCGAGACCACATCGAGGAGCGCGCCGCGCCGCTCGTGGCTTGCGGTGATGTCGAGCAAGCAAATCTCGTCCGCGCCTTGGGCGTCGTACACGGCAGCCTGCGCGGCCGGATCGCCCGCGTCCACCAGATTGACGAAGTTCACGCCCTTGACCACGCGGCCGTCTTGCACGTCAAGGCAGGGGATGATGCGTGCGGCGAGGGTCATGCGACGGCGATCGCCAAGGCTTCAGCGGGGTTGATGTCGCCCTCATAAAGAGCGCGGCCAAGGATGACGCCATGGATCGGACGTTTGCCCTGGCGCGCCTTAAGGGCGGCGATGTCAGCGACAGAGCGGGCGCCGCCTGACGCGATCACAGGAATGGGGACCGCGTCGGCGATTTGGCCAGCGAGGTCGACATTGACGCCGGTCTTCAGGCCATCGCGGCGGATATCGGTGACGATCAGGGCGGCGACGCCAATGTCGGCGAAGCGGGCGGCGAGGTCGACGGCGAGAATCTCGCTCTGCTCGACCCAGCCAGAGACGGCGATCTTTTCGTCACGAGCGTCGAGGGCGACCGCGATGCGCTCAGGCCATTCTCGGGCTGCTTCTCGGACGAAGGCCGGATTCTTGAGGGCGGCGGTGCCGATGACGACGCGGGAGACGCCCGCGTCGAGGCAATAGGACACAGCGCTCATTGTCCTTACGCCCCCGCCGACCTGCACCGGGACCACAGCGCAGGCCAGGATGGCGGCTATGGCGCCAGCGTTTCTTTGCTCTCCCTCGATCGCGCCGTCCAGATCCACAACATGGATCCAGGGAAAGCCTGCGGTCTGAAACCGGACCGCCTGCTCGCTAGGGTCCTCGTTGAAGATGGTGGCGTCGTCCATGCGACCTTCGACGAGGCGGACGCAGCGGCCGTCTTTTAGATCGATGGCGGGATAAAGAAGCATCAGGGCGCCCAATTCAAGAAAGCGGACAAAAGCGCCAAGCCGATCGCTTGGCTTTTCTCCGGGTGAAACTGCACGCCGACAATATTGTCTCGGCCCGCAGCGACAGGGAAGGCGATCCCATGGACAGTCTCGGCCAGTATGTGGGCGGGGTCAGCGGGAAAGAGGGCGAAGGAGTGGGCGAAGTAAAGATGTCTGGCGGGGGCCAAGTCAGCCAAGATGGGGTGATCGCTGAGGACGCGCACTTCGTTCCAACCCATATGGGGTATGCGGACTCCAGGGGCCTGGGGGAGCGGGGCGCAGTCGCCTCCGATCCAACCTAATCCCTCGGTTTCGCCGTGCTCAAGTCCGCGGGAGGCGAGCAATTGAAGGCCAACACAGACCCCAAGGAAAGGGCGGCCTCGGCTATGGACCGCTTCAGTCATCGCTTGAATAAGGCCAGGCCGCGCCCGGAGGCCGCCCATGCACTGCTTGAACGCGCCCTGCCCAGGCAGGACCAAGCGGTCGGCCGATGCGACCATGTCCGGGTCGTCGCCGATGCGGATATCTGACGCGCCGGCGGCCTCCAAGGCCCGGGCCACCGAACGCAGATTGCCCGCGCCGTAATCGATGATGGCGATGGTCAAAGAACGCCTTTTGTGGACGCCGCCGCCCCGTTGAGACGAGGATCGATCTCTATCGCCTGCCGCGTGGAGCGGGCCAGGGCCTTAAAGCAGCTCTCTATGATATGGTGCGTGTTCTCCCCGTAAAGGTTTTCGACATGCACGCAGGCTCCGCTGTTCATTGCGAAAGCGTGGAACCATTCTTTGAACAGCTCCGTGTCCATGTCGCCGACCTTGGGGCGGAGAAAATTCACCTTCCACACAAGATAGGGACGATTGGCGAAATCCACCGCCACGCGGGACAGGGTCTCGTCCATGGGCACATAGGCTTGCCCGAAGCGGCGAATGCCCGCGAAATCGCCCAAAGCCTGCTTGAACGCCAAGCCCATGACAATGCCGGTGTCCTCTACGGTGTGATGCATATCGATGTGGAGGTCGCCTTTGGTTTCGACCGTCCAATCGACGGCGCTGTGTTTGGCGAAACTCTCCAGCATGTGATCGAAAAAACCGATCCCGGTGGACACTTTGGCGAGGCCGCCGCCGTCCAGGTTCACGGCAGCAGAGATCTTGGTTTCTTTTGTCTCTCTCGCGTATCGGGCGTATCGGGCCGTCATGTCTGTTCCTCGCGTCACATCAGAAAGACAAATCAAGATAGATAAGGGTCAGTATAGAGGCTTCGTTTATCACGTTCTTAGTATTTTTCATGTCAGACTAGCTTCAAGCATGGGAGGGACGGTTCGCCGTCGGACCTTGAGGGCGCAAAACCGCATGAAAGAGAATTCGCTCAGGGCGAAACTGCATGGGAGCGGCCGCACCAGCGTGGCGGGCCGCCTCACCGCGTTCGTCACTGCGGTCGCGCTCTTCATCGGCCTTGTCAGCGTGCTTTTGATCTATGGCGCATCGCGACACAAGGCCGAAACGAAAGCTGGCGAGCACGCTGCAGAGTTGATCATCCGCTACGCCCCCCAGGCGGCGGAAGCGCTGGGGACGGGGGACCTGCGCTCGCTTGACGCCTCTGGGGCTGCGCTCTCCGCCCATCAGTCGGTGTTGAGCGTGACCATCTGGGACAGGCAGCAACGGCCCGTTTCGCATGTTGGGGACCTCCTCGATATTGAACAGCATAGGCCAGATCCGGCGCTGGCTCATGAGCAGCGTCTTGTGAGAGATCCTCGCGGAATGCGCGCCTATCATCCGCTCGTTTACCAGGGCGAGATGGTGGGGACTCTCGATTTATTGTTTGATCGAAACGCGCTCACCGGCATCAAGCTTGGCGAACTTCTGCCGATCTTGCTGGTGATACTCGCCGCCATCGCTATTTCAGCGCCTCTGACCCGGCTGTTCGCGGAACGGCTCACTGCTCCCTTGCAGGAACTGATCCGTGTCGCGAGAGACGTCGCGGCGCATCGCTTTCACAGCCAAGTCGTCGTCCGAAGCAATGACGAATTCGCCACGCTTGGCCTCGCCATGAACGAAATGATCCGCCGCATCGAAAGCTCGATGAAGCGTATCCAAAAGATGGCCTATGTCGACCCGGTGACCCAGCTTCCGAACCAGGAACGGTTCATGCAGGAGCTGAGAACGCACGCGGCGCGAGAGGACGTGCCTTTGGGGGCCGTGCTCATCATCCATCTTGATCGGCTGCCGCGGATTATCGAGACCCTCGGGGAAGAGGCCGGGGCGGAGCTCATTCTCGCCGCCGCCAATCGGCTGACGAGCTCGGCGCGGGCCGTCGACGCCGTGGTTCGGCCAAGTCGCTACAAGGAGCAGCCGCTGACAGTGGCGCGACTCAAGCAGGCCGAATTCGCCTTGCTTGCGCCCTATTTCGATCAGGCGGAGGAAGCGTCGCGTTTCGCCCAGATGCTGGTGACTGCGCTCAACCAACCGTTTGACTGGCGCGAACACAAGCTCGCTTTGGCTGCAGCCTGCGGGGTCGCGCTTATGCCGAATGACGGCAATGACGCCGAAGAGCTGATGCGGGTGGCGCAGCTGGCGGCCTCGGCGGCGAGGGGCTCCCAACCGCCGCTGCGGTTCTTCACGAAGTCTTTGGACCGCAAAGCAATCTCGCAGCTCACCTTGGAACGGGAAATCCGGGCCGGCATTGAAGCCAACGAGTTTCGCGCCTTCTTTCAGCCAAAGGTCGAGTTGAGCTCGGGGCGGATTTTTGGGGCTGAGGCCCTGGCGCGCTGGGTGCGGGGAGACGCCCAGCAGATCGGACCGGCGAAGTTCATCCCTGCAGCGGAAGAATTCGGACTGATTGGCGAAATCTCAGACGCCATTATGCGCGATACGGTTGCGAAGGCTGCGGCCTGGGTGCGCGAGGGCAGCGCTGTGCAGATCGCGGTCAATGTGTCCCCTCTGCAGTTTCGGGACGACCGGTTCGGGGTGAAGGTGCTGCGGCTTCTGGAGCAAGCGGGTTTGCCGGCGTTTTGCCTCGAGCTCGAGATCACCGAGGGCATCGCGCTTGAGGATCCGGCGCGGGCGCTGAAGCTGATCCAGCCGCTCCGCGAGCGGGGCGTGCGGATCGCCATTGACGATTTCGGCGTGGGGCACTCCTCGCTGTCGGCCCTGACGCGATTGCCGTTCGACGTGGTCAAGATCGATCGGGAGTTCGTCTCTGGTCTGCCCGCCGAGAGACACGCGGCCGCGATCACCGAAACCATCATTGCGATGAGCAAGAGCTTGAGCCTCGATGTGGTGGCGGAAGGGATTGAAACCGAGGAGCAGGCGGCCTTCCTGCGCCATGCTGGGGCGCAATATGGTCAGGGATATCTGTTTGGGGCGGCGATGCCGTCGGAGGAGTTCTTCGAGCGCGTGCGCATATCGGCCGCGCAGGTGGCTTGATCGCCCCGTGCTCCACCCCCCATGTGAGAGGGCCCACCTCGCCAGGAGCCCCGTCTTTGACTTCTTCTGATCCCGCCGCATGGCATGGAACCACCATCGTCGCTGTCCGCAAAAACGGGCGGGTCGTCATCGCTGGGGACGGACAAGTGTCGGCCGGCGCCACGATCCTCAAAGCCAATGCGCGAAAAGTGCGACCCCTCGCCGGAGGAAAGGCGATCGCTGGCTTCGCTGGCGCGACGGCGGACGCCTTTACGCTGCTAGAGCGGCTTGAGACAAAGCTTGAGCGGTTTCCCGACCAACTGGCGCGCGCGGCCGTTGAACTCGCCAAAGACTGGCGGATGGACCGGGCGTTGCGCCGTCTTGAGGCCATGTTGATCGTGGCGGACGCGCAGTCGACATTCTTGATTACCGGGGTAGGCGATGTGGTGGAGCCAGAGCACGACGTCGTGGCGGTCGGATCGGGAGGCAATTTCGCGCTCGCGGCGGCGCGCGCGCTCTACGATCATCTCGAGGACGCCGAGGCGATCGCGCGTCGGGCGATGGACATTGCGGCGGATATCTGCGTCTACACCAATCGTAGCCTGACGGTGGAGCGATTGGGCGACATCTGAGGGCGCGTCCGCGGGGCTTGCGGACAGAGGCAAGGCCGCAGCCCGGCCTCGGGGAGCTGGGGCAGGGCGGCGTCGGCAGCGTCTGGTCTGGCTGGCGCGCTCAAGCGGATAGGGCCTCGTCGTCTTGTTGGTGAAAAGGGAAGCGGCGCCGGAGCAAAGCATGCAGATCGGGTGGGCTTATCTCATGGTCGCCGGGATCTTCGAGGTCGGCTTTACAACCGCGATGGGCTTCACAGGGAAAGGCCGATGGCTCGCGGAGGCTGCTTTCCTCGTTTGCATCGTGCTCAGCTTCACATTCCTGCAGATGGCGACGAAAACGATACCCATCGCCATCGCCTACGCGGTATGGACCGGGATCGGCGCTGTGGGAACGCTTCTGATCTCAACGCTATTGTTGAAGCAGTCTCTCTCGGGGGCGCAGATCGGCTTTGTCTTGCTCCTGATCGTCTCTGTGACGGGGCTGAAACTGACCGGAGCGCCCTAGAAAAGCCCCTGACCCTTTTGGCTCCGCAGGCTTGGTTTCCGATTTGGCTTGGTTTTTCGGGTCTTGGTTTTAGGGCTTGTTTCCGCCGGCTCCGCATTCGCCCCTCTTTAGGGGGCGGCTCTTTCGGGGTCGGCCGCTCTTGGTCGGCGCCTTCTTCAAAAGCGGCATGTGCGTCCGTCCCCCAAAAAGAGAGGCGCGCCAGAAGACCCCGGCCAGAGCCTTGGCGGCGGAGGAGACCCCTCGCAGGCAGGGGTCGCGGCGCCTATCTTAAGGGACATGACCTCTTTTTTCCCCCGCGAAATCGTTTCCGAACTTGACCGGTTCATCGTCGGTCAAAACGACGCCAAACGCGCCGTGGCCATCGCCTTGCGCAATCGCTGGCGGCGCAAGCAGCTGGCTGAGGCTCTGCGGGATGAGGTGACGCCGAAGAATATTCTGATGATTGGGCCCACGGGCGTGGGAAAGACCGAAATCGCCCGGCGGCTCGCCAAGCTTGCCGGGGCGCCGTTCCTGAAAGTCGAGGCCACCAAATTCACCGAGGTCGGCTATGTCGGTCGCGATGTCGACCAGATCATGCGAGACTTGGCGGAGGCAGCTATCGGGCTTGTCAAAGAAGCGCGGCGCAAGGAGGTGCGGGCGCAAGCCGAGGCGGCGGCGGAAGAACGCGTGCTTGACGCGCTCGTCGGGCCCTCGTCGTCGACCACAACCCGAGAAAGCTTCCGGAAAAAGCTCCGGGACGGGACCCTCGCGGACAGTCCGGTGGAGGTTGATTTGGCCGATCTTTCAGGCTCGAACCCGCTGATGGATATTCCAGGCCAACCCGGCGGCCTGGGGATCATGAACCTGCAGGACATGTTTTCCAAGGCGTTCGGCGGACGCACCAAGCGGGTGCGTATGACGGTCGCTCAGGCCTATGAACCGCTGCTCGCTGAGGAAACGGAAAAGCTCCTGGATCAGGACCAGATCACCAAAGAGGCCCTGAGACTTGCCGCCGAGGACGGCATCGTCTTCATCGACGAAATCGACAAGGTGGCGTCGCGGTCAGATCGGGTCGGGGCCGATATCAGCCGCGAAGGCGTGCAGCGGGACCTGTTGCCGTTGATCGAGGGGACCACCGTGTCCACAAAGTACGGGCCGGTGAAAACCGACCATGTGCTGTTCATCGCATCGGGCGCCTTCCACGTCGCCAAACCTTCGGATTTGTTGCCGGAGCTGCAGGGGCGGTTGCCGATCCGCGTCGAGCTTCAGGCCCTGACCGAAGCCGACTTCCGCCGGATCCTCACAGAGCCAGAGGCGAGCCTCATCACGCAATACACGGCTCTGATCGGCGCCGAAGGGGTGACTTTGCGCTTCGAGGACGACGCGATCGGGGAGATTGCGGCGCTGGCGGCTGCGGTGAACGCGAGCGTTGAGAATATCGGCGCCCGACGCTTGGCGACAGTGCTTGAGCGGCTTTTGGACGATATCAGCTTCACCGCCCCCGATCGCGGCGGACAGACGGTGACGATCACCGCGGCGGACGTGCGCGACAGGGTCGGGGCGCTGGCGCAAAACGCCGACCTTAGTCGGTTCATCCTATAGGCCTGAGCCCCAAATCGGCGGGGCCATCCGCTTGGCTGGCGCGCTAGACCCGGTGAAGCTTTAAGCCCAAAGCTGCAACCCCTGCCAAACCGCCAGCACGACGACCAGAATCCCTATAGAAGCGGTGAGGGCGCGCGCGGGGGCGACCTTCGCCACATAGCCCGCCAAGGGCGCCGCGATGAGCCCGCCTGCGACGAGCCCCGAGACGGCAGGCGCATAGTCGGTCAAAAGGCCCGCTTCTTCCCAATGACCGGTCAGGAGCGCGGTGACAAAAGCCGCCGAAATCGCCACGGTGACGAAGAACTCCGCTGTGTTGACCGTGCCGATCACGTGGCGGGGGGCCGCGCCGGCGCCGATCAGGCTTGAGGTGACTACAGGGCCCCAACCACCGCCGCCCACAGCGTCCAAAAAACCGCCGAACAATCCCAAAGGCGGGGTCATCGCCAGCGGGATGGGCTTTCGCGGGAAAGGCCGGATAACCCGGAAGAGGATGTAAATACCGACCAAAGCCAGGTAGGCGATGACGAAAGGGCGCACAGCCTCGCCGTCAACGCCAGCAAGCGCATAGGCGCCCGCCGCGCCGCCGATCATGCCCGCAGGGGCAAGAAAGGCGAAGGCCCTCCAATTGACGTTCGCGTGGCTGATATGGCTGATCCCAGAGGCGCTGGTGGTGAACATCTCCGCAGCGTGAACGCTGGCGGAGGCCATCGCTGGGGGCACGCCGAAAGCCAACAAGACCGTGGAGGAGATGACGCCATAGGCCATGCCCAAAGCGCCGTCGACAATCTGGGCCAGAAAGCCCACTCCGGCGAACAGAAGAAAAATCCTCACAAGCTGCGGGTCCCACCCAAACGGGATCCCATCCAGGGTCATGATGCAACCGCCTCATTCCTTTTTTCTTCAGGGTAGGTGAAGAGAGCGAGACCCTCGGCTCTCTCGCGCAAGGCACTGAACGCCGCCGCCATGACCCAACCATCCTTTTCAGCGCCAAAAGGGCGCCTGCGCTCTTTCGGCCGCATCAAGGCCAGGACCCTTAAGCCCCGGCAACAAGGGCTACTCAACAGCTTGCTGCCCCATTTGGCTTTGGAGGCGGCCGAACCCGTCGAACCAGCCCGCCTGTTTCCAAAGGCGGAGGCGGTCGTGCTGGAGATCGGGTTTGGGGGTGGGGAGCATCTCGCGGCGCAGGCGGGGGCGCATCCTAGGTGGGGTTTCATCGGGGTTGAGCCCTTCATGAACGGGATGGGGAGCCTTCTTAGCCATATCGAGAACGAGAACCTGGCGAATGTGCGGCTGCATTTGGGGGATGCCCGAGATGTGGTCGGGCGTCTGCCGGATGGCTGCATCGACAGGATTTATATCCTCTTTCCCGATCCCTGGCCCAAGACCAGACACCATAAACGGCGTTTGATTCAGAGGGACTTTACCGCTTCGTTGGCGCGGATCGTGAAACCCTTGGGAGAGGTAAGGTTCGCCACAGACTGGGCGCATTATGCAGCCTGGACGTTGGAGATGTTCGAGGCGGAGAAGCGGTTTTTTTGGGCCGCGGAGGAAGCGGCTGATTGGCGCTGTCCGTGGCCTGGTCATGTCACGACACGCTATGAGGCGAAAGGGCTGGGGGACTGCCGGCCGATATGGCTCCGGTTTGTGCGAAGCGGGGCCTAGGCGGCAAGCCATTTCCGTCGCCGCCGCGGCTTGTCTTGGAGGCGGCGTCGCGTTTGGCCAAGCGGGCGTTTGGCCAAGCGGGCGCGCTGGCGCAAGCTCCGCCAGCCGCATCAGCCTCGGAGAGAACCGGACAAATCGCGCGCCACAAAAATCGGACCTATCGCGTGTCGCCGACAAACGCCTCGAGGGGAGGTGACAAGGCCTCTTCACCGCGCTATGAGGGTTTAGACATCGCTGGACGCCCCTCGGTGAGGGGTTCAGCGGCGGCTCCGAAGGGGCCGCCGCTTTTGGTTTTACGGAGGTCCTGATGAGGACGCTCAATCCCTTGGAGGACAAGATCCTCGCCTTGATCGAGCCGGCATGCGCCGATCTTGGCTATGTTATCGTGCGGATCCGTGTCATGGGGCTGAAGCGGAAAACGCTGCAAATCATGGCGGAGCGCGCAGAAGACGGGCTGATGGCGCTCGAAGACTGCGAACGGATTAGCCGCCGTCTATCGGCGCTGTTTGAAGAGAAAGACCCGATCCAAGGCGAGTACGCATTGGAAGTCAGCTCCCCCGGGATCGATCGGCCTTTGGTGCGGGAAGAGGATTTCGTGCGGTTCATCGGACACGAGGCCAAGGTGGAGACCGCCGCCCTCATCGACGGGCGCAGGCGGTTCCGAGGCGGCATAACCGGCGCCTCCGGCGGTTCGGTGCGGCTTTTGACACAGGACGGTGAGGTGAGCCTGCCGTTCTCAGGGCTGACGGAGGCGCGGCTTGTGCTGACCGATAAGCTTATCGAAGAGGATTTGCGTCGCGCCAAGGCGGCGGAAGAGGCCGAAGAGAAGGCCGTCAAGGACGAGAAGAAGAAGAGGACGAAACCGTCATGAGCACCGCTGTTTCCGCCAACCGGCTGGAGATCCTGCAGATCGCCGATGCGGTCGCGCGGGAAAAGAGCATCGAAAAGGATCTCGTCATCACCGCGATGGAGCACGCTTTGCAGAAGGCGGCCCGCTCCCGCTACGGCAGCGAGCACGATATTCGCGCCAAGATCGACGCCAAGACAGGGGAAATGACCCTGACGCGATGTTTGACGGTGGTGGACGAGGCGTTGCTGGAGGCGGAAGCCCGCGCGTTCAATCCCTCAACGGATCTGACCCTCGCGGACGCCCAGAGAAGGGATCCGGAAGCGCATGTGGGCAAGGTCTATACGGAGATCCTGCCGCCTATGGAATTCGGCAGGGTGGCGGCGCAAACGGCCAAGCAGGTGATCAACCACGAGGTGCGGGAAGCTGAGCGGGATCGGCAGTATCTCGAATACAAGGACCGGGTCGGAGAGATTATCAACGGCGTGGTGAAGCGCGTGGAGTACGGTAACACCATTGTTGATCTGGGGCGGGCCGAAGGCATTATCCGCCGGAACGAAAGCATCCCGCGGGAGAACCTTGCACAGGGCGACCGGGTCCGGGCCTATATTTTCGACGTACGGCGTGAAGCCAAAGGGCCGCAGATCTTTTTGAGCCGGGCGAAGCCGGAGTTCATGGTGCGCTTGTTCGCCCAAGAAGTGCCCGAGGTTTACGAAGGCGTTATTGAGATCCGCCACGCCGCGCGGGATCCGGGCTCCCGGGCCAAGATCGCCGTGATGAGCCACGACTCCAGCATCGATCCTGTGGGCGCCTGCGTCGGCATGCGCGGCGCACGGGTGCAGGCGGTCGTGGGCGAGCTGCAAGGCGAGAAGATCGACATCATCCCCTGGAGCCCGGATCAGGCCACTTTCATCGTCAACGCCTTGCAGCCGGCGGAAGTGTCCAAGGTGGTCATGGATCCCGACGAAGGCCGGGTGGAAGTGGTGGTGGCGGAAAGCCAACTCTCGCTCGCCATAGGCCGGCGCGGTCAGAATGTCCGGCTCGCCTCGCAGTTGACGGGTTGGCAAATCGATATTCTGACCGAGAGCCAGGAAAGCGAAAGGCGCCAGAAAGAATTCGCGGAGCGGACGGCGCTGTTTATCCAGGCGCTCGAAGTCGATGAGATGTTCGCGCAATTGTTGGCGTCGGAAGGTTTTGAGTCGGTGGAGGACATCGCCTATGTGGATCTCCAAGAACTCGCTTATATCGAAGGCCTGAACGAAGAGATCGCCGAGGAGCTGCAGGCTCGGGCGGCTGAATATCTCGACAAACAGGCGCAAGAGCAGAACGCTCGCAGGATCGCTTTGGGCGTGGAGGACGCGCTCATGGCGACGCCGGGGATAACGGCGCCAATGGCCATCGCGCTCGGGGAAGCGGGCGTGAAGACGCTCGACGAGTTCGCCGGCCTCGTCGGCGACGATCTGCGCGGCTATTTCGAAACGAAAAACGGAGAGCGGGTTCGGACGCCTGGGCTTCTTGAAAGCTTCAGCTTGAGCCAGGAGCAGGCGGACGCTTTGATCCTGCAGGCGCGGATCGCTGCGGGCTGGATCGATGCGCCGGACGCGGAAGCCTCCGCGGAGGAGGTCTCCGCAGCGGACGAACCGGAGGCCTTGGCGGGTGCGCCGTCTGTCGAAGAGGACAAGTCCTGAGCGCTAATCCGGTCCTGGACGCCGACCCCGAGCCCGCCAGCCCATTGGGCCGGCGGGAACGGCGCTGCGCCGGGACGGGGGAGGCCTTGAACGAAGATCGGCTCGTGCGCTTGGCGCTGGGGCCGCAGGGCCTTACGCCCGACGTGGCGGCGAAACTGCCCGGGCGGGGCGTGTGGGTGAAGGCTACGCGGGAGGCGGTGGGCTTGGCCGCCAAAAGGGGCGGCTTCGCGCGCGGTTTGAAGACCGCCGTGACCGTCCCGCCCGACTTGGGCGACCAGATAGAGGCCGCCCTGGCGCGGCGTTGCCTGGACCATCTGGGCCTTGCGCGCAAGGCCGGGGCCTTGGCTTTGGGCTTTGAGAGCGTCAGCGCGGCGCTGAGCGCTGGAAAGGCTTTTTTGGTCATCGAAGCCGCGGACGGAGCGGCGGACGGCCGGGACAAGATTTTGGGATTGGCCCGGCGAGGGGCCCTTCGCGTGCTTGGTTGTTTCACCAGCGCAGAATTGGGCGTGGCGCTCGGGCGTGATCGTGTGGTACATGGCTGTCTGCTTCAAGAGCGCCTGGTGCGGCGGCTGGCGGTTGATCTCGACCGTCTGTCTGGTTTTCGCGCCCTGACGCCCGCGGATTGGGGGCGGGCGGACCGGACCCCGCCCGGCGAGTAAGTGAGCGGCCAGCGGCCTTGGCGTCGTTGGCCTTATTGAGTTTGATGCGCATCTGACGAGACACATGACCGACGGTAACGAACAGAAAGAAACCCCGGCCAGCGGCCGCAAGCCGCTGACCCTGTCCCGCAAAACGACCAGCGGCACGGTGCGGCAAAGCTTCTCGCATGGGCGGTCGAACACTGTAACGGTGGAGGTGCGCGAGAAGCGCACGATCTCGCGCCCCGGCGCAGGGGGCGCCGCTCCGGCGGCGGCTGCCGCGCCGAAAGTGGCCCCGGCCCCGGCGCCTGCTCCGGCGCCTGCTCCGGCGCCTCTGACGCCGCCTCCAAAGCGTCCGGCGGCGCCGTCTGCAGCGGGACCTGCTCCAGCGCCAAACAGAACCGCCTCTTTCAGCGACGAGGAAGCCCGGCGGCGGAGCGAGGCGGTCGAGCGCGCGCTTTCGGATCGAAAAGAGCGGGAAGACCGCCTGCGCGCCGAGGAAGAACAAAGACGCGCTTTGGAAGACGCGCAGCGGCGCAAGCTGGAGCAAGAGGAAGCGGCTTTGGCCGTCGCCGAGGCGCGGCGGCAATCGGAGGAAGAAGCCGCCCAGCTTGAACAGCGCCGGGAACGCGCGGCGGACGCAGCCAAGGTCGCCCGCGCCGGCGGCGCGCCCGCGCCCGCTCCGGCGGCCCCCTCCGCAGCGAGCGGGTCCGTGGCGGGACAAGAGCAGGGCGGAGACATTCTCAGCGAGCTCGGGGGGCGTTTGAAATCGGCCCGACGGCCCTTGACGCCAGCGCCGGCGGCGAAGCCCGTCAAAAAGGGCGAGCCGCGGCGTCGCGAGGGCAAGCTGACGCTTGAGATGGTGGAACGCTTGAACGAGGGCGACGACGAGCGGGTTCGCTCGCTCGCAGCCTATCGCAGGGCGCAACAGAAAGAAAAAGAACGGCGGGCCAAAGCCGGCGGTCAAAAAGAGGCGATCGCCAGAGACGTGGTGATTCCGGAGATCATCACCGTGCAGGAGCTCGCCAATCGGATGGCGACGCGGGCGGCGGACGTGATCAAGTATCTGATGCGGCAGGGCCAGATGGCGAAGCTGTCGGACGAGCTGGACGCTGACACCGCCGAGCTTATCGCCACCGAGTTCGGCCACGTCGTGAAGCGTGTGGCGGAGGGCGATGTCGAAGAGGGTCTTGAAGGCGACGCCGACGATCCAGGGACCCAGGCTCCCCGGCCGCCGATCGTGACCATCATGGGTCACGTCGACCATGGAAAGACCTCCCTGCTCGACGCTCTTCGACAGGCGAATGTGGCCGCGGGCGAAGCAGGCGGCATCACGCAGCATATCGGCGCCTACCAGGCGCGCCTGCCGAGCGGAGAAAGCGTGACCTTCCTCGACACCCCCGGCCATGCCGCGTTCAGCGCGATGCGGTCGCGGGGCGCCCAGGTCACCGACATCGTGGTGCTCGTGGTGGCGGCTGACGATGGCGTGATGCCGCAAACGGTTGAGGCGATCAGCCACGCAAAGGCCGCAGGCGTGCCCCTCATTGTCGCCGTCAACAAGATCGACAAGCCGGGCGCAGACCCCCAGAAAGTGCTAAACGAGCTGCTGCAGTATGAAGTCATCACCGAGGCCGTGGGCGGCGACACGCTCGCGGTGCAGGTGTCCGCGCTCAAGAAGCTCGGCCTCGACAAGCTCATCGAGGCGATCTTGCTGCAGGCGGAAGTTCTGCAGCTGCGCGCCAATCCGCACCGGCCGGGCGAAGGGATCGTGGTCGAATCCAAGCTCGAAAAAGGTCGCGGTCCGGTGGCGACGGCGCTGGTGCGCCGAGGCACGCTGAAGCGCGGGGATATCGTCGTCGCCGGTGGTCAATGGGGTCGGGTCCGGGCGCTGATCAATGAAAACGGCCAGCAAGTGAGCGAAGCGGGCCCCGCGGTGCCGGTGGAGATCATGGGCCTGGACGGAGCGCCGGATCCTGGGGACCAGATCGTGGTGGTGGAGAGCGAAGGCCGCGCCCGGGAAGTGGCCGAGTATCGTCAGCGGGCAAGGCGGAACAGGCCGGCTGGCGGGGGTCAGCGGACTTCGCTCGAGCAGATGATGGCCCGGATCAAGGACTCAAACGCCAAAGAATTGCCGGTGGTCATCAAGGCCGATGTGCAGGGTTCGGCGGAAGCGATCCAAGGCGCGCTCGAAAAACTCGGCACCGATGAGGTGCGCGTGCGGATCCTTCAGGCCGCGGTGGGCGCCATCTCGGAGGCGGACGTCACCTTGGCCAAGGCGTCCGGGGCGCCCCTCATCGGCTTTAATGTCCGCGCTTCCAAAGAGGCGCGCGAGTTGGCCGAACGCGAGGGCGTCGAAATCCGCTATTACGCGATCATCTACGAGCTGATCGATGACATCCGGGGCGTGATGTCGGGCATGCTGGCGCCGATCACCCGGGAGACGTTTCTCGGCAACGCCGAGGTTTTGGAGACATTCCAGATCGCCAAGGTGGGCCGAGTGGCGGGTTGCCGGGTCACAGAAGGCGTGGTCCGGAAAGGCGCGAAAGTGCGGATCCTGCGCGACAACGTGGTCATTCAGGAAATGGGCGTTCTAAACACCCTGAAGCGCTTCAAGGACGAGGTGGGCGAGGTGTTCTCGGGCCAGGAGTGCGGCATGAGCTTTGGGTCGTTCCAGGACCTCAAGGTCGGCGATGTCATCGAGTGCTTCAATGTCGATGTGGTGCAGCGCTCGCTCTAAGGGAAGGGTCGCTGCGGCGCTCCTTGCAGCAAGCGCGTTGAGCGCGTGCGACCTTCTTCCGTTCCTGCAGGGCGCCGCGCAAAGTGAGCCGGAGGCTGTGCGCCCTGCGGACGCTGCGGAAGGGGAGACGGTCCATAGACAAAGCGCGCCCGGAGAGATCAGGACGCTTTGGTCGGTGGCGGATGACGCGACAGCGGAGGTCGTTGGTCGGCTGAGGATCAATCGCGGGGAGATGATTCCAGGCGTGGGTCAACCGATCTCTCTGGCGTTCGCCAATGGGGTGACCACGCGCCTTGAGCCCGTCACCATCTACGCTCCAGGAGACCCGAGCGGGGCCGGAGGCGCGAGTTTCGCAGGTCTTTTGGGGGCCGACCCGCGGGCGGACGTCTTTGTTTATAGGGTGGCCGATGAGCTTGTCGGGGCGAGCGCGCGCGGCGGCTTGTGCGGGAGCTTGCCCACCACGCATGTGGCGATCGTTGAGTTTTCCGATGCCGACGGGGCCCGGGCTTTCAGGATCGTGTCTTTCCATGGGGATGCAGCGCCCGGCTCGCTGACCGCGGACCCCGGCTTTTGCAGGGTGCTGAGGTTTCAAACCCAGTGACGCAAGTTGCCCCGCCATCGTCAGGGCCGGCTCAAGCGCCGCCGCCGCCCACGCCGCTTCATGTGTCGGGGAGGCTGACCGAGGCTGATTTTGGCCGACTGGCCGGAGCGCTTTACGCCCAGGCCATGGGCCCCTGGCGGATGGCGGCGGCGATGGCCCCGGCGATCGCCGGGGCGATCGGAGCCGCCCTCGGTTTGGGGCTATCGGAAGCGCTGTCCGCTGGAGAGGGGGCGCGGATCGTGTTGGTTTGCGCCGCCGCTTTGACGGCGGCGCTGGGGGTAAGCGGTTTGGCGCAACGCTTCGCCTATCGCCGCCAGATCGCCGCTGACGGCGCGTTTCTGCGCCCGTTCCACTTGGAAGCGGATAGCGAGGGCGTGACGATCCGATCGGAAACCGCGGCCACGCGTTTGGCCTGGGGCGCCATAAGAGCGGTGCGCGTCACTCCTGACTTTGTGCTTTTCTACACGGATCAAGCCGCGGCTGCGGCGCTGCCGGCGCGGGCTTTTCGCGACGAGGCGAGCATGAATGCCTTCGGCGACCGCGCTGCGGCGTTGTGGCGGGCCGCCCGTCGAGGAGAAACGCAATGAACCGACGCAAAGGGCGATCCAAAGCGGCTGAAGGACCTTCGCAGCGGCAATTGCGGGCAGGCGAACTGGTGCGCCACGCTTTGGTGGACATTTTTGCCCGGGAAGAGCTCCGTGACCCTGATCTGATGGGGGTGCGGATCACAATTGGGGAAGTGCGGGCCTCGCCCGATCTGAAGCATATGACGGTGTTTGCAGCGCCCCTGGGGGGCGGAGACCCCGCGCCTCTTGTTCAAGGGCTGAGACGATGCGCCGGATTTCTCAGGGGCCGGCTCAGTCGAGCGATCGATCTGAAATTCACCCCGCAGCTGCATTTCACCGCAGACGGCTCTTATGACGAGGCCAGCGCCATCGACGCTCTGTTGCGGAGCCCAGACGTGGCGCGAGACCTGAACCGGCCGCAGCGCGGCGAGGACGACGCAGAAGGATAAAGGCATGGGCCGCCGAAGAAAGGGCGTGGATGTCGATGGGTGGATCGCCCTGGACAAGCCGGAAGACGTCACCTCGACAGACGCTGTGGCGAAGGTGCGGCGGATTTTCAACGCCAATAAAGCAGGGCACGCGGGGACTCTGGATCCGCTCGCGTCCGGGGTGTTGCCCATCGCTCTCGGAGAGGCGACGAAAACCGTCCCGTGGCTGATGGAAGCGGACAAGGCCTATAGCTTTGACATCATATGGGGGGTGTCGACCGACACCTTGGACCGCGAAGGCGCGGTGACGGCGCGAAGCGCTGTGCGGCCGGCGCCGGCCGCGATCGCCGCGGCCTTGGCCCAGTTTGTGGGGGAGATCGCGCAGACCCCGCCCTTGTTCTCCGCCATCAAGGTCGACGGCGAGCGGGCCTATGACCTCGCTCGTGCAGGGGAAATGGTGGCCCTGAAGCCGCGGCCGGTGGCGCTTCATGAGGCGGTCCTGGAGGCGGCGGAGCCCGAAACCGCGCGGCTCTCGATCCGCTGCGGAAAAGGGTTTTATGTCAGGGCCTTGGTGCGGGACCTGGCGGCAGCGCTGGGGGCGGAGGGCCATGTGGGACGGCTCCGGCGGACCCAAGTGGGCCCGTTCTCGGTCGATTCAGCGACCCCCCTCGACGCGCTTCTGGATTTGAGCCATAAGGGCGCGGCGTTCGAACGCCTTGCTCCCGTAGAGACCGCGCTGGCCGACATCCCGGCGCTGGCCATAAACGAGGAGGATGCGTTCAAGCTCCGACAAGGCCGCCCGATTGTTCTTCTGCCCCAAGTGGTGGAGCGCATGAGGCCGCTGTTCCGTCCTCGCACGATCGCAGGCCAAGACGCCTCGCGGGCTGCGATGGCGTTGCATGCGGGCAAGGTGGTCGCGTTGGGCGACGTGCGCGCGGGGCAATTCAAGCCGACACGCGTCTTCCATGTCCATGATGCGCCGGACGGCGCCCAATTTTGAGAGGAGCACACGATGTCGATTACGGCCGAGCGCAAAGCCGCGCTCGTGAGCGAATACGCGACGAGCGCAGCCGATACCGGGTCGCCGGAAGTGCAGGTTGCTATTCTTTCGGAGCGGATCACGAACCTGACCGAGCATTTCAAGTCGCACAAAAAAGACAATCACAGCCGACGCGGCCTTCTGAAGATGGTCTCGCAGCGGCGCCAACTCCTGGACTATCTGAAGCGGATGGACCAAGGGCGCTATCAGACCCTGATCGAACGCCTGGGTCTTCGGCGCTAGCCCCTTTCGGCGTCAAGGCGCCGCCCGGACCTTCCCCCGGGCGGCGTTTGCCGATGATAGGCTCCGTTCGCCGCCCCCTGAGCGCTCGGAGCCAGCCGTCGCCACAAGCCCACGGGCGCCTTCGGGCCAGTGGGCGTTGAAGGCGTTTTTGGGAAGGCTGTACGACCGCGGCGGCCGAGCATTGGGGCTCGCTCGCCTGGAGAGAACCCCATGACATCCATGTTTGATATTCAGTCCGTCAGCCTTGATTGGGCGGGGCGCACGCTCACGCTCGAAACCGGCCGTATGGCGCGGCAGGCTGATGGGTCGGTATACGCGACCTACGGAGAGACCGCTTTGCTGGCGACTGTGGTGGCCGCCAAAGAGGCCAAGCCAGGGCAAGACTTCTTCCCCCTCACGGTCAATTATCAAGAAAAGGCCTTCGCTTCGGGTCGCATCCCCGGCGGCTATTTCAAGCGAGAAGGACGCCCGACCGAACGGGAAACTCTGATTTCTCGGCTAATCGACAGGCCGATCCGGCCGCTTTTCGTCGACGGTTTCAAAAACGAAGTGCAGGTCATCGTGACCGTCCTCTCTTGGGACAATGAGAGCGAAAGCGATGTGCTCGCGATGGTCGCCGCTTCGGCGGCGCTGACCCTTTCCGGCGTGCCTTTCATGGGCCCGATCGGGGGAGCGCGCGTCGGCTGGATCGACGGCCGGCCCGTGCTGAACCCCACCATCGAACAAATGAAGGCGAGCAAACTCGACCTCATGATCGCCGGCACCGCGGAAGCGGTCATGATGGTTGAGTCGGAGGCCAAGGAGTTGACCGAAGCCGATATGCTGACCGCCGTCATGCACGGGCACAGGGGCTTCCAACCCGTGATCGATGCGATCATTGAACTTGCGGAAAAGGCCGCCAAGGCACCCTGGGACTTCGCCGCCAAGGATATCAAGCCGATCAAGGCGCAAATCGAGGCGCAAGCGGGCCGCGATCTCTTGGCTGCGTATTCCATCGTCAAAAAGGAAGCGCGGCGGGAGGCCGTGGACGCGGCCCGGAAAAAGGCCGCCGACGCGCTTCTCAAGTCGGACGCCAATCCTGACGGGCTTGAGGCCAATGTCTTCAAAGAAGCGTTCAAGGACGTCGAGAGCGACATCGTTCGGTCACGCGTTGTGAAAGACAAGGCGCGGATCGACGGCAGGCCCGTCGACCAAGTACGCCCGATCGTCTCGGAGGTGGGGTGTTTGCCGCGCACCCACGGCTCGGCTTTGTTCACCCGCGGGGAAACCCAAGCCTTGGTGGTGGCGACGCTGGGGACCGGGGAGGATGAGCAATATATCGACAGCCTCAGCGGCACGACCAAAGAGCGGTTCATGCTGCACTATAATTTTCCACCATACTCGGTGGGGGAGACCGGCCGCATGGGCAGCCCGGGACGACGCGAAATCGGCCACGGCAAACTCGCCTGGCGGGCCATGCAGGCGGTGCTGCCGCCACAGGATCAATTCCCGTACACTGTGCGTCTGGTGTCTGAAATCACCGAGAGCAACGGCTCTTCCTCCATGGCGACGGTGTGCGGCTCCTCGCTGGCATTGATGGACGCAGGGGCGCCGATCGCTCGGCCCGTCGCGGGCGTGGCGATGGGGCTGATCTTGGAGGATTACGGCTTCGAAGTGCTGACCGACATTCTTGGCGACGAGGACCATCTCGGCGACATGGACTTCAAGGTGGCGGGCACCGAACTCGGCGTCACAGCGCTGCAGATGGACATTAAAGTCGCCGGGATCACCGAGGAGATCATGCGCGTGGCGCTCGACCGGGCGTACGGGGCGCGGATGCATATTCTCGGCGAGATGAACAAAGCTCTCAGCGCGCCGCGGGGCGAGCTGGGCGCCTCTGCCCCGAAAGTGGTGCAGATCTCGATTCCCACCGACAAGATCCGGGAAGTCATCGGGTCGGGAGGCAAAACCATTCGGGAGATCACGGAAAAAACCCAAACCAAAGTCGATATCAATGACGACGGCACCGTCAGGGTGGCCTCTCCAAGCCAGGAGAACATCGAGGCGGCCATCAAGTGGATCAAGAGCCTGACCAGCGAGCCTGAAGTAGGCCAGATTTACGAAGGCACCGTGGTCAAGGTCATGGAGTTCGGCGCATTTGTGAACTTCTTCGGCGCGAAAGACGGGCTTGTGCACGTCTCGCAACTAGCGGCGGAGCGGGTGAACCAGCCGAGCGACATCGTGAAAGAAGGCGACAAGGTCAAGGTGAAGCTCCTGGGCTTTGACGATCGCGGCAAGGTCCGGCTGTCGATGAAGGCCGTCAATCAGGAGACGGGCGAAGAGATCCCAGGTGTTGTCGACGACGGTCCGCAGGGCGGGGATAGGCCGCGGCGGGACCGGGGCGACCGCGGTCCGCGGCGGGAGCGTCGGGAACGCCGCGACGACGATTAAACGCAGTCTCAATCCTTTTGACGTCCCAGCAGCGCCCTTCTCGGGGCGCTGCGCCAGGGCTTGGGTTTTGGGCTCCGGCGCCGGCTCGCACGCCCGGCCAGGATCGCTCTGGGATAGACTTGGGCCATCAGGCCCCCGTGATCATGCCCTGGGGCAGGCCCTCAGGATCACGTTGTGGGAAAAGTCAGCCTGATCCTCAAACGAGGACTGCTGCTCCCTGGTTCAGGATGGGTGCGGCCGCGAGATAGGCGAGGCAGGCGGCGACCAGACCCAGCACCCGGAGGACGCCGTCGTTCATCGGGGCGTGGCGGGGAAAACGCATTTTGGTTTCTCCATGGGTTGGGCGGCTCTTGTTTGCCGCGTTTTCATGAAAAGACGCTACCCGCGTTCAGCGCTTTATCGCTGTGACGCGTGTCACCCGCATGAACGCGCGGCCTTTGGCGAGCGCACGCAGCGGCGGCTCACCAGCGATGGGCGAGGGCGAAGGCGCCGAACTGCTGGGGCTCGGTTTGGGTTTGGAACTCTTCGGTCCGCCGGACGAAAGTGTAGCTCAATTGGAGGCCGCGAAACTGGAGAACCAGGCCGGCCTGGAGTTCGCCGACCAGAGGCTTCCGCTCCACCCGCGGCCCCTCCTCAAAGCTGTTGCCGTCCAAAAACAAATTGCGCCCGACGGCCCGGCCGTAAACCCCAACGAAGCTGTAGACGCGGGCGCCCGGCTGCTCCACCGTCAGTCCGCCTCCGGCGAGGGCCGGACGAATACGCGGCGGGCCGAAATCGTTTTCAAGACCGCCGCCGGCGCGAAATGTGACCCCGACGCGCGCCTCGGCGCGCAGTGTGCCAAGGGCTCCCCCGAAGCTTGGCACAAGATCGCAGCCGACCACCCAGCGCTCTGGACAAAGACGGCCTCTGTGGCGGCGCTCGTAGTCGATGGCGAAGGCCGCCTCGTTCTCAAGCTGGCTGCTCCAACCACGCGGCTCAACGGCGCGAAGCATGTCATGCCACTCAGTCTGCACCCACTCGCCGCCCGCGAGGGGGCCGACCACGCCTATCGTCAAATCGGCCTGATCGAGACGGTCTGGTCCCTTTACGGCGAACAAAGACAAGGTCGCGTAGGCCCAGCCCGCGTAAGGATGCTGGTCCGGCGGGGCGATGTCGGCGGCGATGTCCTCGGGGGTATAGAGCGTGTGGCCGACGGCGAAGCCGACGCTCTGTGGTTCGAGATTGAACAGCCTCGCCGGTTCGCGCCCCAACCATTGCAGCCAGCGGGGCGCGGCGTCGTGCTCGACCAGCATGCTGGCCAGGACGCCGCTTGTGTAGTTGCGGTCATTGCCATCGGCGAAGGCGTCATTTTCAGCGACGAAGCTCACCGCGCCGCCAGCGGGCCAGAAGCGGTCTTGGGCCGCCCCTTGCGCTGCCGCGGGCGCGGCCGCCGCGACAGAACCCAACAAGAAACCAACCCATCGCAGCATCATGGTCGTCGATGGCATGATCGGCCTGTTGCGGCAAGAGCGGCAAGGACGCCCCCCTTTTTGGGCCAAAGCGGCGCAGGCGCTCAAGTCGGTTGGGTCGCTTGCTCACGGGCTTTCGGCGGCGGGCCCGCTCTGAGAGACCGCACCGATCCGCGCGCTGGGATTGGAAAATGCGGCGAACAGCTTATAGCAATGCTATGCACGGCGCTTTGATCGGTATCGCCTGGAGACCTAAACCGCGTCAAAAGATGACGACGGCTGAGGAAGTGATGGTCTCAGCCGAGGCGGGGCTTGCAGGCGATTACCGGGGCGCGCCAGGAAAGCGCCAAGCGACGCTGCTGTTTGAAGAGGATTGGCTGACGGCTTGCGCTCTCCTGGGCGAGACGCGCGCGTGGACGATCAGGCGGGCGAACTTCCTGGTGCGGGGGATCCCCAACCCGAAGAGCGCAGGAGGGCTTCTTTGGATCGGACCCGTCCTTGTTGAGATCACTGGCGAGACCGAGCCTTGCAACCGCATGGACGCCCAGTGGCCAGGCTTGCGGGCTGCGCTAACGCCCGACTGGCGGGGGGGCGTGACGGCGCGGGTCCTGGAAGGGGGAATGGTCTCTCTCGGAGCTGAGGTTCGCGCCGCATAAGCACTTGTCAGCCCCAAGGCCCGGTCGAACCTTAGGCCGGCCCTTCGGCTTGGGCGGCTGGCGCGGCGTTGCGCGGTCTCCATGATCGCTTGACCTCTTTTTGAGCAAGGCTCTCACGTGTCAGCGCCCGCACGCCAGCGACTGGCGCAAACGGCAGCAGACAGCGACCTGTCACGATCTCGGGCCTTTCAGGCCCAAGATCGGATCGTCCAAGAGGGCTTATGTTTCAAGGCCTTCAGGGACCCCGACGACGTGGAAGCCCGCGTCGACATGGATCACTTCTCCCGCCACAGACCTGCCGAGATCGGACAAAAGCCACAGAGCGCAGCCTGCAACGCCCTCCATCGAGGTGTCCTCCTTCAGAAGGCTCCAGTCGCGGGCGGCGCTCATCAATCCCCGGCCGCCAGTGATGCCCGCCATGGCGAGGGTGCGCATCGGTCCAGGGGACACGGCGTTGACGCGGATGCCCTTCGGGCCGAGATCACGAGCGATGTAACGGGTGGCGGCCTCCAAGGCTGCTTTGGCGACGCCCATCATATTGTAGTTCGGCACGACCCTTTCAGAGCCCTGATAGGTGAGGCTGATCATGGCGCCGCCCGCGGGCATGAGCCTGCTGCCGCGGCGGGCGACATCCACAAAGGAATAGGCGCTGATGTCCATGGACTTGGCGAAGGCTTCGCGGCTCGTGTTCTCGACAAAAGAACCCTTCAAGGCGTCCTTGTCGGCATAAGCGATGGCGTGAACCAGGAAATCGATGCTTCCCCATACGCTTTGGAGCTTGGCGAAGGCCGCGTCCATGCTCTCGTCGTCGGCGACGTCGGCGGGAATGACCAGCTCCTGGTTCGCCCCCAAGCTCTCCGCCAAGGGCCGCACGCGCTTCTCCAGCGCTTCCCCCTGATAGGTGAAGGCCAGCTCAGCGCCCTGGGCGGCGAGTTGGCAGGCGATGCCCCACGCGATCGACTTGTCGTTGGCGACGCCCATGATCAGGCCGCGCTTGCCCTGCATCAGGGTTCCGGTGGGCATCGTCCAGTCGGCCATTGGGAGCTCCTTCGCGCATGGCTTTCAAGTCTTGAGCGACCGGTTCAAGCGCGGCAGGAGCTTTGGGTCAAGGCTTCGACAAATTGGGCTTTGGCAAGGATCGGGCCGCGCAGAGATGGTGGGCTTTTGAACGATCGACTCGGGGCAGGGGCTGGGAAGACGCCGCCGTCCGCCGGTGGGGGGCCGGCGGACGGCGGGCTGCTTTCAGCCGCGGAAGCCTTTGGCGTGGGGGAGGCTGCGACTGAAAATGGGCCGCTGGTCATTCGACGCGCAAGGATGGGAGACACGCCATGCTTGCATCTGTGCGCCATCGATCCGCGAGGGTGCTAGATCGCGATTCTAGCGGCGACGACAAGGACCGGAGCAAAGGCGGTCAAAGTGATCAAGACAGCAGCGGCGAAGGCGCTGAGCTTGAAAGAGACAGTGTTGACCATACGCATCGATTTCTCCTTTGACAATACTATCTGTTCACGCTTTTGCGTGGGGATTATTTTTCAATTGTTTGATTTTTGGCCGGTCTATCCTGGCTTTGTTTGCCTTTCGAGGCGGGCCATACTGAGGAGATGCGCCACCCTTCGACTATAGATGCAGGGGCGGACAATTTTTTGCGGCGGCGAACGGGCAAGCTGGGGCGAGGCGTAGGTCGATGAGGAACGCGTCTGTTGCAACGCGGGGGCCGCTCTTGGCGCTGCTCGGCGCCGGGACCGAAGCCACGCAGGGTGGCCCCGACGGCATTGGGGGCGCCTGGGCGCCAGGTCTGTCTCGTCCTCAGGCCTCGTGCATTCAAAAGAGAAGGTGGAGACGGCCCATGATCGTTTCTTTGAGCGCATTGCGACGCTTTTGGCCGCGTTTCCCTCGGCGCAACGCGTTTGGATTGCGACTGGCTTGGATTGCGAGTGGGCCCCCTTCGTCGCCGTGATGGATCGTGGGCGCCGCTCGCCAAGACAAACGGCGCTCCGGTTTGGGGGAGCGCCGTTGCAGGCTTTCGGGACCAGCGTCTTTCACCCTCAAGCGACGATCATCGCGGCTTGATTGACGATCGGCGCCGCCACTGCTGCGTAGGCGAAGCAGGCGAGGACCAAAGAGAACAAGCGCAAAGTGGTCTTGCTCATCGGGGCTTGGTTGGGAACGCGCATTCTGGTCTCTCCTTTCGTCAGACGGCTTGGGTTCGCCGCGCTTCGATAAAAAGAGACTAGGCGCTCGAGCCAGGGGGCGCTGTGACCGCCGTCACGGCCCTCCTGGACTTTACAGGCGGCCCCGTCGCCCTTGGGGCGGCGTCCGTCAGACCCGTGTCAGCGCCAGGGTCGCATTGGTGCCGCCAAAGCCGAAGGAGTTCGACAAGACGCAATCGAGCTGCTTGTCAATCCGTTTTCGGACTATTGGAAGACCCTCGAAAATCGGATCCAGCTGCTCGATATGCGCGCTCTCACACACAAAACCGGACTGCATCATGAGGATGGAATAGATCGCCTCCTGGACGCCGGCGGCCCCAAGGCTGTGACCCGTCAGGCTCTTTGTCGCGCTGATGAGCGGGATATCGTCGCCGAAGACCGCGCGAACCGCCTCCATCTCCTTGGCGTCGCCCACCGGCGTCGCGGTCGCGTGGGGATTGATATAGTCGATTTTACGGTCCAGGGTCGCCATCGCCTGCTTCATGCAGCGGGCGGCGCCCTCCCCGGAGGGCGCGACCATGTCATGGCCGTCGCTGGTGGCGCCGTAGCCGGCGACTTCACAATAAATCTTCGCGCCGCGGGCTTTTGCGCGTTCATATTCTTCCAAGACCAACATGCCGCCGCCGCCGGCGATGACGAAGCCGTCGCGGTCGCGGTCAAACGCCCGGGAAGCGACGGCGGGGGTCTCATTGTATCGTGAGGACATGGCCCCCATGGCGTCGAACAGGACTGAAAGCGTCCAATCAAGCTCCTCCGCGCCGCCGGCGAACATCACGTCCTGCTTGCCCCACTGGATCATCTCCGCAGCCGCGCCGATGCAGTGGGCGCTCGTGGCGCAGGCTGAGGAGATGGAATAATTGACACCGTGGATCTTGAAGAAGGTGGCCAGGATCGCCGAGGCTGTGGAGCTCATCGCCTTGGGAACGGCGAAGGGGCCGACACGCTTTGCGCCCTTTTCACGGGCGATGTCGGCAGCCGCAACAATGGCGCGGGTGGAGGGGCCGCCGGTGCCGACAATCACCCCTGTGCGCTCATGGGTTATGTCGGTTTCCTCGAGGCCTGCGTCGCTGATCGCCTGCTGCATGGACAAATAGGCATAGGCCGCCCCATCGGCCATGAAGCGATAATGCCGCTTGTCGATCAGAGGCTCGAGATCAATCTGGGGCTTGCCGTGAACCTGGCAGCGAAAGCCCTTGTCGCCATATTCAGGCGCCGCGACAATTCCGGATTTCCCGTCCCGGAGCGAGGCCAGAACCTCTTGGGCGTTGTTCCCGATCGATGAGACAACGCCTAACCCTGTCACGACCACGCGCCGCACCGCCACCTCCCCGAATACGGGCCCCAATACGGCCTCCAATAATGCCTGCGTTCTAGGCGTTCGCGCCGCGTCACCGCGCGCTTCAGCCCAAACCGGCCGACAGCTGATCGGCGCTGAACAGACCCACTTTGAGGTCCTGCGCAGCATAAATCTGCTTGCCGTCCAGGAGGACGATCCCGTCGGCGACGCCGAGCACAAGTCTGCGCAGGATTATCTTTTTAAAGTCAATCTCGTAACGCACTGTCTTGCCCGCTGGGGTGACCTGGCCTCGGAAATCGACGGCGCCGACGCCCAACGCCCTGCCCCGGCCCGGGGCGCCAAGCCAGCCCAGGTAAAAGCCTACCAATTGCCACATGGCGTCCAAGCCGAGGCAACCCGGCATCACCGGGTCGTCGGTGAAATGGCAGGCAAAAAACCACGCTTCTGGCGTGACATCATATTCAGCAATGATTTTACCTTTGCCGAACAGACCGCCTTCCGCAGCGATCGACATGATGCGGTCGACCATCAACATCGGCGGCAGGGGCAATTGGGCGTTGCCGGGGCCGAACATCCGCCCCTGGCCGCAGGCCAGGAGGGCTTCTCTGTCATAAGAGGACGGGCGGTCCTGCGCCAAAGCTTTGGTCATGGCGTGGTGTATGACGATATGGACGGGGCCGGCAAGGGGGGGCGGCCTTTTGGGGGACGGCGTCTCAACAGGGGCGGCACAATGAGTACGAGGGCGTGGTCTGGCTATCCATTGCAGGACGAGGCGCCCCAAAGCACCTCGGCGCGGACCCAACCGGTGCGATCGCCGACCTTAAGGCGCACATAGTCCGCTTGGCATTCCAGGACCTCGGCGATAACGCCGGCCTCGAGCACCGCAAGCGTTCGGGCGTCTGCGCGGGGGCCCGCGCGCAACATCGCCTCGCCGCGCCGGCCGCCCCGCACATAGACCGTCCTGTCGCCGGAAAGATTCTCCGCGTGCATCCAGACCTGACCGCCCTCGGGGTCCTCCACCCGTCGCCAGGGCCCGCTCTCGGCGACGACGCGCAAAGGCAAACGCCGAGCGACATAGATCCAGTCGATGGGAGCGCCGGCGTCCGGGCGGCGGCGGCCATTCGCTTCATCAGCATCGAGGGCCACAAAACGGGGGACCGGCAAGCCCGAGTGGGGACCCAGCACGGGCTCCTCCGACGCCGAGGCGCAAACAGGCGCGACCAAAAGCGCGAAGGCGAGGACTGCGAAGATGCGAGCGGCGCAGTGAGGCATTGGTCGTCCCAACAAACTGAAGAGCGGGCAGGGATGCCCAAAGAGGAGTGAAAAGCGGTTTAAAGGCGGGCCATCGGACGCAGGGACGCTTGGCGCGACGGGCGGGGCCGGCTAGGCTTTAGCGAGCGTCCGTCGCTTCGCTCCTCTAGGAAGCCCCATGCCTTCGTCGAAACTAAAAGTCATCGTCACCCGCAAACTCCCAGAGCCGGTCGAAACCCGGATGCGGGAATTGTTTGACGCTGAACTCAATGTCGAGGACGCGCCGATGAACCCGGAGGCCCTGGTTGAGTCGATGCAGCGGGCGGACGTGCTCGTCCCCACGGTGACGGACAGGATCGATTCAAAAATCTTGTCGCGGGCCTCGGACCGGCTGCGGCTCATCGCCCAATTCGGCGCGGGTGTGGACAATATCGACGTCGCGACCGCGGTGCAGCGGGGGATTACGGTGACCAACACGCCTGGCGTGCTGACCGAGGACACCGCCGACATCACCATGGCGCTGATCCTGGCGGCGCCCAGGCGTATCGTGGAAGGGGTGAAAATCATCGAGGCCGACCAGTTTACAGGCTGGAGCCCCACCTGGATGTTGGGCCGACGGGTGTCCGGCAAACGGCTTGGGATCATCGGCATGGGCCGCATCGGGCAAGCCGTGGCGCGTCGCGCGAAGGCCTTCGGGATGCAAATCCATTATCACAACCGCAGGCAGGTGAGCCCTCATATCGCGCAGGAGCTGGATGCGACCTATTGGGACAGCCTGGATCAGATGCTGTCGCGGATGGACGTGATCAGCGTGAACTGCCCGCACACGCCGGCGACCTATCACCTGCTTTCCGCCCGGCGGCTGTCGATGCTGAAGCCCCACGCCTATGTGGTGAACACCGCCCGGGGCGAGGTGATCGACGAGGCGGCGCTGGCGCGGATGCTCGACAAAGGTGAGCTTGCAGGGGCGGGGCTTGACGTCTTCGAGCACGAGCCTGCGATCAACCCCAAGCTCAAGAAGCTGAAAAATGTGGTTCTGCTGCCCCATATGGGATCGGCCACGCTCGAGGGTCGGATCGATATGGGTGAAAAAGTGATCATCAATATCAAGACTTTCGCAGACGGCCATAAGCCCCCGGACCGGGTGATCCCTGCCATGCTCTGACGGTCGGGCCATGCGGGCCCTTCGACGAAAGGACCCTGCGCTTCGCCGCCGGCGGCTCGACGAGAGCCTGCAAATCGCCCTAGACTTTGGGGTGTGATGCGCTCTTTGCTGATCCTTGTCCCGGCGGTCCTGGCGCTTGCGCCGCCTGTCCATGCGCAGGACCGCAGCCCTGTCGTCATTCTTGGCGCTGAGGGGCGTTTGAGCGAGGCGATCGCGGAGATCTTGCCCCCCCGGGAGGCCCCCCAAACGCTCTTCCAAGCCGAGCGGGTCTCTCGGGAGGCCGCCGATCAGGCGGCCGCCCTGCTTCGCTCGGAAGGTTATTATCAAGCGACGGTGACGGCGGAGCCCCAAGAAGAGCCCCCAATAGCTCGTATCGCGGTCAGTCCGGGCCCGCGGTTCGTCCTTGAAAGCGCAGCGTTGGTTTTTGAGGGGGAGCCGCCGGACCCCGACAGCGCGGAGGCGGCGCGAGGGGCTCTGTCGGCCTTGGTTCAGGGCGCGCCGGCCCGCGCGCTTGCAGTGCTCGAAGCGGAGACGGCGGTTCTGAAAGCGCTGCGAGAAGCAGGCTACGCCGACGCCGTCCTGGGCGCGCGCGAAGTGATCGTCGATCACGCGACCCAAACCATGCGGGTGACGGCTCGGGCGGCGCCGGGACCGCGGACGGCGCTGGGGCGGCTTGTGCTCGCTGCGCCTGAGACGCTTGATGCGGCTGTGGCGCAACGTTTCGCTGCTTTTGAAACCGGGGACGTCTACAGCCCGGAGGCTCTGGCCGACACAAGGCGGGCGCTGGCGTCAGCGGGGGCGTTCAGGCGCGTGCGGGTGACGCTCGCTCCAATGACGGATCCTGGGGCCATGCGGGACGTCATCGTGGCGCTGGAGCCGGAGGAGCGGCGGTCTGTCGAAGTCGGCCTCTCATGGTCTTCCAGCGAAGGCGCAGGAGGCGAAGCGCTTTGGACTGCGCGGAACGTCTTTCGACGGGCCGAAACCGCCCGCTATGGGGTCAGCTTGGCCGAACGGCGGCAGGCGCTCAGCGCCATGTTTCGTCTGCCGCGGGCGGGGAGCGAGGGGCAAACCGCGATCCTCGCCGCGGCGCTCGCACGGGAGGATCTGGGACCTTTCAAACGCGACGCCCTTGAGGCGTCCGTCACTTTTGAGGAGCCGCAGAACGGCTCCTGGCGTCCAAGCTATGGAGTGAGCGCGGCGCTCGACGCCTATAGCGAAACCGCAGGGGTCGAGAACGCCGCCGTTTTATCTGCATTCGGAGAAGCCCGGTACGACACGACCGACAACAGGCTTGATGCGCGAGAGGGCTATGAGGTCCGGCTGCGGGTTGAGCCCTCGGTTTCTTTCGGCGAGGCCTTTACAGGATTTGCGAGGGTAGTCAGCGAGGCCCGGCTCTTCCACACCGTCGCCGACAGGGATTGGCTGACCCTTGCTCTGCGGACGCGCATTGGCTGGATCGAGCCGATCGCCGGCTCGTCAAATGATCTGCCGGTCGACCGGCTGTTTTACGCTGGCGGCGGAGGATCGGTGCGAGGATACGCCTTTCACTCCATTTTCCCCGAGAGCCGTCAAAGAGCGGGACTGGCGCCCGGCGGGCGCGGCCTTTTGGAAGGAAGCGCTGAGGCCCGCGTGCGCTTGGGCGGGCGTTGGGGGGCTGCGGTTTTTTTGGACGCCGGCTCAGCGTTCGACGATCCGGGCGATCTTTCGGGCGTGCGCGCCGGCGCCGGCTTCGGCTTGCGCTATGATCTGGGCTTTGCGCCCCTGCGTTTGGATGTGGCCGCCCCGCTTGACCGTCGACAGACCGACGACCGGGCGGCGTTCTATTTGTCGATAGGGCAAGCGTTTTGAGACGCAGGGTCGCTTTGGGATTGGCGGCGACCGGCCTCGCTCTGGCCGCCGGCGCCTACGCTTTCGGGCCAGGGGCCCCACTCCTTGTGGAAGCCTTGGCCGATGGGCGCTCGGTCTGGCGGCTTGGAACGCTTGAGGTCGAAGAGGTCCAGGGCGCGTGGATCGGCGATCTGACAGCACGGTCGGTCACGCTTTCGGATGCCGAAGGCGTCTGGCTTGAAGCGCGGAATCTCCGGCTGCGCTGGTCGCCCGTGGCTCTGCTGACGGGGCAGGTGCGGATCGACGAGGTCATGGTTCCAGACGCTGTGGCCTTGCGAACGCCAGAGCTTAATGCGCCGCCCCGGTCGAGGGGCTTGAGGCTGTCTCTGTCGGCCTCGCACATCACAGTGCAGTCGCTCCGGATCGCGGAAGAGGCGGCCGGGGTCGACGCGCGAATTTCGATTTCGGCGGCGCTTGATGTGCGCGCGGGCTCGCTGCAGATGCTGCGGGTGCAGGCTGCGCGGGTTGACCTCGGCGCTGATCGGGCGGTGGCGCGTTTTGAGGCGGGGACTGCGCGTCCCTGGACCATCGAGGCCGAAGGCGCTCCGGGAGGCTTGTTGGCGAACCTTCTGGGCGCATCCGAGGCTGTGGCTTTGACGGGGCAGGCCGTCGCTTCGGGAGGGGCTGGAGAAGGCTCAGCGCGGCTCGTTATTGGTGAGGAGACAGCCCTTGAGGCGCAGGTGCGCTGGAGCGAAGGCGCTTGGCGGGCTGAGGGGTCGTTTGATCCAAAAGCTGCTCCGCTCTTGCCGCTGGCGCATCGATTGGGCGGCGCCGGCCGCCTTGAAGCGAGCGGCGAGGACGGCGGCGCTTTGCAGGTCCGTCTTGAGGCGCCAGCGCTGACGGCGAGCCTCGCAGGCGATTGGAACGGCCCGATGCAGCTCCGCGCTGAAACCCTTAACCCGGAGGCGGTGTTGGGTCTTGATCGTCCGCTCGCGGATCGGATCGAGGCACAGGGAGTCTTTCGACGCAGCGCGCGCGGGGGAACGTTTTCGGGTCGAGCAAGCGTCTTTGGACTGACTTTGGGCGGCTTTAGGGGAGACGGGGAAGGTCCCGTCGCAATCAGTTTCAACCGCGAGCGGATCGAAGTTACGGCGACGGCCGCGGCGCAAGGGGGGGTGGAACGGTTTGCGGTGACGGAAGCGGAGGGCTCAGTCGTCTATGGTCGGCAAACGCAGACGCTGGTCATTCGACGCTTTCTCCTTGAGGGCCCGGTCATTCGCGTCGAGGCGCAGGGCGTCCCAGAGCGGTTGACCGGGACGGCCCGGCTTGCGGACCTGTCCTTGATCGCTCCGCAGGCGTCGGGCGCTTTTGACGCGCGTTTCGAGATCGGCAGGGAAGGGGAGATTTGGCGGATTCTCGGCGAGGGAGAGGCGAGCCAGGCGCGTTTTCCCGGCCCGGGGGCGGAGCTTCTGGGGCCGCGGCCGCGTTTGTCCTTTTCAGGCCTTGTTACGGGGGGCGATCTTGTTGTGCAGCGGGTGACGCTGATGGGCGATCGGCTGCGGCTGGGGGCAAGGGGACGGCTTAACCAAGACAATCTCGATCTTGTCTGGGAGGCGAGCGGACGAGGGCCTGCGCGCTTTGCGGGGGTTGGCGTCAGCGGGGCTTTGGACGCCTCGGGCCGGGCGCTCGGACGGCCTGAGGCGCCGCGGATCACCGGCGTCGGGCGCCTCGCCGCGCTCGATCTTGGGGCCGTGACGCTCGCCCCGGCGCAGGTTCGGTTCGCCTATGCTGAGGGCGCGGGCGCGGTCGCCCTCTCGGCGCTCTACGGCGGCCATCCGCTAATGGCTACCGGCGACGTGATCGTCCGTGAGAGGAGCGTCCTGATCGAGGGCTTGAGGGCGGAACTCATAGGCCTGTCCGCCGAAGGGTCGCTTGAAGTCACAGACGGGTCCTTGTCCGGATCGTTTGATTTAAATGGCCCGCTTGTGGGTCTGACAGGTCAGAGCGGATCCATCGTCGCTGCGCTGACGCTTTCGGGAACAGGAGGGCGGCTGGTGGCGGACGCGCGCGGTCATTTGCGCGACGCCATGCTGGGCGGCGCCAGGATCTCTCAAGCGAGCTTCACCGCTTCCGGGCCGCTTCAGGCGCTCGGCTTTGACGCGCGCTGGGAGGGGACGGCCTGGGAGACGCCTTTTCGTCTCGAGGCGGAAGGAACCGCTTCGATCGAAGAGGGTGGGATGGCGTTGACGGCGTCTCTTCAGGGAACCGCAGCCGGCCTTGAGGTGCGGTCCTTGGAGCCGATCGTGGCGATGCGACGGGGAGAGGCGCAAAGCGCAGCCGGCTCGGTGTCCATTGGCGGAGGGTCGGCGGCGTTCACATGGCTCAAGCAAGGCGACGCCCTGACGGCTTCTTTGGAGGCGCAATCGCTATCCATGGCGGCATTTTCCGGTTTCACAGGAGAGCCTCACGAGGGCGCTCTTAGCGGCCGGGCCGCGTTCAGATCTTTGCAGGGTCGTTTAGCAGGCGAGGCGGATTTCTCCGCCAGCGGCTTTCGCGTGCGCGGCCGCATGCGTTCGCCCGTGGATCTTCGTCTCAGCGGCCGGTTGGGTGATGACACCATCAGCGCGCTGGTCAGCGCGACATCGGAGGAAGGTTTGCAGGCCCGGGTCGACCTCTCCGCGGACCTCGCCACACAGGCCTCGCCTCTTCGGATCGGGTTGGCGCCTGGGAGTCTCGGGCGCGCCGCCTGGAGCGTCCGGGGACCGGCTGATATGGTCTGGGCCCTGGCGGGGACGCCAGATCAATCCGTTTCTGGGGACTTGTCGGGTTCGGGAGAGGCGCGTTTCGGACCAGGAACCTTGTCGGGGAGCGGCGCCTTGGCCTTGCGGGGAGGGGTCTTTGAAGACCGCCTTAGCGGCGTGAGGCTAAGGGATGTTTCCTTTGATGTAAGGCTTTCGGATGAACTGGCTGTGCTGGAGGCCTTGTCGGCGACCGATGGTCGCGGCGGGCGTCTGTCCGGATCAGGATCAATGGATGCAGCCCAAGCGGGGTCGTTGCAGCTTCGTCTGGATAATCTTTATTTCGTCGATCGGGAGGAGGCGACGGCGCGGGCCGATGGGGACTTGGCTTTTGGATGGAGCCCAAGCGGCGCGCTTTTGTCGGGAGAGCTGAGGCTAAGGGAGGCGACGATCCGGGGAGCGCTGGCGGGAGCAAGGGACATTCCGCGCTTGGAGGTGATCGAAATCAACCGTCCCGAAGGCGTCTCGGTGGTGACCCCACAGGCTTTGGGACGCCGCGGTCTCCCCACAGAAGCGTCTTTGCGGGTCAGGGCGCCGAGCCGGGCGTTTACCCGTTTTCGCGGGGTGGACGCGGAGTGGTCGTTGGACCTCTTGGTCGCTGGAGACGTCAGCGCTCCTGAGCTGGCGGGCGAGGCCCGGCTGTTGCGCGGGGAGGCGCAGCTCGCGGGAAGGCCATTGATTTTTTCTCGCGGCGCGGTGCGTTTCCGCGGGCCGCTCATGGACGCTGAACTCGACATCGTCGCTGAGCAGGAGACGCCTGATTTGACAGCGCGGGTGGTGTTGTCCGGCACCGTCGGAGCGCCCGAGATCAGGCTTGAGAATGATCAGGGTCTGCCAGAGGACGAGACGGCGCCACTCTTGCTTTTTGGCGCCACGCAAGCCGAGTTGTCGGCTTTGCAAGCGGCTCAATTGGCGAGCAGGTTGTCGGCCCTGACCGGAGGATCGGCCTTCGATTTCGTTGATTTGACGCGCCGGATCGCTGGTCTTGATCGGTTCGACATCCGCACGGAAGAAGACGGCGTGCTTGTGTCAGGGGGGCGCTATTTGACCCGGCAGGTCTATGTCGAACTGGGCCGAAACGGACTTGGGGAGGCGCAAACCCGTATGGAATGGTTGTTGAGGCCGGATCTGACGCTGATCACCAGTTTCTCTGGGGATCGAGAGCAGCGGGTTTCGTTGCGCTGGCGCGAGGAGGATGAAGAGGACGAGGCGCGCTGAGCGCGCCCGCTAAGCCTCCGACCAGGGGGTGAGGCCAGGGCCGCGGACCGCTTCCACAGCCAATCTCCGCCGCGAGGGGGTCGACGCTAAAGGATCGCGCCAGCCTGCAAAGCTCACGATCTCGACGGACGCGCTGCGCCGGTCGAGGCTCAAGGCGGCATAGCCCCTGTGGGTCAGGTCGGCGAAGGCGAGTCCAGGATTGGCGGCCCGCATGCTCGCCTCCCGCTGCCCAGGCTCGGCGCGGGTCAGATAGGCTTCAAGGCCCGGGCTGGTGACGCTTGCGCCTGCGACCTCGACAAGGCCTGGACGGCCATCGCCGAGGCCTCCATCAATGTTGGACACCCAGCAATTATGGCTGTCTCCTGACAAAATGATCGTGTTGGCGTTGGTCTGCAAGGCTTGCTCGACGACCCTGGCGCGCGCGGCGGGATAGCCCGACCATGCGTCGAGATTCCACTCCAGTCCGGCTTGTCCAAGCATCGCCCCCGTGACCGCGTATTGGCGGACAAAGTCGGACGCGTCGTCGGGAAGAAAGGCAGGGATTTGCGGCGCGGCGACGAGCGGGGCGAAGACGACCTGTTGTCCCAGGATTGTCCAGGGCGCGCCGGCGTCAGCGAAGCGGGCGAATTGGCGAGCGAGCCAGGCCTCCTGCTCGGCGCCCAAAAGGGTCCTTTCCGGGCTGGCGATCCGCCGCTGAAGGGCGGCTACGGCCGCCATCTGCTCTGCGGGCCCGCCGCTCATCGCCGGGGCGAGCGCTGCAGCATAGTCAAACTGAAGCTCGCGCCCGACCCAACGGGTGTCCAGCATGGCGAGCCCCGCGAGATCTCCCCATTGGAAGCTCCGGTAAATGGACCCTGCAGGGGTCATGGCCACGCGAATGGGCATCCAATCAAGATAGGCTTTCCAGGCATGGGCGAAGCGTGACGCCCAATCACCCTCAGCGGCAGGATCATGTTCCTCTGCGCCGCCAACCCAGGCGTCATTGGCCAGCTCGTGATCGTCCCAGACCGTGATCCAGGGCTTCAGGCGGTGGAGCTCCTGAAGGCCTTGATCGGCGCGATAGGTCTGGTAGCGCTCATAATATTGCTGAAGCCCCACGATCTCGACGCTCGGGGAGACAAGGCGGACAGCCCGGCCTGGGCTCGGATAGCTGTCCGCGCCATACTCATAGATATAATCACCCACATGGACCACCACGTCGATTGAGGGGTCGGCGGCGGCGTGGGCGTAAGCGTGGAAATAGCCGAAGCCAAAATTAGAGCAGGAAAAAAGCGCCAGTTTCAGGCTTCTTGCGCGCCCTTGCGGCGCAGTCAGGGTGAGGCCCGTCGGCGATGGTCCGGATCCGGATAGAAACCGATAGAAATAGCGTCTGCCTGGCCGCAGACCCTGGACGTCGACCTTGGCGCAATAGTCGTTCGCAGCGCGGGCGAGGACCCGGCCGCGGGCTAAAGTGACCGCGAAGGCTTCATCCTCGGCGACCTCCCAGGCGATCTCGCCATAGGCTCCGTTTGCCGGGACAAAGCGCGTCCAGATCATGACGGCGTCGGCGGTCGGATCGCCAGAGGCGACGCTATGGGTGAACGCGCCCTGCGGAAGGTCCCGCGCCCAGGCAGGAACAGGAACTGCAGCGGCGAGGCCCGCGGCGAACAAAGCAGAACGTCGGGTGATCACAGTCATGAGCCTGAAGCTCCCCTTCTGATCTTGAGCGCAAGGGGCTTTTTAGAACGTCCGTGCGAAATTGGTGTGACGGTTATGGCGCAGCGGTTTGGGCCGGGGTCAAGCTTTGGGAGCCCAAGAGATGCGGACGACGTGTGGGCTAAAGCTTCGCTTACTGGCGCTTCTCGGGTTGGTGGGGTCACGGGTTGGGAGCGGCCGATCTCTCTTGGGGGGACGATGTCTGTTGCGCCACCAAAGTCGAGGCTTGGGCTGAAACAATCCGCGCCAGGAATGGTCTGACCACGGCGAGCGAGCCCTCAGTGATCTCTTCTTGCGGCAGATGGCCGACATCGGGCCAGGTGACCAATTCGCTGCCTGGGATGGCGGCGTGGTAGCGGCGGCCAAAATCGACAGGCACCAGACGATCCTGTTCTCCATGCAGCACCAGGGTCGGGACAGAAGCCAAGGGCGCCAAGCGCTCTGGGGTCATATATTCTTCATCGCGGATGCGGGTTATCATGCGGCTAATGATCAGCCGATGCCCGGGGCCGCGGGACAGGTCGGTGTAGCGCGCGACCATGGCCTCGGTGGCGAATGATTGATCGACAAAGGCTGCACGCAGGGTGCGCCGCGTGAAGGCGCTGGCGTCGGCGTCGCGGAGGACGTCTCGGACCAGAGGCACGCTCATAAGCCGAAACAATAAGGGCGCCCCATCCGCCCGCTCGTCCCACCATCCCGCAGCGCCGATGAGGATGAGGCCCTGGGTGCTGTCGGGATAGGCAAGGGCGTATTTGGCGGCGACATGGCCGCCCATGGAAAAGCCTGCGATGACAAAGCGGTCTATGGCCTTGGCCTCCACGAACGCGCGCACGTCGTCAGCAAAGCGCCTCATGGAAGGGGCGTAGTCCTCCGGCGCTTCGGTCAGGCCGTGGCCGGGAAGGTCGACGCTGATGACGCGGTACCGGTCTGACAGTCCTTTGGTCCAACCGTCCCAGGAATGAACCGAGGCGCCGAAGCCATGAACCAGAATCAGCGTCGGAGCCTCCGCCGGTCCGGTCTCGCGATAATGCATCAGAACGCCCGAGGGCAGGGGCTGATAGGCGCTTTCGGGAAACGCATAGGTCTGGCGCAGGGTCGCGTAAGGGATGTCCGGGCGGTGGATGGCGGCGCAGCCGACGCCGGCTAGGATCAGAACCAGGGCGAAGAGTCCCAAAACCATGTTCATCAGAAGCTTCATTTTTATCGCGTTCCCGTGCGCTGCTCGATACCTAGGGCGCATTCGGTCCCGAGCAAACCCCTTTCCTATGCGGGATCAGCGCTGCAGAATGATCGCCGCAGACCGGGCAGGCGGGATCGGGGGGCAGGACCAAGGTGCGGCTCTCCAGGCGCAGGCCGTCGAACAGCCAAAGACGCCCCGCCAGGGTCTGGCCTGCGCCGGCGAGGTGTTTGACAGCCTCCAGCGCCATGGCCGCGCCGATGACGCCGGGGAGAGCGCCGATGACGCCGGCGGCTGCGCAGGTTTCGACTTGAGGGGGCTCTTCAGACACAAAACAACGATAACAGGGCAGGCGCTGGCTCAAGGGCTTGGCTTTGGTAAGGCCTGAAGCGAACAGGCCAAGCTGGCCGTCCCACCGCCCAACGGCGCCGGCGACCAGGGGCAGGCCCAAAGCGTGACAGGCGGCGTTGACGGCGAAACGCGTTGAAAAACTGTCCGATCCGTCAAGAACGATCTCGGCGTCCGCCAAAAGCTCCTCGGCGTTGGCAGGGCCCAGGCGGGTTTGACGCTGGTCGAACGCCACCGAAGGGTTAAGGGCGACGAGGGCTGCGGCGGCGCGGCCGGTTTTGCTCTCGCCCACGCTTGCCGTGGTGAAGAGGATTTGCCGTTGCAGGTTGGAGAGAGCGATCGCGTCGTCGTCGATGAGAATAAGCCTGCCGACGCCGGCGGCGGCGAGGTACAAGGCTGCGGGCGCGCCCAGGCCGCCTATGCCCACCAAAGCCGCCGTCGCGCGCTTCAGGCGCTGCTGGCCGGGGCCGCCCACCTCTTTGAGCATGATGTGGCGGGCATAACGCTCGATTTCTTCCTTGGACAGGCTCATGGGCCAGGAGCTTAGCCGTCGTCCTCGCACCGGGCAAAGTCCCACATCGCGACGGGAAGGATCGCTACGGCGCCTCCATCATCGCGGGGAGCGGAGCCGAGAAGGGCGGCGCCCATGTTCGGCGCAAAAATATGAGCGGGCGCCGGGTCGCCGAGCCGGGGGGCGCGGTCGATGACGTCGAATTGCGGGGTGAACAGGGTGAAGCTTGTGATGTCGCCAGCGTGAGCCTGCCAGGTCGTCGGCTCCTCATAGGGGTCTGTGGGGTCTGGCCCACGCGCGGCGTTGATGGAGGCGAAGTCCGCCCCTTGGTTGATCCAGAACCAATGGGTGGCGCCATAGGCCCTCACGCGCACGACAAGATCTCCTGCGCCGTCGGTCTGGCGATTGTCCATAAAGTTGAGTTCGGGGCCATTGGCGCTGCGCAGGCTGTAGACGGCGTCTTGGGCCTCGCACGCATTGACGCTCTCGCCGCGGCCGCGGAGGCCCTCATTTTGCGCCGCTTGCGCAAGGCTTGGCCCGGGCGCTTGGGAGCATCCCGCCGGCGCCAGCGAGGCCAAAGCCGCTATCATCCATCGTTTCACGCCAAACCCCCGTCCTATCCTCACGGGCTTTAGCGCGAAAACGTTAATTTCGCTTTCAATCGAACTCGAACAGAGAAGACGATATATAGCGTTCGGCGAAGGACGGAATGATCGCCACAATCCGCTTGCCCTCTGCCTCTGGGCGCTGGCCCACGCGGACGGCGGCCGCAATGGCCGCGCCGCTCGAGATGCCGCCGGGGACGCCCTCAATGCGCGCCAATTCTCGGGAGAAGGCGAACGCATCGTCGTTTGAGACCCGTTGCACCTCGTCATAGATATGGGTGTCCAAGACGTTGGGGACGAAGCCCGCCCCGATCCCTTGGATCTTGTGCGGCCCCGCCGCGCCGCCAGAGAGGATAGGGGAGGCTTCCGGCTCCACCGCCACGATTTTGAGACCCGGCAGGCGGGGTTTGAGCACTTGGCCAACCCCCGTGATGGTGCCGCCCGTGCCGACGCCGGCGACAAAATAATCCAACACGCCCTGGGCGTCGTTCCAGATTTCCTCGGCCGTCGTGCGCTGGTGGATCGCAGGATTGGCAGGATTATTGAATTGTTGGGGCATGACGGCGTTTGGGGTCTCCGCCAGTATCGCATTGGCCCGCGCCACCGCGCCGCGCATGCCTTCCGCGCCAGGGGTCAACACCAGCTCTGCGCCCAGAAAGACGAGCATTTTGCGTCGCTCCAGCGACATGGTTTCCGGCATCACCAGGATCAGCCGGTAGCCGCGCTGGGCCGCGACGAAGGCGAGGGCGATGCCGGTATTGCCGGAAGTCGGCTCCACAAGCACGGTGTCTGGGCCGATCGCGCCGGTCTCTTCCAGAGCCTCGATCATGGCCACGCCAATGCGATCCTTGACGCTGGCGATGGGATTGAAGAACTCCAGCTTGCCAAGGATTTCAGCCTTCACTCCATGGGCCTTGGCTATTTTCGATAAGCGCACCAAAGGCGTGTCGCCGATGGTTTGGGTGATGTCATCGTAAATGCGGCCACGGCCGGGCCGAGAAGAAGCGTCATGCGCCATTGTGGTTGGGCTCCAAGAGGCGTTGTTGTGCATAGAGCGCGCGGCGAAAAAGCGGCAGCGCAGCGGCATAAGGGCTGCGGTTAGTTTTTCTAACTCCCAGCGCGGCCAATAGGGCGGCTCAGGATGTTCCCGTCGATCCGAAGCCGCCGGATCCTCGGGCGGTCTCGTCAAGCGCGTCCATCTCTTTCCATTGCGCCTGGACGACGGGGGCGATCACCATTTGAGCGATCCGGTCGCCGCGGCGGATCGTGAAAGGCTCGGACCCCAAATTGACCAGCAAAACCTTCACCTCGCCGCGATAATCGGCGTCGATGGTGCCCGGCGTGTTGAGGCAGGTGACCCCGTGCTTGAAGGCCAATCCTGACCGGGGGCGGATCTGGACTTCAAAGCCTGCGGGAATGGCCATGGCGAGGCCCGTGGGGATCAAAGCGCGATCTCCGGGGGCAAGGGTTTTGGGTTCGGCCAAGGCCGCGCGCAGGTCCTGGCCGGCCGATAAGGGGGTCTCATAGGCTGGAAGGGGCAGATCCGGATTGTGCGGCAGGCGCCGAACGGCGATCGCAGGAGCAGACATGCTCGCAGCGTAAGCAGAGTCGTTCTCAGCCGCCATCTGCTTTGGGCGGTCCGCTCTGCGTATGCGCTCCCCCGTTTTTGGGCCACGCCGCTCTGAACGCGGCCAAGGGGCGGTTTTTTGGGGGCGCGGCGCCGCGTCCGCGCCCAAGCCAGCGCCCCCCAAGCCAGCGGCCCCCAGGTCAGCGGCCCCCAGGTCAGCGGTTCCCAGGTCAGCGGTTCCCAGGCCAGCGGTTCCCAGGTCAGCGGCCCCCAGGCCAGTGGCCCCCTGGCCGCCAAAACCACACCCTGCGCCGAAGGCGCGTCTCATAGGCCTCGCGGTCATGGACTGCGCCGTTTTCCAAGGCGGAGATCAGGAACAGGCGGGCGCTATTTAGGCCGGCGGAGCGGAATGGATCAAAGTTCGAGAAGCGCTGCTCCGTCTTAAGTGTTTTTTTCCCCGACGGACGCTTGATTGTGCGACGCCTTTCGCTCTCGATGTCGACGCGGCGCGGTCGGTTTCCAGACCCGCAGCATCGGTTTCGAACCAGAGCGCTTTGCGCGTCTCGCCGACCCGGCGGCAGAGAGCCGGTCCAAACGCGTCGCAGGGTCAAGCCGACTTTGCCAAGAAGCGGGTGCAGGAGATTTCGCATGTCCCGATCCTTCGGCCTCCCCCCCGAGATCATCGCCTATCTCGCGAGCGTGAACCCGTCCGAGCACCCCGTCCAACGGAAGTGCCGGGAAGACACGGCGCGCCTGGGCTGGGTGGCGCGGATGCAGATCAGCCCTGAGCAAGGGGCCTTCATGCAAATGCTGGCTCGTCTGACAGGCGCAAGGCGTTATCTCGAGGTCGGCGTTTTCACAGGCTACTCCGCGCTCACCATGGGGCTCGTGCTGAAAGAGATGCATGGCGCGGAGGCGCATATCCTGGCTTGCGACGTCGCCGAGGAATGGACCGCCAAAGGCCGCCTCTATTGGGCGGAGGCGGGCGTGGCCGACATCATCGATCTGCAGATCCGCTCCGCTTCCGAGACCCTCGACGCGCGGATCGCGGGCGGCGAGGCCGAGACCTATGACCTCGCCTTCATCGATGCGGACAAGACCGGTTATGGCGGCTATTATGAGCAGGCGCTCGCGCTGTTGCGGCCGGGCGGGGCGATCCTGTTTGACAATGTGCTTTGGAGCGGGGCCGTCGCCGACTCCGGCGCTCTTGACACCGAAACGATCGCGCTGCGGGAGGTTGCGGCCAAAGCGAAGGACGACCCGCGGGTGCATGCGATCATGGTCGCCATCGGCGATGGGGTGATGATCGTCCGCAAGAAATAATCCGCCCCGCCAGCGGCGTTAGCCGCGCTCATCCCGACCCAAGCGCTTGAAGACAGAGATCGATCATGGCTTCCTCCGTGCTCGTCATCGCCGAACGAAGGCCTTGAGGCCTGTCGGTTTCCGGCATGCCGTTCACAGCATAGGCGACGACCGCTTTACTTCGCCGGTTCCACCAAAGTCCGCTCATCCAGCCGTAAGCGTCGCCCGCATGACCCACCCAGTCTCTGGATTGCGAACCGAAAAAGGCGTCTCCGAAGCCAGGACCTGATGTTCCGATCAAACGCTGGGGCCCCGGACCAAAGGCCTGATAAAAACCCTCCAGACTGTCGCCGTTGGGCCATTCGGGACGGTAACGCCAGCCCATCCGGCCGTGGAGCCGCCGGGCGGCGGGCGCTAAATGGGCGAGGCCGACGCGCTCGGCTTGGCCCGCCATGGCCTGGCCGAGGCGGGCGAGATCGGCGAGCGAGGCCCTCAGTCCGCCATGGGGGGCGAAGACGAAACCGTTTTGCGCCAAAGGAAGATCGTCTGGGTTCGGCGCATAAGAAGCATCGCCGCGATAAAGAGCAATGGCGGGGGCTGGCGGCGGGGGGGCGTCGACCTGGGGGGTCCATGTTCCGCTAAACAGACGCAGGCCCGGCCACGCCAAGGCCCGCGTTTGCTGATCCACGCCGCTCCAATTATAGCCCGCGGCGAAGGGAGGGTCGGCGGCGAAGACCCGCTCCGCCATGAAGAGGTCGAAGCGTCGTCCGCTCACCGCCTCTATCAGCTGGCCCAGCGCTGCAAGATTGGTGTCGCTGTAGCTGAACCATTCGGGGGGCGCGTCGATCGGAGCGAACCAGCCCCCATAGCCTGGCTCCTGGGCCGCGCGCTCAAGACGCGCGCTCAGACTGAGACCGGCGGGGACAGGGAAGTCCTCCCCATTGCGAAGTCCGCTTGTGTGGCTCAGAAGGCGCCGAGGGGTCAGGGGACGATGGGGGTGGGCGGGGTGGCGAAAGGCGGGCCCCAGCCAATAGGCGACGTCGTCATCGAGGCCGAGAGCGCCTTCTTCGACCAAGGTCATGAACCCAAGGGCGGCGACGAGCTTGGAAACCGAGGCGATCCGAAAGGCCGAGGTCAGACTGAAAGGACGGGCCGCGGCCTCATGACTTGCAACGGCCAGCAAGACGGGCCGGCCATCGCCGTCGACCGCGATGGCGCCGGCGCAGGCCATTGGCGGTCCAGGCAGCGCGCCCAGCGAGAGAGTCTGGACAGAAGCCAGATCATCAAACCCAGACACCGCCAAAGCTCCAAGGCCCGCGACAGCGGCGCGACGGGTGGGACAAAGGGCGTGAGTAGGGGCTTGAGGAGGGGCTTGAGGAGGGGCTTGAGGAGGGGCTTGAGGACTGGGAGCGCTTGAGACGGGCATTGGTTTGGGTAGCACGCCTTGGAACGCGTCAAAAGCGGGCGCTTGCGCCAACCTGGAAAAGGCGCGGGGCGTTGGGCAAGATGCCGCGGGTGCGGTCCACGATGAAGGTCTCGTCGGCGATGTTCTTCACCGTCACATAAAGGGTCACAGGGCCCTCGCCGGGGGTGTAGTTGAGGCTCGCGTTCCAGATGTGTTGGGCTGGAATGAGCCCATTTTGGCCGTCGGGACCGGCGGCTCGGGTGTTGAGGTCGTCGGCGAACTGCTCGCCGACCAACACATATTCGATCTGCGCGGTCACGGTTTGGCCCCAAGCGTAGCCGACCGCGCCCGTAAACTGCCGCTCTGGCGCATAGGGCAAACGGTTTCCGGACACAGAAACAGCCGCGAACCCAGGCGTTGAGGAAAAACGCTGGCCACGATAGGACGCCTCCTCAAGCCAGGTGAGGGCGGCTCGGACATAGATATCGTCAGTCCGCATCAAGCCCATGTCGCGCAATGATCCGTTGATAGAGAGTTCAAGCCCGCGGTGTCGTGTGGCGCCGGCGCTGGTCAAGCCGGCCCCAACGCCGCCAGCGATGGAAGCGGGGACGATCTGATTTCCGAAATCCATCAAGAACGCCGCGCCATCGAAGCGGAGGCCTTTTGCCATCTCGCCGCGGATACCCAGCTCCCAATTGACGCTTTCTTCCGGATCCAGATCAACTGAGCCGCCGGCGTCGGTGATGATGTCGGCGACGCCGGGCGGGGAGAAACCGCGATAGACCCCGCCATAGAGGACGATGTCGTCGCGCGCTTCAATCGTGAAGCCAAGGCCTGGGATGAGCTCGGAGACGCTGGTCTGGCCGCGGGCGCCGGTCAACCGGCTGACCCGCTCGTAATCGATGGCCTCAAACCTCACGCCGGGGCTCAGACTGATCCGCCCATAATCCAAGGTCGCGGCCAAAAAGCCTGACCAGGCGCGAACATAGCGCAGATTGTTTTCGCGGACGCCGGCGTTGATTGAGGTTCCGGGGGTGCGGGCGTTTGGCGTGTCGCCATTGATCTGAAGGCGATTTTGGCGCTCGCTCTGGTAGCGGCCGCCGATCTCGACCTCGGCGGCGGCGCCAAGAAAAGCGCCTTCCCAAAACAGGCGTGCTTCCAATCCGTAGACATTATATTCGCGCAGACGACCCTCATTGCCGCAGGCGATGTTAAGGTTTTCCATGCCGCCGCAGAGGGGATCGGAGCTGTCGGCGGGCCTTTGTCTGGAGTTGGAGGATTGACGCCACCAGTCACGGTCGAACCAAATGGCGTAGGCGCTTGTGACGAGCTCGAGGGCCGGTCCCATTGGCCAGACATGGGTGGCGGACGCGGTGAAGCGCTCGGTGATGAAGCTGTCATTGGGGAAGGGGTAGGCGCGAGGGTTGGCCTCGAACTCCGCTTTGGTGAGACCGGAATAGCCCACTTGGCTGTCTTCCTCGTAAAGGCCTGCCCTCAAGACCAGGAGCTGGCCTTCGCCGAAATCCCGCTCGGCCTTCAAGTAAAAGTCGGAAAACGCGAAGCCCTGGTTTTCCTTGACGCCATCAAAGCCTGTGAGGTTGGCGTGCGCGAGCCATCGGAAGCCTGCCAATGGCCCGCCCAAGGACAGATCGGCTTCACGGTAGCCCTCGGCGCCGCCCGCGAAGGTGGCGTTTCCGCCAAAGCTGGCGGGCGCGGGTGGGGTTATATAGTTGACGACCCCGCCTATCGTGTGGGGGCCGAAGCGGATCTGGCTTGCGCCCTTGAGCACTTCGATGCGGGAGAAGCGGCGGAGCGGCGGGTGGGAATAGGCGGCGTTGTCGCCGTAAAGCCCATAGGTCAGAGGAAGGCCGTCTTCGAGCAGGATGATCTCGGCGGAACGGGTCGGATTAAGGCCGCGAACGCCGATATTCGGACGCAGACCCAGACCTTCCTCGTCCCGGACGGTGAGGCCCGGCACCTGGCGAAGGGCCTCGTTCACTGTGAAGACCCGAGACCGCTCCAAGTTTTCTTCGTCGATGATCGCGCCAGAGCCAGGAATGTCCCGCAGGCGGTCGCGCGCGCCGATCACAACAATCGGGCTCGCCGCGGCGGCCCCTTCCTCCCCCTCCTCTCCCTCTAAGGCGATGAGTGTTTGGGCGGCGGCGGCGGCGGGCGCCGACCAACCGATGAGGGCGGCCGCCAGAGCGGTCGGCCAGATGCTTTTGCAAACCATTCTCACCTCCTCGTAAATGCGAATAAGTCGCAAAATCGAGGCGGTCAATCCTTCATCCTTTTCGCGGCGCGACGAAAAGGTTCGGCCATGGAGGGCGTGTTGGGCGCTATTGGTCGGCTGCCGGTGACGCGAATGCGCGGGATTGAACGGCTGGGGCGTGGGCTTTGCGCCGGCGGGCCATTTCGGTCGTGGCTCTGAGCCCCCCAAGCGCTCATCGCGCGGCGTCAGGCCTTCTGCCCCGCACAGTGAATTGTCTTCCGTTGCGGCGGGTCTCGCGCTAGGGCTTTGGTCAGACAGTGGCGCTTGTGAAATCAAGGAGTTCGCATGTGGGGGAGGGCTTTGGGGGTCGCTTTGGCGACGGGTTTAGGCGTATGGCTTGCTGGGCTCGCGCCCGTGGCCGCGCAGGAGAGAGCGGCGCTCACACCAGAGGCGATGTGGGATTTCGCGCGGATCGGCGCCCCGGCGCTCGCCCCTGATGGGCGGAGCGCGGTGGTCGCGGTGACCCGATTTCCGGCGGACGCGGAAAGCCCCGCAGTCGATCTTTTTCTTGTTCCCACAGACGGGGGCGTGGCGCGGCGGCTGACCTCGGACCCGGCCTCTGAAAGCAACCCGGAGTTCAGCCCCGATGGCGCCGCGCTCGCCTTCATCGCCCGGCGGGACGAAGACGATGCCGCCCAGATTTATCTTTTGCCGATGGCAGGGGGAGAAGCGCAGCGTCTCACCGATATTCCCACCGGGGTCAGCCAGCCGCGATGGGCCCCCGATGGAGGGAGCGTTTTCTTTCTCGCCCCGGTCTGGCCCGATCTGGAGGGCTGGGCGGCGCAGGGCGAACGGGCGCGGGAGCGGGCGAATGGCAGGATGACCGCCCGGGTGTGGGACCGTGCCCCGTTCACCTATTGGGATCAGTTCGTCGACGATAGGGAGTATCGGTTGTTCCAGGCGGATGTGGACACGGGCGTCGTCGCCGAAGTGGAGACTGGCCGGCCGGTCTACGCGGTCTCTCCCGGCCCCCGCTCCTACGCGGTGTCGCCTGACGGCGGTGAGATCGCCTTCATGGCGGACGTGGATCCGACGGGGGTGCGGCCGAACCTCGATGTCTTCACGCTGAATCTTTCGACGGGCGAAACCCGTAACCTCACCGAGGCCAATATCGCTGACGACAGCGAGCCGCTCTACAGCCCGGACGGGCGCTATCTCTTATGGGGGCAGCAGCGGATCTTCGGATTCTATGGCGACAAGGTGCGGCCGATGCTTCTGGATCGGCGCCATGGCGGCGTCCAAGAGCTCGCCTCCGCGTTCGACCGCAGCGCCTCAGGGCTTATCTGGGCGCCGGACAGCCGATCGCTGTTCGGTTCGGTCGACGACGCCAGCGTGCGCCGGGCCTACCGCTACCCGGTGAACGGTGGGCCGCCGCAGCGGCTCACCACGGGTGAGGACATCGACAGTTTGGCCGTGTCGGCGGCAGGGGTCATGGTGGGCGTGCGCCAGTCCTTCAGCGCGCCGCCGCATCTGGTGCGGATCAATCCCAGGAGTGGCGAGGCGGCGGCCCTTTATGATTGGAACACGGAGGCTTTGGCGGGGATCGAGATGGGGCGCGTGGAAAGCGTGACCTATCCCGGCGCCAATGGGGCGGAGATCCAGATGTGGGTCGTTTATCCGCCCGGGTTCGACGCCAGCCGAAAATACCCGCTGATGCTGCTTCTGCATGGGGGTCCGCATAACGGGATCACCAATTCCTGGACCTATCGATGGAACGCGCAGGTCTTCGCGGGCTGGGGCTATGTGACCGCATGGCACAATTTCCATGGATCGTCCGGATTCGGCCAAGCCTTCACCGACAGCATTAATCCGAACCGATCGGATCTGCCTTATCATGACACGATCGCGGCTGCGGAGTGGTTCACGGCGCAGCCATGGATCGATGCGGAGCGGATGATGGCGGGGGGCGGCTCCTATGGCGGCTATCTCGCGAGCGTGCTCATGGGACGGGACCACCCGTTCCGGGCCCTGGTCGCCCATGCTGCGGTCTATAATAATTATACCCAAGTGGCGGCGGACTATGGCCCGGAGGAAGATCGCTTCTTTCAATATTGGGAGGATCCGGCGCGGTGGCAGGCCTATTCTCCCCATATGGCTGCGGAGAACTTCGTGACGCCGACCTTGATCATCCACGGCCAACTCGACTACCGCGTGCCGGTGAACCACGGCTTTGAGCTGTTCTCCACGCTGCAGACCAGGGGCGTGCCGTCGCGGATGATCTATTATCCCAACGAGAACCATTGGATCCTGAAGCGGGACAATTCGATCTTCTGGTACAGCGCCTATCGCGCGTGGGCGGAGCAGTGGGCGCCGCCAGGGCCGGACGCTGCGGCCACGCCTTTGTGGACGCCTTCGCCGGACGAGGTCGCGCGGTCAGCGAGCGGTCGCAGCGCGCCTTTGCCGCATTAGGTCCTTCCATCGTCCCGCGGCGCAGGGCGGCCCTGGATCGCGGGGAGAAGGGTCTTGAAGGAACGCTGCGATGCAGGATCGCGCTAGGGCTTTCGGCGAGCGCGCGCTCGCCGGAGGCGCCCAAGGCCGCCAGTGACCCAAGACCGCGCCTCCCCCCGCTCCAGACAGAGGCGTGAGGCGCGGTCGGATCTCTTGAGGGACTAGACGACGACGTCCACCTGCCCGCCGGGCTCCTCGCCGGAGGCGGGGGCCCCTGGCGGCGGCGCGGCCTGGCCCAGGCTCAGAGCCACAAGCGCGGGACGGACTGTGCGGCCGTTCAAGACAAAGCCCTGCTGCATCACTTCTGCGATGGCGCCTGCGGGGCTTTCAGAAGGGATTTGGGCCACAGCCTGGTGGAGGTTGGGGTCGAAGGCGTCGCCCTTTGCGCCCACGGGCTTCAGCCCGTTCTTGCCAAAGGTTTCGAGCATGATCCGCTCGGTGAGCTCCACGCCCACGAGCAGCGTATTGACGGCCGCGTGGCTGCGGGCCTCCGCCGGGACCGCTTCGATCGCGCGGCGGAGATTGTCCGCCACCGGCAACAGATCGCCTGCGAACCGGTCGATGGCGTAGGCGCGGGCGTCCTGGGCTTGCTTTTCGGCGCGGCGCAGGGCGTTTTGCTGGTCAGCCAGAACACGCAGGAGCTGCTCTTTGGTTTGCGCCAGCTCCTCCTGCAGAAGGGCTACGGGATCGCCCGCAACCGGGTTTTCCAGCGCCTCGGCGGAAGCCTCGGGCTCTTGGGGAGAGTGGGGCTGGGAGATCGGGGGTTCAGTGCTCATCGTGGTCCCTCATGCGGTTTTGCTCGCCCTGCCGTCCAATGAGGCGACCCACGGCGCGGGCGGTGTAATCGATCACCGGGATCACCCGGGCGTAGTTCAACCTGGTTGGCCCGATGACCCCCAAGGCCCCCAAGACCTTGCGGCTTTCATTGGTGTAGGGGGCGACGATCAGGCTTGAGCCCGACAGGGAAAAGAGCGGGTTTTCAGAGCCAATAAAAATGCGAACCGGATCGCCCTGGCGGGCGACGTCCAGGACGTGCAGCAATTCCTGGCTCTTTTCCAGATCATCGAACAGGCGGCGGACGCGCTCAAGATCGGCAAGCGCCTCCGTGTCTTGCAAAAGATTGGCGCGGCCTCGCACGATGAGGCTGCGGCCGGCGCGGGGATCCTCGCCAGACCAGTCGGCTAAACCTTGCTGCACGAGATTTGCGGCGGCCTCGTCAAGGGCGGCGCGGTCGCGTTCAAGGGCCTCTTCCACCGCCGCGCGGGCCTCGGTGAGGGATTTGCCCTTGAATCGGGCGTTGAGGAAATTGGACGCCTCGATGAGACCCGAGGGCGTGAGGCCGGCCGGCACGTCGATGAGGCGGTTCTCCACCTGGCCGTCTTCAAAGACCAGTATCATCAGCCCTTGGCCGGGACCAATGGCCATGATCTCCATATGTTTGATGGGGGCCTCACGGCCAGCTGTGACAACCAGGCCCGCGCCGCCGGCGACCCCGGAGATCAACTCGGTGGCGGCGGCGAGGACCTCGTCACGATTGCGCCCGGCCTGGGCCATGTGCGCGTCGATCTCGCGCTTCTCGGCGTCGGCCAGCTCTCCCACCTGCAACAAGCTATCGACGAAAAACCGGAGGCCAAGCTGGGTGGGCTTGCGGCCAGCCATCGCGTGCGGCGCATCAAGCAGGCCCAAAGACACAAGATCCTGCATCGTGTTGCGGATCGAAGCAGGCGATAGATGCAGCATCGCTCGCCGCGACAGGGTGCGGGAGCCAACGGGATCGCCCGTTTCAAGAAACGCCTCCACGATCTCGCGGAAGATCTCGCGCGAGCGGGCGTCCAGGGTCTGAAGGTCCGGCGGCGTCATCATCGGCGCTCCTTAGGTAGCGATCTCGATTTTAAGCGCAAGCGGGGGCGACAAGAGACAAAGTCCGGCTATGGTTGTCGGATCACGGCCGTCAAGAGCCGATAGAGGAGGAACGCCGTTGTCCGACACCGCTGCGCCAACGGCGCCTGCGCAGGCTCCAACCCCCGCCTACGCCAGCTATGTGCTGGCGGTGCTGTTCTTTGTGATGCTGCTCAATTTCCTCGATCGGCAGATCATGTCGATCCTGGCGGAGCCGATCAAAGCCGATCTGGGCCTCACCAATACGCAAGTGGGGCTGATGACGGGGCTGTCGTTTGCGATTTTCTACACAACGCTTGGGGTGCCGATCGCTTTGCTGGCGGACCGCTGGCACCGGCCCAAGATCATCGCTTTGTCCTTGGGCGTCTGGTCCGGGTTCACCGTGCTCTGCGGCATGGCCGGAAATTTCTTGAGCATGTTCTTGGCGCGGGTCGGGGTGGGCGTGGGAGAGGCGGGGTCAGGCCCCGCCTCGCACTCGCTGCTCGCCAATCTTTATCCGCCCGAAAAACGTGCGGGCGCGCTCGGGGTCTATGGCATGGCGGTGCCGTTCGGCGCGCTGATCGCCTATGCGGGCGGCGGGTGGGTCACCCAGCATTTTTCCTGGCGGGAAGCGTTTTTCCTGGCGGGCGCGCCCGGCCTTTTATTGGCGGTCCTGGTCTGGGCGACGATCCGGGAGCCGCGGGGGAACCCGAGAATTTCTCAAGCTTTCAAGGCGCCGGAGGGGCAACTCAAATTCAAAGAGGCGTTCAAAGAACTCGCAGCCAAGCCGACCTATTGGCACCTCGTGGCGGCAGGGGTGATGGTGCAGTTCGTCGCCTATGGGTTTGCAGCCTTTTACGGGGGCTATTTTATTCGCGTCCAAGGCGTGGTCATGGAAGTCACCCCAGAGACCCCCCCAGGAACATGGGACTTCGCCACGATGGGCGTAGCTCTCGGCTTGATGATCGGGCTCTCCGGCGCGCTGGGGGCGTGGAGCGGCGGGGTCGTCGCGGACGCGGTGCGCAAGCGCGGCGTGGGGTGGACCCTGGTCGTGCCGGCGTTGTTGATGATCGCGTCGACGCCGCTGTTTATGCTGGGCCTTTTTCAATCCACGCCGCTCATGGCGATGGTGCTGTTTGCGGCGCCGACCATCGCAGGCACTTTTTATTATGGGCCGACCTTTGCGGCCGTGCAGAGCTTGGCGCGCGACGAAACCCGGGCGGTGGCGGTTTCCGTCTATCTGTTGGTCGCCGGTCTTTTGGGCATGGGGCTTGGCCCGTTCTTCGTCGGCGTCTTGAACGACGTCTTCAAAGATCATCTGATGGGCCAAGGATTAGCAGCGGCGGCGGCGGACGGGCGCGGGCTTGTGTGGGCGCTCGTGATTTTGTCGTTGTTCAACGCTTGGGGAGGGCTGCACTTCCTTCTCGCTGCGCGGGGGCTTGCAAAGGACGCGGCGTGAGCCGCCCCTCGACAGGGCCCCTCATCCCTGCTTGATGACGCGCTTGCATCCCTTTTCTTATGAGGTTCTTATGCGCCCTTCCGGCCGCGCTCCAGATCAGCTTCGCCCCGTCACGCTTGAGCGGGGCGTGACACGCTACGCGGAGGGGTCGTGCCTGGCCAAGTTCGGTCACACCCATGTCCTGATCACGGCGTCGGTTGAGGCTGGGGTTCCTGGATGGCTCAAAGGCCAAGGGAAAGGCTGGGTGACAGCGGAGTACGGCATGCTGCCGCGAGCCACGCATTCCAGAAGCCGGCGGGAGGCGGCGCAAGGCAAACAGTCCGGGCGGACGCAGGAAATCCAGCGGCTGATCGGGCGATCGCTCCGGAGCGTGGTCGACCTCAAGGCGCTGGGAGAGCGGACCGTCACGCTTGATTGCGACGTCCTGCAAGCCGACGGCGGCACCCGGACTGCGGCGATCACGGGCGCCTGGTGCGCGCTTGACATGGCCTGCCTCTATCTGGTTTCCGAAGGGGTGCTGAAAGCCTCTCCGCTTATCGGACAGGTGGCGGCCATCAGCTGCGGGGTCGTGGCGGGCGCGCCGGTCCTTGACCTCGATTATGAAGAAGACTCAAGCGCGGAGGTGGACGCTAATTTCGTGATGGCGGGGGACGGACGGCTGATCGAGGTGCAGGCGACAGGCGAAGGCCGTCCCTTCAGCAAGGAGGAGTTCGCCGCCATCTTGGTGTTGGCGGACGCAGGCTCAGGAAAGCTCTTTGACATCCAGAGGGGGTGATGCTCACAGCCTATGTCTCAACGCCCCTCGGCCTTACGGCGACGGCTGACGCCCTTGGCGCTGCGGCATCGGGAAGGTTTGTATGGGCGGACCTATACGCGCCCGCCGAAACCGAGAGCCTGGCTGAGGCGGAGGCGGCGATCGAGGCGGCGTTGCAGCTCGATGTGCCCACCAAACTCGATCGGGTGGCGTTTGAGGAAAGCGCACGCTTTTACATCGAGGATGGGGCGCTGTTTCTCACCGCCACGCTCATGGGACAAAGAGGAGAGGGCGCGTTCGTCGCAGACGGGGTCACGTTCATCCTCAAGGAAGGCAAGCTCGTCACTGTGCGCAGCATCGCGCCGCGGGCGTTCGCCATCGGGGAGGCCAGGGCCTCGGCGCGGGTGCGGGACGCGAAAGACGGAGGCGGGGTGTTGGCGGCGCTTTTGGACGGCGTCGTGGAACGGAGCGCGGACGTGCTGCAGGAGACGACACGGGCCTGCAACGCGCTTTCGGCGCAGATTTTTGTCTTGAATGAGCGTTCGGATTTCCGCGCCGTCCTTAAAGAGCTTGGACGCTACGGAACGATGGCGGCTTTGACGCATGAGAGCCTGTCGAGCCTTTCGCGCCTTTGCGCCTTCGTGTTTGCGCAGGGCTCAAAGTTCGGCGTGCCCGACGCAGCGATCCAGGCCATTGAACGCGATGTGCGAGAATTGGAGCGACGCGCGGAAAGCCTGCAGACGCACGTCGAGTTTCTGATGGAAGCAGCCCTGGGTTTGACCTCAGCGGCGCAAAACGCGTCGCTGCGGACCTTGGCTTTGGCCACGATCGCGCTTGCGCCCGCGACGCTGATCGCCTCCATATTTGGGATGAATTTCGCCCATCTGGGTTGGCTTGATCGGCCCTGGGGACCATGGGCGGCAGGGACCCTGATGCTGGCTGCGCCCGGGGCGCTGTTCGCCATGGCCCGCTGGAGACGATGGTTCTAAAGCCGCTTCCGATCCGACGGAACCGAGGCGACGCGCCCTCGCCCCTTCCATGCTGTGTTCGGCCCATGCTGTGTTCGGCCCATGCTGTGTTCGGCCCATGCGGTTTTCGGCCCATGCGGCGTTCGGCGTCGTTTGGCCTGGGCCGGCCTGCTCGACACCCGGTCTTGATCTTCATTCGGCGGTTTCGTGAGGGGCGTCGACCTCCCTCAGGCCGCTCTCCTCCTCATCTCCCATCTCATAGATCAGGATGTCTGCAGGCTGGCATTTCAGTTCGCGGCACAGCGCGTTCAGCGTGGAGAACCGGATGGCCCTGGCTTTTCCAGTCTTCAAGATCGACAGATTGGCCATGGTGACGCCCACGCGCTCGCAGAGTTCCGTCAAGGAGAGACGGCGCTCCAACAGCACACGGTCCAATGTCACGCGAATGGCCAAACTACACGATCTTTCCGGTCAAATGGTCAAATCCTGGTCCTCACGAAGGCGTGCGCCCTCTCGGAACACTTCCGCCAACACGATCAGAACCAGAATAGAAGTCCAGGTCGAGAGGTCAAAGCCCGGTTCGATCATCAAGGGCTCCAAGCCCTGCGGCCTGCCATAGATCGCAGCCGACCAGCCCACAGCCGCCGCGAAGCCGTAGCGCGCCACCTCCATGGCGAGCATAATGATCCAAATGGCGCGCAGATGGTCGGCGTTGGCGCGGTTGAAGGGCTCGTTTGAGGTAAAGTTCTCAAACAAGCGCTTGAGACGATGCACAATCGCCAACGCGCCGCCCAAACCCACCGCCGCCGCCAGAAGCACTGCTGCGGCAAAAGGCCATGGAAGAACTTCAGGATGATCCCCGCGCAGGGTCACTCCCGAGACTGTCACAGCGAGGTCGCCGTCAACGCGGAAGGGACCCGAAAGGGCTGCGGCGAGACCCGCCAAAAGGGCGAGCGCTGCGACCATCCCTACGATCGCAAGACCAATCCACATCACCACGCCGGCCAGGGATAGACCGGTCTTGATCACCGATGCGATCGAGCCTCGCCCTAAGGCCTTCATGGCCCACGCTCCTTGCGTTACAGGACACTGGAGACGCCGCATGAAGCGTCGTCGTACACTTCTCACGATTGCCGATATAGCCCGGCGAAGGCCGCGTCAAACAGGAACCCCGATTATGCCACAGCCGCCGCCTCGGCTCGTCCTCGCCACCCATAATCCAGGAAAAGTGCGGGAAATCAGCGCACTCCTGGCTCCGCTCGGGGTAGGGGTTATCGCAGCGGGGGACCTTGGCCTGCCCGAGCCTGAAGAGACCGAGGATAGTTTCGCTGGCAACGCCTTGCTGAAGGCGCGGGCTGCGGCGTCGTCGTCGGGGCTTCCCGCTCTGTCGGACGATAGCGGGCTTGAGGTGGCGGCCCTTGGCGGCGCGCCGGGCGTGGTGAGCGCCCGTTGGGCCGGGCCCGAAAAAGACTTCGGCGTCGCCATGGCGCGGGTGGAGCGAGAACTGGCGGCGTCGGGAACGCTCGATCGTAGCGCGCGGTTTGTTTGCGCGCTCGCTCTTGCGCAGCCCGACGGGGCGCAGGCGGTGTTCGAAGGGCAACTGCGCGGCGCTTTGACCTGGCCGCCGCGCGGCAAAAACGGCTTCGGTTATGACCCGATTTTTGTGCCTGAGGGTCAGGAAAAAACGTGCGGGGAGATGACGCCGGAGGCCAAGCACGCCATCAGCCACCGCGCCATGGCGTTCAAAAAACTCCTGGCTTTTTGGGGCGCGCCGGCTTGAGCGGTTTCGGCGTCTATATCCACTGGCCCTATTGCGCTGCGATCTGCCCCTATTGCGATTTCAACGTCTATCGCGCCAAAGACCGTGACCCTGAGCCGCTGCTTGAGGCGCTGATCGCTGATCTTGAGGGCCACGCAGCCCGTTTTCCGACGTCGCCCGCGCAAACCTTGTTCTTGGGCGGAGGAACGCCTTCGCTCTTGAACGGCCGCCAAATCGGACGGCTCCTCGCTGCCGTGGAACGCATCCTAGGCCTGACGCCCGGGGCCGAGATCACTCTGGAAGCGAACCCTGAGGATCGGAGCCGCTTTGCTGAACAGGCGGCGGCAGGGATCAATCGTTTTTCCATCGGGGCCCAAGCCCTGGACGACGCCGCTCTTAAGGCTCTCGGGCGGTTTCACGCCAGCGCGGAGGCCGAAGCCGCGGTTGAGGCCGCGGCGCGCACAGGGGGGCGGGTGTCGCTGGATTTGATCTACGCGCGGCATGGCCAGAGCCTCAGCGATTGGGACAAAGAGCTTCGCCGCGCCCTGTCCTGGCCGGTGGAGCACGCCTCGCTCTATCAGCTGACTGTGAAGGCGGGCACAGCCTTTGCTCGGGCGCAGGCCCGGGGTGTGCTGGCGGCGCCCGGTCCCGAGCTCGCCAGCGCCTTTTATGAGGCCACGCTCATGACGACCCAGGCGCTGGGGTTTCCCGCTTATGAGGTGTCCAATCATGCCCGAAACCGGGCCGCCTGGTCGGCGCACAATCTGCTCTATTGGACTGGAGGGCAATGGCTTGGTCTCGGCCCCGGGGCGCATGGGCGCCTATTGACCCCCAAAGGCTTGATCGCAACCGAGGCCCATGCCCGACCCGAGGCCTATATCCGCGCCGTGCGCGAAACCGGGATTGGGTGGGATCAGTCTTATTGTCTGACCGGGGAGGAGGCAGGGGATGAACGGCTTTTGATGGGACTGCGGACCGTGCTTGGCGCGCCGATCGCTGACATTGAGGCGTTCTGGGGCAGGCCGATGCGACGCGACCGACTGGCCCTATTGCAAAGCGAAGGCTTCCTCACCGCCGAGGACGGGTTTGTGAGGCTGACGGCGAAAGGGCTCATCGTGGCGGACCGGATCGCCCTTGAGCTTTCGACGCCTTGAGCGGGGACGCCGGCAAAAGCGCCCTCAGCACAGAGGCCTTTAGGGGGCTTTGGGAGACGGGATTTAACGCCCTTGTTTGGACAGGCTCTTCAGGAAACCGGCCGCTCAAAGGCTCTTGGGGCCGGCGCGATAACGGCGGCCCCAGAGGGCCGGACTTCCATCACCGCCCAGCCGCGTTCAATCGAGCCGTTCGCGCGGAACCGAAACACCCCATCGGAGCCCAAAAACCCTTCCTGCCGTTCGATTTCTTGCTGCGAGAGACCGTCAGGGCCCTGGTCGCGGGACAAAAGAGCCGCGAGCGCTATCGCGTCATAGGCAAGGCTCGCAAGCCGGATCGGATCGTCACCATAGGCGCTGCGATAGTTTTGCTCAAAGGCCGTTCGGAGCGAAGGGTCGGGGGCCACATACCACCCGCCCACAAGCGGGGCCTCGGCGTTTGTCTCGGCGCCAGCCCAGGCGCTGGTGCCCAGAAGGCGCACATTGGGCCCAGCCAGGCCGTCCCGGGCGAGGGCTGCGGTGACCGCGCGCAGAACCGAACCTGAGTCCGCGATCATCACGGCTTGCACCGGCGCGCCCGCAAGGCTCGACCGCAAGCGAGCCGCCGCCGGAGCCGCTTGGGCGACATCGCGGGTGTAAAGCGTCTCGGCGACGATGGCGACGCCCCATCGGGCGGCCTCGGCGCGCAGGGCCTGCGCCACGCGGCGGCCGTATTCGTTCTCAGGGCCCATCATCGCGATCGAGCGGACGCCGCGGGAGGCGGCGTAGGCGATGATCCTTGCTACTTCATCCTCCAGCTGGAAGGACAAAAGATAGACCCCGTCATTGGCGACGGAACGGTCGGAGGAGAGGCCGATCATGGGGATGCGCCGGTCCTGCGCCACGCGCGAGGCGCCAAGCACTCCTTCCCGCAGCACAGGGCCGATGATGATATCCACCCCGTCGGCGAGGAGACCCGAGGCGGCGGAGGCCGCCTCGGCCTCGCCAGCGCCGCTGTCGCGAGGGATCAGCAACATGTTGCGGCCGCCATGCTCAAACAGCGCGAGCTCAGCGGCGCGGTAAAGCGAGGACGCTTCCTCAGGCCGCGTGGAGAACGGCAAAAGAAGACCAACCCGCACCAAAGCCCGGTCCGCCATGAACGGAGGGGTGAGGCCGCCGCGGTCGTCGCGTCGGGGCTCATCCTGCGGCGCGCGCGGCTCTACAGGCCCTGCGGGGCCCGCCAGCGGACCTGAGGGGCCGGTCGTGGCGCAGGCGGCGACCGTCGCGAGCAGAACGCCGGCCAAAAGAGCGCGCGCGCGCTTCAAGGCGCGGCCGCTTGAGGATAAGGCTGAAGCGGCGGACAAGATCAGTGAGCCCATGACGCGCATTCCCAGCAGTCTCCCTTCGACGGCGTCGGATCGGTCGGACCCTAGTGGTCCTGACCGCGCCCGTCTATCGCTTGAGCCGGCCCTTTACGTGGTTTCGACCCCGATCGGCAATCTTTCGGATGTGACGCATCGGGCGGCGGCGACGCTTGGCGCCGTTTCGTTGATCCTCGCCGAAGACACCCGTGTGACGCGGAAGCTCCTGAGCGCTCTTGGGATCAGCGGCAAACTCGCGTCCTATCACGATCATAGCGGGCCAGAGGCCGGCCAGCGGGCGCTTGATCTGATTGCGGCCGGCGCGGCGGTGGCGCTTGTCAGCGACGCTGGAACGCCTTTGGTGTCGGACCCGGGCTACCGGCTCGTGCGATCCGCGATCGCACAGGGGCTTAAGGTGATCCCGGTCCCCGGAGCAAGCGCGCCGATCGCCGCCCTATCGGCCTCGGGGCTCCCGAGCGACCGGTTTTTGTTCGCCGGATTTCCGCCCGCCAAGGCCGCGGCGAGACGGAGCGCTCTCGCCGCGCTCAAGGATACGCCGGCGACGCTGATCTTCTTCGAAACAGGGCCGCGGCTGGCGGAGAGCCTCGCTGCGATGGCGGCGACCCTGGGCGATCGGCCCGCAGCGGTGGCGCGGGAGATGACCAAGCTTTTCGAGGAGTTTCGTCGAGGGTCTTTGCAGGAGCTGGCGGCCCATTACGACGCCGCCGGGGCGCCAAAGGGAGAGATCGTGGTGGTGGTGGGGCCGCCAGGGCCGGCAGAGCAGCCGAGCGAGGACGCCGTCGACGCCGCATTGCGCGCCGCGATCCTTGAAAGCGGCCTTAAAGCCGGCGCGAAGGCTGTGGCGGCGCAGTTCGGGCTGTCGGCGCAGGCGCTCTACGCCCGAGGCCTCGCCCTCAAAGACGAGGATGCTTGAGCGCGAAACGGACGGCCCAAGCCACAAGACGACGGCCTGCCTAGAGGGGATCGCCACGGCGCTGGGTCCTTCAAGACCCTTGTCCGACCCAAGTCCTGACGACATCCGACTCCGCAAAGCGACCGCCTGAAAGGGCAGAACAGCGCGGGCGGTTAAGGGGCTTCTAACCCTCCTATGCTTGATAGCGAGCGTTGAATTTTTTGGACAGGAGCGGAGCATGCGTCGCGCAGTTCTGATGGCGATGGCGGCCGGCGCCGCAGCCAGCGTCGGCGGCTGCGTCACCGCCGCCGTGGGCGCTGCGGCGGGCGTGGGCGCGATCGTGGCGCAAGAGCGCAGCCTGGGGGCCGCGCTTGACGATGGCGCGGCGGCCACCCAGTTGCGGGCGCGGCTGATGGCGCTGGACCCGCGCGGGTTCTCAGACGTCGGCATCGAAATCGTCGACGGGCGTTTACTGCTGTCGGGGACGGCGCCAAGCCTGGACCATCGTATTGACGCCGAGCGGATCGCTTGGAGCGTGGAGCAGATCCAAGCGGTCGCCAATGAAATCGAGGTGGGAGGCGCAACAGGCCTCTGGCGCACCAGTCTCGATGAAGCGGTCACCCTGCAGGTGCGGAGCCGGCTCATCGCTTCCTCCGACGTGCGGGCGGTCAATGTGAATATCGAGACGAGCCGCGGCGTCGTCTATCTTATGGGCCTCGCGCGGGACGAAGCGGAAATCCAAAGGGCGGCGGAAATCGCCAGCGTCACTCCCGGCGTGCGACGGGTGGTGTCTTATATGCAAACAAGAGCGCCGCGCGAGCGGATCGGGCCGGCGGTTCCGTCGGCTCAGGCTGAGGCGCCGCTCCAGGCAAATGCCGCAGCATGGACTGGAGAATGGGCCGGCGCAGAACGCAGGTCGCCGCTCACGGTGGAGCCTCCCCCGCCGGCCTCCCTGCTCGGGCCGACCGCAGGGCCGTCGGGAGCGCCAATCGACCTCTCAGGCTCCTAAATCCAGGGCTTGCACCCATCGCAGGAATTCGGAGCGCCGCCGCGAGGCGTTCTATGGGGTCCCGGCGTTTGAACGCTGGGGCATCCTTTCAAGGTCGCTCGCCACACCAAGCCTGTCAGCCCCTTCCACGCCGCGGGGAGGGATGGGATCGCCCAGGGTTTTGTTTGCTTCTCGTCTTTCCTTTGTTCTTCCTCTGTTCGAGCTCGGGCCGCCCTGTGGATAAGTGTGCGGGGCCTGCGCTCGGCCCATGCTGGGCTTGCTTTGGGCCTGCTGCGGCGCCGCGTCCGGTCGGCCTTGGCTGACCGCCGCTTTTCGCCAAGGCGATCAAGACGTCGCCGGCCGCTCTTGCGATGGCGTCGGCGCCCTTTCAAAGGCACTGGAAATTAACGCGAGCTGCGCCCTCTGTTCAGCGATGAGCACCTCTGTCTCTGCCGATCCGGTCTGGTTTGAATCCGCCCCCGATCCCATCGCGACCCTGGACGCTGGGGGGGGTCTCGTTTGGGCGAACGCTGCGTTTCGCGCTGCGTTCCGCCACCATGTCGGCCCGGATCGGCCCGTCTGGGGCCGGTGGACCCCGCCGCCTTTCAAAGACGGGCTCCGCCGGTTTGAGGCTGGGGCCCCCGACGGACGGCGCTTTGAGTGGACCCAGCAGCAGCTCGCGGCCGGCGGCAGCCTGCTGATCGCCCGTGACGTCAGCGAGCGTATCGCCGCCGCGGAAGACGCCGCGCGGGCCAAGACGCTTTTGTTCGCAACCCTGACCCATGAATTGCGGACCCCGCTCAACGGCATTCTGGGGTTGGCGGAACTTTTGGGACGGGCCGATCTTGAACCCGCCGAAACGGATTATCTGCGCGCCATAAGGCAGTCTGGGGAGCACCTCTTGGAGCTCATCACAGACATTCTTGATTATTCGCGGTTGGAGACCGGGCGGCTCAGTCTTGAGACGGTCGTGTTTTCTCCGGAAGATCTCATCCAAAGCGTAGCGGAGCTTTTGGCGCCCCGGGCGCAGGAGAAGGGCTTAGAGATCATCGCCGCGCCAGGACCAGGCGCTCTCGGGCCGGTCAGCGGCGACGATGGGCGCATCAGGCAAATCCTGTTCAACCTGGCCGGCAACGCCATCAAATTCACAGAGCAAGGCGGGGTGACGCTGCAAGCAAGCCGGCGGGCGGACGGCGCGCTCAGGTTCACAGTCAAGGACACTGGTCCCGGCATTCCCCTCGATCATCAGGAGCGTATTTTTGAGGAGTTCGCCCAGGCCGACGCCAGCATCGCCCGGCGCTTCGGAGGCGCGGGCCTTGGGCTCGCGATCGTGCGACGCTTGGCTACAGCCATGCGCGGGCGGGTCGGCCTGCAAAGTCAGCCTGGGGCGGGCGCGATGTTTTGGGTGGATTTGCCTTTGCCGGAGGCTCGGCCGAACGCCCTCGGCGCAGACGCTGTGGAGAGAAGCGCGGAAGCAACGGGGGCGCGGGTCGGGGTGGTCTCCCGGGAGGCGGTGCTCCGGGAGGGGGCGGCCAGCCTTTTGCGGGCGATCCAGGCGAAGCCCTTGCTTTTTTCTGATTTGCCCCTCACGCGAAGCGCGCTCGACGTGGCCCTGGTCGACAACGCGCTTCTTTCGGGTTTGTCCAACGCCGCGATCGAGGCGTTCGCGGCCGCAGCGCCTCCCCTGATCTTGATGATCGCGCCAGGCGACCGGGGGCTCATCGACCATTATCGGCGGCTCGGCATTGAGCGCTACCTGATCAAGCCGCTGCGACGGCGGTCGCTGCTCGAACAGATCTTGGCTGCGCAAGGGCTCGTCGCGTCGCCCTCGGGAGGGGGGAGCGCGGCCCAGGACGACCGGCTGAGCCCGCACAGTTTGCAAGGGCTGAGCGTGCTGGTGGCCGAGGACAATCCTGTGAACGCGCTCTTGGCGCGAACCGTCCTTGGCAGGGCCGGGGCGCAGGTCACGCTGGCGGCGGACGGCGAGGAGGCGGTGGCGGCGTTTCGGGCGCAGCCAAGCTTTGATCTTGTATTGCTCGATCTCAGGATGCCGCGACTGGACGGGTTGGGCGCGGCGCGCCGGATCCGGGCCTCGGGGCCGGAAGGCGCTGCAGCGACCCTGATCGCGCTCACCGCAGAGGCGAGTCCAGAGGACCGGGCCGCCGCGTTGGCTTCGGGCATGAATGATTTTGTGACCAAGCCGATCTCGCCAGCGGCGCTCGAGGCGCTGGCGGGCCGCTATCTCAGTCAAAACCGATTGGCGGGCTGAAGGCGGGGCCGCGTTTGGCTCGCCCAGACGCGCGCCCAGACGCGCGCCCACTCGCGCGCCCAGACGCGCGCGCAGGCGTGCGACTTGCTGCGGGGCGCAAACACCGCCTAACTGACCCACCCGGCCATCCTTGGGAGGAAAGCGCGGCATGAGCGAACAGGCGACGACGATGGGAGCCGTCTCCGCGGCCAGAGACCGAAGGATCTTGCCGCTCAGCTTGGCGCTCGGTTTCGCCGCGGGCTTGCCGTTCTCGCTCCTGGTGGGCTCGGTAGGGGTGTGGCTCACAAACGCCGGGGTAGGGTTTGGCACGATCGGCGCCTTGAGCTGGATCGGACTGTTTTACGCGTTCAAGTTTCTTTGGGCGCCGATGTTTGACTGGCTGGCGCCGCCAGGGCTCAATTCTGTCGGGCGGCGACGGGGCTGGATGGCGCTCTGCCAGATCGTGATCGCGGGCTGCTTGTTCGCCATGTCTTTCATCGACCCCCGCGACTCCATTCTGCTGTTCGCTGCTTTCGCGGTGGCGGCCGCGTTCGCCTCCGCCAGTCAGGATATCGTGATCGACGCCTGGAGGATCGAGTCCGCCAACGAACGCGTCGGGATCGACCAGATTTCCCTGCGCTATCAGTTCGGCTACCGCCTGGCGGCGATCATGGCGGGCGCGGTGGCGTTGCTGCTGGCGGATCTGTGGGCGACGGCTTCCGATGCGGCCGCCGGCTGGCCGCCGATCTTTTTGGCCATGGCTGCGCTCATGGGCCTGTGCGTCGCCGCGTCGTTCGCGGCGCCCGAGCCGCTCTTGCGGCCGAAGACCGTTCCGCCGGCGCCTTCGGCGTCCCCTCAGGCGGATGCGGAAACCGCACGGATCCGGCGCGCTGCAGTGACCCCTGTCGCGATTGGTTGGGCGCTTTCGGGCGCTGCTCTTTTAGGCTTCATGTTCTATACGCTCTGGGATCAGGAGGTCTCCGCAGCGGAGTTCCGCGACGCGGCCGTGCCTTGGATTCTTATGGCGACGATCGGTCTGCCTCTGGCGCTAAGTTTTTGGCTGGTCCGAAAGCCAGGTGTGATGGACGCCCAGGCAGGCGCCCATCGGTTGACGGACGTGCTGTTCCAACGCGTGCTGGCGCCGCTAGCGGACGTCGTGCGGCGCTATTGGCTCTGGGCGATCCCAATCCTTCTTTTGGCGATGACCTATCGGATCGCCGATTCGATCTGGGGGAGCTTCGCCAATCCATTTTATCTGTCGATCCTGCAGCATTCCAACTCGGATGTGGCGGTCGCCTCGAAAATGGTCGGCGTGTTCGCCACTTTGGCGGGCATCGCGCTCGGCGGAATAGCGATCGCCATGATCGGCCGCATGCCGGCCTTGATCGTGGGAGCGGTGCTCGCGTCCCTGACCAATCTGCTCTACGCAGACTTGGCTATGGGCGCCCTTTGGACCGCCAATTTTTTGGCCGTCACCGGTATTGGCCCCGTGCTCTCGTGGCTGCTTGACGGTTTTGTGGGCAGCGTCCAAGCGACAGGAGCGACGATCTTTGACGGCGTGAGCGTGAATGATCGGCTCACCCAACTCACCGCGGTGATCACCATGGAGAACCTGGCCGGCGGGTTCGCCAGCGCGGTGCACATCGCCTGGCTGTCCTCCATCGTGAACCGCGACTACGCCGCGGTGCAGTACGCTCTTCTGGCGTCCCTTGCGATGCTGATCGGTGTGATCTTCCGGCCCCAGATCGGGGCCTATGTCGATCGGGCCAAGGACCAGGGCCTGGAGGCGCAGGCCGACCGTTTCACCGACGTCTTTATTTTCGCCGCCTGGATCGGGGTGGCGGCGGTGGCGCTCGCCCTCGTGGAATGGCGCCGGCAGAGCCAGGAGAAAGCGAAAACTCAATCTGCCGCGGCGACGCCTTCACCGGGGGCGTGATCGTCAGAGTTTCTTGCTGAACGATTAGTCTCCTTCTTGATAAAGGGGGCTGCCGGGTTGGTCGGTCTGTTCGCTGCGCAAACATGGACATCGATTCAGCGACCGCGCCAGGACGCCTCTTCATCGTGGTCGGACCATCGCCATGGAGCCCGGCAGGTGGCGGGCTGTCCATAGCGGCGGCGCCTCTGGGTCGTCGGGTTTCGGAAATGGCGGCCGACTTCGTCTGACGTTGAAGCGAGGCCCTGAGGGGGAAGCGAGGCCCTGAGGGGGAAGCGAGGCCCTGAGGGGGAAGCGAGGCCCTGAGGGGGAAGCGAGGCCCTGAGGGGGAAGCGAGGTCCTGAGGGGAAAGCGTCCCGCTTTCGGAGATCAGGAGGTCTTGGGCGGCGACGCAGAGCGCGGCGCTGGGCTTGTCTTGAGGTGGTGAGCAAAGTCCCAAAGATCGCCACCGGGCAGGCCATCGAAATCAATCCGTCCAAAGACCGGAACGAGCTGCGGCGCGTGTCGCAGAGTCGTCGAGCGACAGGAATGGCCCGCCCCTTTTCGAACAACTGCGCCAAGGTCTCTTTGCCGTATTGGCGCGGCCCGACCAGCACCGCCACCCGGAATGTCGCGCGGGCGCCTTTACGCTCGCGCTTGGCCAGGCGCGCGACCTTTTGCGAAACCATCGGCTTCTTGGCTGATGCCGAATGCGACGGCGGCTTAGGCGGACCATTGGCGCTGCCGATTGGGGTCAAGCCGCCGGGATCTTCGAGGCCCCCCGGAGCAGGGCGACGCCAGGGGCGTTATTCAAAGAACGCTCCCCCGATAACCTCATCGCCAGATTAGCCAACAAGGCTTTCGGCCTCATCCCCCTTGCGCGCAGCGTCTCAATGCGTTGCGCACTCAGGAAGATGGGGAGGCGTTCAGCGATGCCAGGTCGGCAGGGGGCTTGATGAAACCCTGCCGCGCGGCGATGGAAGTCAAGACGATGGGCCTTGCTTTGTCGCCGCATCAAAGGCGGCGATGGTGGCGAAGGCTGTGATGTCGGACACGCTGGCCCCGAGGGGCGCAATCTGGACAGGCGCATCCAGACCCACAAGGAGCGGTCCGATGACTGTGGCGTCGCCCAAGGTGGCGAGAAGGCTTGTCGATATCCAGGCCGAGTGGATCGCAGGCATGATCAGGACATTGGCCTCTGCGCTTAAGCGCAGGAAAGGATAGAGCCGGCGCGCATCAGGGTTTAGCGCGACATCGGGGCTCATGTCGCCATCATATTCGAAGTCGATGTCGTCACGCCGATCGAGCAGCGAGACGGCCTCCTGAACCTTGCGCATCCGCTCGCCTTCGGGGTTGCCGAAAGTGGAGAAGGACAGGAACGCGACCCTCGGCGTTGCCCCCAAACGGCGGGCGGCATGGGCGGCCTGGACTGCGATCTGGGCGAGATCGGAAGCGTCGGGCATCTCGGTGACATTGGTGTCGGCGATGAAAATCGTCCGACCCCGGGAAATCACGATCGACATCCCCAAGAGCCGCGCATTGCGCGCCGGATTGAGGGCATAGCAGATGTCCTTCAAGGCTGTGGCGTAGTTGCGGGTCACGCCGGTGACCATGCCGTCGGCGTGGCCATGGGCGACCATGCATGCGCCGAACACATTGCGGTCCTGGTTGACAAGGCGCTGCGCATCGCGGTGCAGGAGGCCGCGGCGCTGAACGCGCTTGTAGATAAAGTCGGTGTACGTTGGATTATGGTCAGAAAGGCGTGCGTTGACGATCCGCAGATCGGCGTCTTGAGGCAGCCCAACAAGGGCCATATTGCGCAGAACCTGCTCCTCGCGCCCAATCAAAATGGCTTCGCCAAGCTCCTGCTCCTGGAAAGCGTAAGCGGCTCGGATGACCGAGGGCTCCTCGCCCTCCGCAAAGACGATGCGCTGCGGCTGGCGGCGGATCGCGGATTGGATACGCTGGATCAAGGCGGCGGTCGGGTCCAGGCGTTGGGCGAGGCCCTCAGCATAAGCCTGCATGTCGCCGATAGGACGGCGCGCCACGCCCGTTTCCATCGCGGCCTTGGCGACCATGGGGGGCACATGACTGATGAGGCGTGGGTCGAAGGGGGTGGGGATGATGTATTCCGGGCCAAATCTCAGCCGGCGGCCCTGGTAGGCCTCTGCGACCTCATCAGGCACGTCCGCCTTGGCGAGCTCGGCCAGAGCGCGGGCCGCTGCGACCTTCATCTCCTCGTTGATGGTCCGGGCGCGGACGTCGAGGGCCCCGCGGAAAATATAGGGAAAACCCAGAACATTATTGACCTGATTGGGGTAATCGGAGCGGCCGGTGGCGACGATGGCGTCGGAGCGGACGGCTTTGATCTCTTCAGGTGTGATTTCCGGATCGGGATTGGCCATGGCGAAAATGATGGGATTTTTCGCCATGGACTTGACCATCGCCTGGCTCACCGCGCCCTTCACCGACAAGCCCATGAAGCAATCAGCGCCGTTCATGGCCTCCTCAAGGGTACGTAATTTCGTCTCCACGGCATGGGCCGTCTTGAACTGGTCCATGCCCTTCTCTCGGCCGCGATAAATCACGCCCTCGCGGTCGCAGACGATCACGTTGTCATGGGGGACGCCGAGGCTCTTGATCAGGGCGATGCAGGACAGACCCGCCGCGCCGGCGCCATTGACCACCACTTTCAATTCTTTGAGGCTGCGGCCGGTGAGCTCGGCTGCGTTGAGAAGGCCCGCGGCGGCGATGATGGCGGTGCCGTGCTGGTCGTCGTGGAAGACGGGAATGTCAAGCTCATCTCTGAGGCGGCTTTCGATGATGAAACACTCCGGCGCCTTGATGTCCTCAAGATTGATGCCGCCCCAGGTGGCTCCGATGTTTTTGACGGTGAGGATGAATTCTTCGACGTCCTTGGTGGCGACCTCGACATCGATGGAATCGACATCGGCGAAGCGCTTAAACAGGACGGACTTGCCCTCCATCACAGGCTTGGACGCCATCGCTCCGAGATCGCCCAGGCCCAAAATCGCCGTACCGTTGGAGATGACGGCCACCATGTTGCCTTTGGCCGTGTAGTCATAGGCGGCGTCCGGGTCCGCGGCGATCGCGCGCACAGGGGCTGCCACGCCGGGAGAATAGGCCAGGGACAAATCCCGCTGCGTCGCCATGGGCTTGGTGGCGCGGACCGACAATTTCCCTGGCGGATGGGCGCGGTGGAACGCGAGGGCTTCTTCGTCTGTAAAGGTCTTTTTTTCTTGTTCGGACATGGAGCCCTGCCGCTTTCAACCTAGTCTCTTGCGCGTCGCGTCAGCGTAAAGGGGGGCGCGTCTGCGTCAATGCGCTGATGACCTTGGGGGACGGCTTATGAAGCGGTTTTGGGCTGGTGTCTTCAGCTTTGCTGCGCTCCTCACCGCGCCGATGGCGGCGGGACAAACGCTGCGCGGGGGGTCTGGCTCGGTCCAGCTGCCCGTGGCCACGCCTGCCACCGCTCCGGAGACCCTGGCGGGGGTGAACGACCCTACCCTTGAAAACGCCCTCTCAGCCATGGGCAATTTGGCCCGCTGGCGGAACGAGGAACGGGGCGGGTCGGTCTTTTCTTGGCGGACAACGCGGCGGAGAATGCACGTCGGGCCGAAGCCTGCCATGAAGCGGTCGACGTCTGGCTAAGCCGTCGGTGGCTGCGCGGGCCGACTCCTGCGCCGCCCGCGGTTTTGCCGGAAGGGCCGCTTTTGCCGCGCGTCCAGGGAATTTTCCTTGTGCGGCGCGGCTATGGCTATGCCGTTGTGCAAGGCGTCTGGGAGGATCGCCAAAGCAACCCTGGGGACAGCAGCGCGATCGCCGCGGTCGCCCTTGATGCTGGGCTTTATTGTGGGTTGGAGCCGTTCGCCCTGGAGGATGCCGCCTTTCTGGGCGTTGCGGCGACGCAGGAGATCCATGCTTTGAACGAGAGTCTGATGGCGGTGGTGGAGGGGCCGAGATCCTTTATTTCTCGCAGGGGCAGATAACGCGTCGGCCTGGTTCCGGCATGTTCTGGCGCGCCTATCCTGCGGCTGCGTTAGAGCAAGCCGTGGTGAGGGAGAGCGCCGTGTTATGCACCATTTCGCAGGGGCGGATGGCCGCATGCGAGGTCGCGTCGGAAGAGCCCCTTGGGCACGGCCTCGGGATCGCTGCGAAGACGCTGGCGACTGAGGGCTTCCAAGTTGGACCGATGCTCACGGACCGCGCGCCTTCCGAGGGCCGGCGTTTGTGTCTGCCGATCGCGTTTTGCCTAATGGAGTAGGCTGGCCGGGGCGGAGCGTTTGCGGCTAAAGCTGCACTATGGCTGATTCCGCCGTCTCTTCCCCCACCCTGACGCCGTTCATGGCGCAGTATCTGGCTGCGAAAGCGGAGCATCCGGAGGCTTTGCTGTTCTTCCGGATGGGGGATTTCTACGAGCTGTTTTTCGAGGACGCGGTGCAGGCGGCGGCAGCGCTGGGGATCACGCTGACCCAGCGCGGCAGCCATGGCGGTGATCCCATCCCGATGGCCGGGGTGCCGTGGCATCAGGCTGAGGGCTATCTTGAACGCCTGATCCGGGCAGGGTTTTCGGTCGCAGTGTGCGAACAGACCGAAGATCCGGCGGAGGCCAAAAAGCGCGGGTCAAAGGCTATCGTCCGGCGGGAGGTGGTGCGCGTCGTCACGCCGGGGACGCTGACGGAAGAGACGCTTTTGGACGCCCGAACCTCAAATCGGCTGGTTGCTGTGGCGGTGGCGGGGGATCGGGCGGCGACAGCGAGCGCCGATATCTCCACGGGCGCCTTCACGGTGCAGGAAGGGCCGCTGACCGCAGTCGCGGACGTGTTGGCGGGCCTGCGGCCAGCGGAGATACTGGCGACCGACGAGGATGCGCAGCGGCCTTATCTGACCTCGGCATTTGCTGGGACAGGAGCGCGGGTCACCGTGCGGCCGTTGGTGAAAGCCGATCCGCAATTTGGCGCGCGGCGGCTGGCGGCGCTTTTTGAAGTGGCGACGCTCGACAGCTTTGGCGGGTTCAGCGCGGTGGAGCTTTCGGCCATCGCGCTTTTGGTCGACTACATCGAACTGACGCAGGCGGGGGCTGCGCCCCGGCTTGCGCCGCCGCGGCGAGAGGCGGCGCTGTCGGTGATGGCGATCGACCCTGTGACGCGGGCTAGCCTTGAGATCGAGCGGGCGACAGACGGGGGACGGAAAGGCTCGCTTCTTGGTGCGATCGACCGGACCGTGACGGCGGCCGGCGGGCGGATGCTCGCGGAACGGCTGGCTTCGCCGCTGCTCGATCCTGACCAGATCAATGCGCGTCTTGACGCTGTGGCGTGGTTTGTCGCCGAGCGGGACGCCCGCGACCGGGTGCGGGAGGTGTTGAAAGGCGCGGGTGATGTGGCCCGGGCTTTAACGCGATTGGCTTTGGGGCGCGGGGGCCCGCGGGATCTGGCGAGCCTGCGGGTGGGGCTCGTGTCGGGGGAGGCTGCCGCGGTTTGTGTGGGCGCAGAGGCGCCGGCGGCGCTGCAGGAGGCCGCCGCGGCATGTCGGCTGGGACCGGAACCCGCGCATCTATGTCAGGATCTGGCGGCGGCGCTGTCGGACGCTCTGCCGCTTTTGACGCGGGACGGGGGGTTCATCGCCCCAGGCTATGACGCGGCTCTGGATGAGCATCGGGCGTTGAAGACCGACGCCCGGCAGGTGATCGCGGGGCTGGAGCAGACCTACAAGGACGAGACAGGCCAGCCGCTGAAGATCAAGCATAACAATGTTTTAGGCTATCACATCGAAGCGACGACCAAGCAGGCGGAAAGCCTGATGCGGGCGCCTTTGAGCGAGCAGTTCATCCATCGGCAGACGACGGCGAACGCGGTGCGATTCACAACGCCCGCGCTTGCCGATCTCGATTCCCGGATCAGCCGGGCGGGGGATGCGGCGCTGGCGCGGGAGCGGGCGCTGTTTGAGGCGTTCGCGGCGCGGGCGGCAGAGCTCGAGGCGCCGCTGCGGGCGGCGGCGGACGGGGCGGCGATCCTTGATCTGTCGGCGGCTTTGGCCGAATGGGCTGAGGATGCGCAGGCCTGCCGGCCGGAGATCGACGCCGGCGGGGCCCTGATCGCGGAAGGCGCGCGGCACCCTGTTGTGGAAGAGGCGCTGCGGCGGCAGGGGCGCGGGTTTTCGCCCAACGACATCCGGCTGGACGCAGAGGGCCGGGCGGGGCCACGGCTCTTGATCGTCACGGGCCCGAACATGGGGGGCAAAAGCACCTATCTGCGGCAGACGGCGCTTTTGGCGATCCTGGCGCAGGCGGGGAGCTTTGCGCCGGCCCGGCGGCTGAAGCTTGGCGTCTGCGATCGGGTGTTTTCGCGGGTGGGGGCGTCAGACGATTTGGCGCGGGGCCGATCCACCTTCATGACCGAGATGGTCGAGACGGCGGCGATTTTGAACCAGGCCGGGCCGCGGGCGCTGGTCATCCTTGATGAGATCGGACGAGGGACGGCGACGTTTGATGGGCTCGCCATCGCCTGGGCCACGGCGGAGCATCTGCACGACGCCAATCGCTGCCGCGCTGTGTTCGCGACGCATTTCCACGAGCTCACAGCGCTTTCAGACAAGAAGCCCGCGACGGCGAACGCCCATGTGCGGGCGAAAGAGTACAAGGGCGAGCTGATTTTCCTGCACGAGGTGGCGACGGGGGCCGCCGACCGCAGCTATGGGGTGCAGGTGGCGAAGCTCGCAGGGCTGCCCCGAAGCGTTGTGGAGCGCGCGCGCGCGCTTCTCGCCCGATTGGAGGCAGGGAAAAGCGCGGGCCCTCAGCTCAGCGAAGCCATGCCGTTGTTCGCTGCGGCGGCGCCGCAATCGGCAGCGCCTTCCCCGCTCGACGCGCTCCTCGCCGAGACTGATCCCGATGCGTTGACGCCGCGGGAAGCTTTGGCCCTCCTTTATCGACTCAAAGCTTTGGTCGATCAGGGGGCCGGGGCGGGCTGACGATTGAGGCCTTGCTCCACAGCGCTGCGGGCCGCCTCAATCGCCTGGCCGCGGGAGACCGCGTCGGCGGCGATGTCGACCGTCGCGGTGGAGGCCACATACATCATAAAGCCGCCCAAGCAGGCCCCGACGACCAGGCCGAGCATGCCCCATTTGGCTGCAGCGAACCAATAGGCGCCCGCACGTTCCCGCCGCAGCTGCTGCCGCCACACATGGTCGTCGGCGTCAAAAGGCACGAGGCCTCGGCGCTGAGGCATGGCCTCGATCAGCTCTTCGTCCACGGCGACCAGCTTTTTCGCGACGCTGCTGCGGCTCATTGCTTCTTGCTCCCCACCGGAGAAGGCCCGGCTTGCCGGTCGACCGCGGCGGTTGCGCCAGCAAAAGCTTGCGCTGACCTGCGTTTCGAACCCATCTAGAGAACGCAGCGTCATGCGGCGCTGCGGGCCTCTCCTTAGAGCTCGCAAATAGGGCGAGACTTGGCCCATACAACGCCCATGAAGCGAACTTAACGAGGCCATGAAGTCCCCCATGCGTCCCGCCGCCGCGACCCCGCCCACGAGGCGACGCCTCCGCCGACCGCCGCCGGCCAAAATCGATCAGGTGGTCGATGGAGCGCGGCTAAGGGCGCAGCTGACGGCGGCGGCCCTCGACACGCTTGGCGACGAGGCCGCGACCCGCGCGCGGGCGAAGGACTTGCTGCACGGGGCTTTGTTTCGAGGCCGGATGATCGCCAAAGAGCGCCTGGAGGACGGGGAGAGCGGCTGGCAAACCGCGCGGCTGCTCGCCAAGGTCGCTGATCAGGTGATCGCCGCGCTGTTCGATTTCACCACCGTGCACGTCTTCCGCGCGCGCAACCCAACCGAAGGCGAGCGGATGGCGGTGCTGGCGGTCGGCGGCTATGGCAGGGGAGAACTCGCGCCGTCCTCCGATATCGATCTCCTCTTTCTCCGATCCTATAAACCCACGGCCTGGGCGGAGAGCGTGACCGAGTACATGCTCTATATGCTCTGGGATATGGGTCTCAAGGTCGGGCACTCGTCACGATCAATCGAAGAGTGCCTTAAACTCGCCCGAGACGACCACACGATCGAGACGGCCATTCTTGAGGGACGGCGCATCGCCGGCGACCCGGAATTGGCGCAGGATCTGTTCACGCGTTTCCGTAAGGAGGCGGTAGAGGGCCGGCACGCCGCCTTCATCGCGGCCAAGCTCGCTGAGCGGGACAAACGGCACGCACGCTCCGGCGCCAGCCGCTATATGGTGGAGCCCAATATCAAAGAAGGCAAAGGCGGCCTCAGGGACCTGCATACGCTCTTTTGGATGGCCCGGCACAGGTACGGGTTTGATGCGCTGACGGACTATGTGCGGGCGGGCGTGTTCACCCTCGACGAGGTGATGCGCTTCAAACGGGCGAACGATTTTTTGTGGACGGTGCGGTGCCATCTGCACTTCCTGACAGGGCGGGCGGAGGAGCGCCTCTCGTTCGATGTCCAGCCGGAGCTCGCCCGGCGACTTGGCTTCGGGGAACGGGCGGGGCAACAGGGGGTGGAGCGCTTCATGAAGCGCTATTTCCTCGCCGCGAGAGATGTCGGCGCGTTGACGCGGGTGGCCTCGGCGAAACTGGAAGAAGACGGGCTCAAGGCACCCGCGAAAGGATGGGGCCGGTTTCTGCCGACCCGTAAACCGGCCCCGCTCGAGGAGGAGGGGCACGGCTTCGCCTCAAGGGGGGGGCGACTTGAGACGCTGTCGGCGGAAACCCTGCAGGATCCCTTAAACCTGCTGCGGCTGTTCGCCATCGCTGACCAAAAGCAGCTCGATGTCCATCCGGACGCCTTGAGGCAGGCGGCGCAGCGGGTGCGGAGGATCACGCCCGCGGTGCGGCGGCAACCGGAAGCGGCGCAATTGTTCTTGTCGGTCGCGGCGAGCCCCCATGACCCGGCGCGGGCGCTGCGGCTGATGAACGAAGTCGGGGTCTTGGGACGCTTCCTGCCGGAGTTCGGGCGGATCGTGGCGCAAATGCAGTTCAATATGTATCACCATTTCACGGTGGACGAGCATACGCTGCGCGGCATCGAGGTGATCGCCGATATCGAGCATGGCAGGGCAAGGGGGGAGCATCCGCTGGCGTCGGATATTTTCCCCAAGATCATTAATCGCCGCGCGCTTTATCTCGCGATGCTTTTGCACGACACGGGCAAAGGCATCGGGGATCAGCAGGTGGAAGGGGCGAAGTCGGCGCTCACGGCCTGCTTGCGACTGGGGCTGCCGCCGGAGGAGGCCGAACTCGCCGCGTGGCTTGTCGGTCATCACTTGGTGATGAGCGATGTCGCCCAGAAACGGGATTTGGGGGACAGCCGAACAGTGGCGCAGTTCGCCCAGACCGTCGGTACGCTGGAGAGGCTGCGGCTGCTGTTGGTGTTGACGATCGCAGACATTCGGGCGGTGGGACCAGGGGTGTGGAACGGCTGGAAGGCGCAGCTTTTGCGGGACCTTTACCGGCTGACGGAAGCTGCCCTGCACGGGGGCCGCACCGGCGGCCGCACCGATGAAGCGGCCGTGATGGAACGATTGGAGCAGCAGGCGCGCGAGAGCCGGGCCGCCTTGTCGCAGGGGCTCGCCCCAGACGCCCGGCGCCGGCTTGCGTTCTGGTTTGCAGGGCTAGAGGACGCCTATTGGCTCTCCTTTGACCAACAGACCCTCGCCTGGCACGCCGCTGCAGCGGACGCGGCGCTTCAAGACACGACCAAGGTCCATGTGGCGGTGCGGCCGCGGCCGAGTTTCGGAGCGACTGAGCTTGTGGCCATCGCTCCAGACCGACCCGGATTGTTCGCAAGCTTCGCCGCAGCCTGCGCGCAGGCCGGCGCCGATATCGCCGACGCAAGGATTTACACCGTCGCCAACGGCCTCGCCTTTGACGTCTTCAGTCTGCAGGGGATCGACGGGGGGGCCTTCGGCGCAGAAGACGCCAACACGCTGCACGGCCTGATCACGCGCATGCGGAAAGCGGCGACGACGGACGCGATCGCGCCCAAAAGGGCGACCCCGCGGCGGATGACGGCGTTCGCCATCGCGCCGTGGGTGCGGCTCGATCATGATGCGGCGCGGCATGCGACCGTGCTCGAGGTGTCGGGACGGGACCGGCCCGGGCTCTTGGCGGAGCTCGCCCGGGTGCTTGCGGACGCCGGGCTCCAGATCGGGTCGGCGCATATCGGCTCCTATGGCGAGCGGGTCGCGGACGTTTTCTACATCACAGACGCGAGGGGTGAAAAACTGACGGATCCGGCGGCGAACGCCGCTCTTAAATTGAAGCTCGAGGAAGTGCTTGGGGCGGAGGAGCCCGCCGCGCCCGCCGATCCGGCCAAACAGCCGATGGCCGTCGCGCAGGCCAGCACGCTGCGCTAAGGGAAAGCAGACCGCAGCGAGGGGATTCGGGCTTGAGTTTGGCGCGCAACACCGCCGTGATCGGCGGGCTGACCTTGGTGTCCCGCGTTTTTGGTTTTGCGCGAGACCTTGTTCTTGCGGCAGCGTTGGGGGCGGGGCCGGTATCAGACGCCTTCAACGCGGCGTTGCGGTTCCCTAATCTTTTTCGGCGCCTGTTCGCGGAGGGCGCGTTCACCCAGGCTTTCGCTCCCCAATACGCCAAAAGGCTCGAGGCCGAAGGTCCAGAGATCGCGGATCGGCTTGCGGGGGAAGCGCTCAGCGTACTCCTGGCGGTCACAGGCGCAGCGACCGGGCTCGCCATGCTCGCCATGCCGGCGATCAATAGCGTGATATTCGCCGGCTATCGGGACGATCCAGAGACTTTCGCCCTCGCCAACACGCTCACAATGATCACAATGAGCTATCTGATCGCGATCACGGCTGCGACCGTGTTCTCCTCGATGCTCAACGCTAGGGGACGGTTTTTTGCGGCGGCCGCGGCGCCCATTTTGCTCAATCTGTGTCTGCTCGCAGCGGTTTGGCCGGTGCGCGACGACCCGCAAACCGCAGCTTATGCGGCGGCGGCGGCGGTGGCCGTGTCCGGTGTGCTGCAGGCCTTGTGGGTTTGGCTTGCGGCGAGACGGTCCGGCGTGAGGACAAGGCTGAGGGCCCCGCGGCTGACGCCGGACGTGAAGGCGATCATCGCGCTCGCTGTCCCCGGCGCGATCGCGGGAGGCGCGCTGCAAGTCAATATCATGACCAGCCAGGCATTGGCGTCCTTTGAGGAAGGGGCCATCACGTTTCTGAACGTCGCAGATCGGCTCTATCAGCTCCCCTTGGGGCTTATCGGGATCGCCGTCGGCGTGGCGATGCTGCCTCGGTTGTCGCGGATGGTGGTGAATGGCGACCAAGACGGCGCCAGGGCGGCGATGGACGAGGCGGTGGCTCTTGCGATGGCGTTCACCCTTCCCGCGGCGGCGGCGATGATGGCAGCGCCGGTGTTTCTGATCGACGGCCTCTTCTCAAGGGGCGCGTTCACGAGCGACGACGCCGCGATGGTCGGCATGGCCCTGCTGCACTACGGGTGGGGCGTGCCGGCCTTCGTGCTCGCGAAAATCTACGCGCCTGCGTTTTTCGCCCGGGACGACACAAGGGCGCCCATGCGCTACGCGATCGTGTCGATGATCTTGAATATCAGCTTTGGCGCTGCGTTGTTCTTCAGCCTGCGGGCGATGGGCCTGCCCGGTTTTCCAGGCCTCGCCATCGCCACAAGCCTCGCGGCTTGGGTCAATGTCGCCTTGATGGTGCGGGCGTTGGTGCGGCGCGGCGCCTATAAGCCGACCCGGGCGGCATGGGGGCGTCTGTTGCGGATCGGGCTCGCGACGGCGGCGCTTTGGCTCGTGATGGCGGGCATGGCGCTCAATCGGGAGGCGCTGACGGCGCTGATGTTTGGGTCCAAGGAAATCGCGATCGCCGCCTTCATCTTCGGCGGCGGCGGCTTCTATTTCCTCTGCGCCTTTCTTTTCAGGGCTGTGACGGTCGCGGAAGTGCGCGCGGCGTTCCGACGAGAACGCGGGCCTTCGTCTCCGGTCTTGCCGACGGGGATGGACGGCTGATAGAAGCCCGGCATGGCTTTGAACCGCTTTTTCCTGCTCGCAGAGCGATGGCGCGCCTGATCGGCTTTCGAGCGACCACGCCCAAGGTCGGCTTTCAAGAAACAGCGGATGGGCCGGTTTTCCGTCGAAAAGCGATATAATCAAGTGATTTGGCGGGTTTTCAGCGTTTGGGGCGGATCGCATCATCTTAAGACCTCGCCTGCAGGACATTCCCCATGAGCGACACCCCACCGCCGGCCTATGCAGGCCCGCAGCGCGTTTTTTCAGGCATGCAGCCCACAGGAGGCCTGCATCTCGGCAATTATCTGGGCGCGCTGACGAAGTTCGTCCGCCTGCAGGATCACTACAAGTCGATCTATTGCGTCGTTGATCTGCATGCGATCACAGCCGATCCAGACCCCCGCTCGCTCGCCGCCAATTCGCGGGAAGTCGCGGCCGCGTTCTTCGCTGCGGGGGTGGACCCGAAGAAGAGCATCGTCTTCATCCAGAGCGCCGTGCGGGCCCACACCGAACTCGCTTGGATCTTTAATTGCGTGGCGCGGATGGGATGGCTTGAGCGGATGACCCAGTTCAAGGACAAGGCGGGCAAACACGCCGAGCGTTCCAGCGTCGGGCTTTTCGACTACCCGGTGCTGCAGGCGGCCGACATCCTCGCCTACAAAGCCACTCACGTGCCTGTGGGTGAGGATCAGAAGCAGCACTTGGAGTTGAGCCGGGATATCGCGCAGAAGTTCAACAACGACTTCGACGCGCCCGGGTTTTTCCCCCTGCCGGAGCCTTTGATCCAGGGTCCGGGGGCGCGGATCATGTCGCTCCGGGACGGGGCCAAAAAAATGAGCAAGTCCGATCCTTCAGACATGAGCCGGATCAATCTAACCGACGACGCCGACACAATTCTCGCCAAGTTCAAAAAGGCTACAACCGACCCCCTGCCCCTGCCCGAGAGCGTGGAGGGGCTGGAGGGACGTCCTGAGGTGGCGAACCTTGTGGGGATCTACGCCGCGCTTTCGGACATGAGCCAAGAGGCCGTGCTCAAGGCGTTTGGCGGCAAGGGCTTCGGCGTATTCAAGCCGGCCCTGGCGGAGCTTGCGGCGCAGCGGCTCGCGCCGATCGCGGCCGAACAGCGGCGGCTGATGGGCGACGTCCCCACCCTCGACGCCATGCTGAGGGAGGGCGCGGAACAGGCGAACGCCATCGCTGAACCCGTCATGGAGGAGGTCCGGCGCGTGGTGGGATTCTGGCGCTAAAGCCCATGTCCTCAGCGCGGGCTAGCCGCATCCAACAGCGCTTTCTCGTTCAGTCCTTGGGAGACCGCCGAAGCGCCCAAGGTCGATCTCGCCCAGCCGCTCTGCAGAACAGGCGCCATCCGATCGGCGCCAAAGGATAGCGGCCAGTGAACCAGCGCATGGTCATCAAGGCCCCGCCTCCCCCAAAGGCCTCCGCCTCCGCGGCGAACAAAGCCCATGCCGCGCGGACGCCCGCCCCATCGCCTGCATCATGCACGCGCTTAACCATGGCCGGTATCCATAAGCGGTCACCATGGTCTGGACGGGGTGCGGCGGACGCGTCACACTTCTGACTCGGTATGAAGCGCGGTCCAGACGCCGCAAGGGAAGGAAGCGTGCGATGCTGCTCGCCCAGCGCCGAAGGCAGATCGCCTACCGCCTGAGACGGCGGATCGATCCCGGCGTGGATAACGAACCCTTAAGCGCGCAAGAGCATCTGCGGCTCGCAGAGAACCGCAAGCGGCTGGAAGAGATCGCTCGGACCGCCCGGCGACGAGCGCGGCGGCAAATAACGCAGCGCGTGCTGTTTTTGGGGGCCGCGATTGCCATTCTCGTCCTTGCGACCGCTACGGGGGCGTTTCTGTGAGCCAGGGCTTTGCCCTTCTGGTCGTCGCCGACGAGAGCCCGGAGTTCTCCGCGGCGCTCCTTTTCGCCGCTCTATGGGCCAAGGCGATCGGCGGGAGCCTCAAGGTTCTGATGGTGGTCGAACCCGTCGAGGCGGCCGGATGGGCCAGCGTGGATGCGCAGATCCGAGCGGAGGCGTTTCAGGAAGCCCAGGGGCTCGCCGCGCGGTGCGTCGAGGAGGCCCGTGCGGAGGCGGGGCTCGAACCCGAGCTGATCTTCCGCGAAGGCGAGTTGCGGGCGGAAATCAAGCGGCTCCTGGAGGAGGACGCTTCCATCCATTTCGTCGTCCTGGCGGCAGGCGCAGGCGGCGCAGGGCCGGGGCCGCTCGTGTCGTCCATCGGCAAGGGCACAGGACCCTGGGGGCGGGCGCCAGTGGTGATCGTGCCGGGGCACTTGACCAAGCAAGACCTCAAGGCGCTGGCGACTCTGCCGCAGAAACCCAACGGGACAACGGGTTGAAATCAAATCCTTAGAACGCCACTTGGTTTTCTGAAAAGCCATGATCGGGGCCGCCGCCATGTTTATCCAGACCGAAAGCACGCCAAATCCCCAAACGCTGAAGTTCCTGCCCGGGCGCGATGTCCTGGGCGCAGGCGCCCGCGACTTCCCAACCCCGGAGGTCGCAGCAGGCGTATCGCCCCTGGCGGAGGCGGTGTTTCGGGCGGCGGCTGTGGAACGCGTCTATCTTGGCGCCGATTTCATCACCGTCACAAAACACGCCGACGTCGACTGGAAACATGTCAAGCCGCACGTTCTTGGCGCGATCATGGAGCATTTCGTCTCCGGAGCGCCGATTCTGCTTGACGGCGCGACTGGCGACGTCGCAGAGGCGGCCTCGATGATTTACGAAGGGGACGCCCTAGAGATCGTCACGCAGATCAAGGCGCTTATCGATACGCGGATCAGACCCGCGGTCGCGCAGGATGGAGGCGATATTTGTTTCCATTCCTGGGAGCATGAGGCGGGCGTGGTTCGGCTCACGATGAAGGGGGCGTGTGCGGGGTGTCCGTCCTCTACGCTCACCCTCAAACAAGGCATCGAGACGATGCTGAGAACCTATGTGCCCGAGGTCGTGCGGGTGGAGCAGGCGGCAGAGTAATCAGGCGGACCTAACCCAACGGGCTCGAAGAGCGCTGGAGCACCGCTTCAAGCTCACGATCGAGCCAGTCGGACAAATGAACCGACAAAGGCATCGCGCAGACCTGAGCGGCGAGATGGTTCAGGGCGAAAGCTTCCCTGTTTCTGTCATGCAGCTCAGCCAGGAGGCTTGCAGCGCGCGCCGCTGCGGCGAATTCGGCGCGCGCCTCACGCGTGGCGGTATTCAGCGCCTTGACCCGAAGCTGACGGAGCTTTGTCTCCAAAGAAGGGGGCTTTCGGGCCTCGTTGAACGCGCGCCGGTCGATCAGCCGCCATCGCTGCGCCCGCCGGCGGTCCGGCCCCTCATAAGTTCCCACATCGACCCACATGATCGGTCCCTGCTGAGCGATCGAGGCCGAGGTTAGCTTGGGCTTGGTGACCAAACCGTCTAGGGAAATGGTTAAGTCCCTCCAGTTTCAGCGGTCGACGGAAAACGGTGTGAAATTGGTGTGGTCGTCATAAACATCAACGCCCTCGTGACGCTTCAGGGCGCCGACGACTTGGTAGGTGACCGGGGTCAAAAGGGCCTCCCAGGCGACCTTCAGGGCGTAATTCGTGATCATCACAGCGATCACTTGTTCTGTGGACCAAACGCCGAGAAACGCGACGGGATAAAAGATCACGCTGTCGACCCCTTGGCCGATGGCTGTCGAGCCTATGGTCCTCGTCCAGAGATGTTTGCCTTGGGTCCATATCTTCATGCGGGCCATCACGAAAGCATTGGCGAACTCGCCAGCCCAGAAGGCCAACACCGAAGCCAGGACGATGCGGGGGGTCTGGCCGAAGACCTCGAGATAGGCGGCCTGCCCCGTCCAGCCTTGGGCAGCGGGAAGCGACACCACGACCCAAGCCATGAAGGCCATGAACAAGACCGCTGCGAAGCCGGCCCAGACGACGCGGCGGGCGCGGGCGTAGCCATAGACCTCGGTCAGCACGTCGCCCAAGACATAGCTCAGGGGGAAAAACAGAATGCCTGCGCCAAAGACAAAGGCGTTTCCGAAAAGAACGACCTCGGCAGGCTTGGCCGCGCCAATCAGGTTCGAACAGATGAGAACAGCGACAAAAGCCGCCATGCAGAAGTCGTAGTACTTGAAGTGCCGCTGAGAGATCTCAGGGGTGGAAATGCGTTCGATGGCCATGACCCCTCCGTCGGCAGGGACTATGGACGAGCGCTGCGGATCTGCAAGCCAGCGGCGCGGGTCTTCCCAGACGAGGCGCTTCACCAACGCCTCTTGCCCGTCGCCGCCTGCGTGATAAGCCCCCGCTTCGGTACGAGGCGGGTCGGCGGTCGACCTGCCCTTGGGGCTCTTCACGCACATGCACACGCCGCTTCCCGACGCTTCGCTGAACCAGCTTTTCTTTCAGGCCCGCTCGCGCAACGGGTGGGAGGACAAGACGGTGCCCGAAACCCTGATCCGGGCGGTCTACGACCTCGCCAAGATGGGGCCCACGAGCGCGAATTGCTCGCCTGCGCGGTTTGTGTTCCTGACAACGCCTGCAGCCAAGGCGAAGCTGAAACCCTTCCTGTCTGCTGGCAATGTCGAGAAGGCGATGGCTGCGCCTTACACCGTCATCATCGCCATGGACATGGCGTTCTATGAGAAAACGCCGCAATTGTTTCCACATAATCCGGACGCGAAACACTGGTTTACGACCTCGCCAGAAGCCACCTTTGACGCCGCGTTTCGCAACGGTACGCTGCAGGGCGCTTATCTGATGCTCGCGGCGCGTTCGTTGGGCCTTGATTGCGGGCCGATGAGCGGCTTCGACAAGGCAGGGGTGGACGCCGCGTTTTTCGCAGGCGATCGGGAAACCGAAAGCTGGAAAAGCAACTTCCTGTGCAATCTGGGCTATGGCGACGACCATCAATTGTTCCCAAGATCGCCGCGGCTGAGCTTTGAAGAAGCCTGCCAGATCCTGTGATCACCTTAGCCATCGACACCGCGCTCAACGCCTGCTCGGCGGCTGTGGCTGCTGACGGAACCGTGCGGGCGGCGCTGGTCGAACCGATGGCGCGCGGCCAGGCGGAGCGGTTGGCCCCGTTGGCGAAGGCCTTGATGGAAGAGGCAGGGATCGCCTTCGCGGAGCTCGACAGGATCATCGTCACTACGGGGCCAGGGTCGTTCACCGGCGTGCGGGTCGGGCTCGCTTTCGCCCGCAGCCTGGCCGCGGCTTTGGACAGGCCTTGCCTCGGGGTCTCCACGCTTGAGGCCTTGGCGCGGAGTGAGGACGCGGCTGGGGTCAGGGCAGGATGTGTGGTGACGCCGGGCGCGGCTTATGTCGCTGTCTGGGAAGAAACGGGCGCTCTGTCGCTGGCCCCGCGCGCAGCGGAGCGAGACGAAATCGCGGCGCTGCTTTGGCCGTTCGCTCAGGGAACCTTGATAGGGCCTGGCCTCTCGGCCCTGCCGGCCTTGGGGCCCGCTTGGGCGCTTCAGGAACGCGTCTGTCCTAATGTCGATCGCCTTGCGCTATGGGCTGCGAGCCTTGACCCAGCCTCTTATCCCCCCGACCCGACCTATTTGCGGTCGGCTGGCGCTGCGGCGGCGGGATGAACGCCCGTTTGGCGCAGGCTGAGGACGCGGCGGCTCTGGCGGCGCTGCACGCGCTGAGCTTCCCCAAGCCTTGGTCGGCTTCGGATTTCTCTAAATTGCTCGGCGCGCCAGGGGCCTTCGCCCATATTGTCGAGGGCCAGGGGTTTATCCTCAGCTGGGCGCACGGGGACGAAGCGGAGGTCTTGACGCTCGCCGTGACCCCTTTCGCCCGGCGAAAAGGCCTTGGGTCGCGCCTGCTGCAGGCGGGGTTGGCCGAGGCCCTCGCGCGGGGGTGTTTGCGGGTCGTGCTGGAGACCGCGGTCGACAATACGCCAGCGCTGGCGCTCTACGCGCGTTTTGGCTTTCGCGTCGTGGGGCGCCGGCCGGCCTATTATGCAGGCGCGCAAGGCTCATCTGACGCCTATGTCATGGCCTGGGCGGCGCCGCCCGATCGAGGTCTGGGCGAAGGGCGCGCTGGGTGATTGATTAAGGCGGCGGTGGGTCGGCTGGACGATGGGTCGGCTAGACAGGGCGAAAGGATCGGCCCATATCGGCGGGACGCCGTTTTTGCCGGAGATTTGACCCGTGCCGGACCGCATCGAGAACCTCTGCATCGAAAAAGGCATGCGGATGACCGATCAGCGCAGGGTCATCGCGCGCATCTTGTCCGACGCCAAAGACCATCCCGATGTGGAAGAGGTGCATCGCCGCGCCGCTGCGGTGGACGCAGGGATCTCCATTGCGACGGTCTATCGCACGGTGCGCCTTTTTGAAGAAGCCGGCATCATCGAAAAGCGGGACTTCCGGGACGGCAGGGCGCGGTACGAAGAAGCAAGCGAGGACCATCATGACCACCTGATCGATATGAAGACCGGGCGGGTTTTGGAGTTCGTCGATCCTGAAATTGAGCGGCTGCAAGAAGAGATCGCACGCCGGCTGGGCTATCGGCTGGTGGATCATCGGCTTGAGCTTTACGGCGTGCCGCTGGAGGAGGATAGGAAGAGCCCGAAGGGGGGCTGAGAGGCGGCGCTCTTATCGTGACTTGGATCACAGATTTGAGGAGCGGGCCCTGGCGCCGTTTGGACATGGCCGTCCGACAGCGGAGGACAGGACGCCAGACCGTGTTTTCTCAGGCGTTCTTCCGTGCTCGGTTTGTCTCAGATCGGCATGAAGGCTGTGACGCCGCGCTGTCCGCGGACGCCAGCTTCTGGTGACCGCCGCAGGCTTTGTTTCAGCCCCGTGCACCCAAAGCCATTAGCTCGGACGCGTCCGGGCTTTTTCGCAAAAAGCTGGCCCCGTGCGCTTTGGGTTTGGGCGTGCTAAAATCCTGGGGGTTTCAGCGCGATTGAGGAAACATCGGTGGACCGCAAGCTCGCCGCGATCGTCTCGGTGGATATGGTCGGCTACTCGTCTTTGAGCGAGAAGGACGAGAACGCTGCGATCGCTTCGGTCGACCAGGTGCGCGCAGCCGTCATGGCGCTCTGCCTCACCCACCAGGGGCGCCTCTTCAACAAAGCGGGCGACGGCTTCATGGCGGAGTTCGGTTCGGCGTTGAGCGCCGTGCGCTTCGCGACGGCCCTGTTGCGACGGCTTTCGCATGGGGGCCCCGCGGTGCGGATCGGGGCGCATCTGGGCGAGGTGCGGACCACGCCGGACGGGGACCTTTTGGGCCATGGCGTCAATGTCGCAGCAAGGCTCATGCAATTGGCGGCGCCTCGCGGGCTCTTGCTCTCAGAGGCCGTGCGGCGGCCGCTGCCGCAGCGTGTGCAGAGACTGCTGCGCGCGCAAGGGCCGGTGCAACTCGACAAGATGTCTGGGACAGTCAATGTGCATGGTCTGGCCGGCAAAGTCGGGCTGATCGCACGATTACGGCTGGCGCGAAGGCGGCCTTGGGCGCTCGCTTTGGGACTCGGGACCGTGGCGGCGGTCGCGGCCGTGAGCGTCTGGCCGCGACCCGATCCCATCCCCCTTGTGGCGGTGTTGCCGTTTGAAGCCGCCACTTCTGACATGGCGGCGACAGCGCAGGGTCTCGCGGACGACGTGATCACAAGCCTCGCCTCCGAGCCGGGTCTTCGCGTGGCGGCGCGCGCCTCCAGTTTCCAATTTACCGGGGAGCGGCGCCGCGAGGTCGGGCGGATGCTCCGGGCCCGGTATGTTTTGGATGGGGCGGTCCGGCTCGCCGACGGGCGATGGTCTGTCAATGCGCAGCTGAGCGAGGTTGGACGCGGGTCGAGTGTGGTCTGGTCGGAGACGGTGCTGGCGGAGCCTGGCATGGCTGGTCTCGCCCAGCGCCAGATCGCAGCAGGCGTCGCCCAGGCCATAGCCGGGAGCACGCGGACAAGCGTGGCCGCTGCGGCATCGAGCGCCTCGGAGGAGGCTCTGGAGCTCTATTATGCCGGACGCGAGGGGAGGCTGCGTCGCGGCGTCTATGATCTAGAACAGGCGATCGCGCTTTTGACGCGAGCGACCGACGCTGCGCCGGGTTTTGATCGGGCATGGGCGGAGCTTGCGGGGGCGCAGCTGATCCTTGCGGATTTGAGGCCGGCGGATGCAGAAGCGTTGCGCCTCGCTGCGGCGGAGAACGCGGCGCAAGCCTTGCGCCTTAACCCGGAGAACGCCTACGCGATGGCGGTCAAGGCGGGGCTCGAGCCGCCACAGGCCTGGGCTGCGCGGCGCGCGTGGTTGGACCAGGCCGTGCGGCTCGCGCCCAGCGATGCGCAAGTCTTGCGGGCGCGGGCAAGATTGTTGTCGCAGATGGGCTATCTCCACGCGGCTCTGGAAGATCTTCTGGCGGCGCAAGCCCTCGATCCTCTGGACGCACAGCTTCTGTTGGCGTGGACGCGGGAGGCTCTGGGCCGGCGGACAGAGGCGCGAGCAGGCCTTGCGCGGGCGGCGCAGAGACAGGGGCGCGCCGTTTGGAACACAAGGTTCCTTTTCGCCCTGTTCGATGGCGACCATGCGGGGGCGGCGGCGTTGCTCGACCCGCGGGTGCGGCCAAGCGAAACGGATGAAAGAATGGCCGGCTTGTTCGCCGCTACGGCGGCGGGATTGCGGGCGCGGAGCCAGCGCGCAGAGGCGATCGCGTCTTGGCGGGCGGCGGCCGAACGCGATCCGGCGCTCACCGATGATGCGGTCTTGATGATCAGCTGGCTTGGAGACCGAGACGCCGCCTTCGCCCTCGCAGACAGGCAAATGGCTGCGCAAGGGGAAGCCCTGGCGTTTCCTGCAGACCTCGCGGCCGCGCCGGCGTTTCGGGACTTGCTGCACGATCCGCGGTATCTGCAGCTGATGGCCCATAGCGGGCTACTGGGCTATTGGCGGCAGACCGGGATATGGCCCGATTTCTGCTCCGATCCGCGTCTGCCTTATGCCTGCGACGGGGCGACGGGTTAGTGGCGCGCTGTCCGCGACACAAAGAGGCCTCCGCTCTGTCCAGACCTTGGCGCCAGACGGCCTGATTTTTGGGAAGGGCCCATGGGGAGGCGCTTTGGTCCTCGCCACGGCGCTTCACGAGCGCCCGCGCAAGGGAGGAGGACAGGAAGGCCTCGCTCAGCTTGGGTCCATCGGGATGGTCAAAATGGCTTAACCTCATGATTTCCAGAAGTCTTAGCGAATTCAGTTTACGGCACTCGCCATGGCCGGGTGGCGGAGGAGATAACGCCTCGGACCGCAAATCCGAGCACCCTGGTTAAAGTCCAGGCCCGGCCTCCAGATTTTTCAAACGCCTCAGCGAAACCGGGCGAGGCCTTCCTCAATGACCGGATCGATCTGCACATCGCGGGGCTTCAGGGGACGGGCCAGACGCAGGCCCTCAAGACTTCGGGCGCGGGAGAGCGCGACATAGGTCTGTCCCGCTGCAAACGCCCCGCGGCCAAGATCAATCTCCACCGCGTCAAGGGTCATGCCCTGGGCTTTATGAATGGTCAGCGCCCAGGCGTGGGCCAAGGGGAACTGCTCATAGGAATAGTCCTCCTTGGGCTCAAGCTCTTTGAGCGCGTCGTTCCAGACCCAACGGGCCTGCGGCCAACGCGCCTTGGCGACTTCGTGGATTTCGCCATTGGCGTCGAGCTTGACGGCGATGCGGTTGGGTTCGAACTCGACGACGCGGCCCAAGGAACCATTGACCCAGCGTCCCTCCGGATCGTTCTGGGTGAAGATCACGCGGGCCCCGCGCCGCAAAATCAGCTGGGCTGGAGCGGGAAGGCGGTCGCCCGGGGGCGGCTCTTTGGGCGCCCTTTCGCCCTTGAAAGCGCCGTTGAAGATTCCGGTCTGGCCGCCGAGCCCTTCAAGTCCCCGGCGATTATAGGCGTCGGCGACGGCGTTGGTGGCGGCGAGCAACACGGGCTCCTGGTCGAGGACCGCGCCAACGCAGCGTTCGTTCAGGTCCTCTATCGCGCCCTCGACATCCCTGTCCTCCCGAAGACGGGCCAAAAGGTCGATGAAATAAGGGTCGGACTGGCGGCGCACCTCATCGAGTTCGCACAAGACGACGTCGGCCTCGCGCAGGACATGGGCGGAAAAGGCGAAGGGCGAGGCATAGCCGGCCTCGGCGAGAATCTCGGCCTCGGCGCCGCGGACGACCGGGGGAAGCTGATGGAAATCGCCCACGAGCAGCATCTGCACGCCGCCAAAGGGTCTTGAGGAACGACGCGCCGCCCGCAGCTGGGCGTCCATGGCGTCAAGCACGTCGGCGCGCAGCATGGATATCTCATCGACGATGATGCGGCTCGCCCCCCTCGCGGCCTTGGTGAAGAACCAGTTGGGCTTTTCGCTGAAGCCGACGAGCGGACGCGGCGGCAGACCGAAAAACGAGTGAACCGTTTGGCCGCCGATGTTCATCGCGGCAAGGCCTGTGGGGGCCAAGATCACCTGGGGGCGATCGGCATCTTTAATCAGCTCCCGGATGAAATGGCTCTTGCCGGTGCCGGCGCGGCCCAACAGCATCACAACGGGGGCGCCGTCTTCCAGCGCTTCGCGGGCCTGGGCGGCCGGATCAGGCAAACGAGTCATAGGCGAAGCATAGCCGGTTTGGAGGCCTTATAGGCAAACTTCCTCAGGCTGGATCGGGATCGTCGCCGCCGAGGGCATAGCGGGGGCCTGCGCCGCGGCGGGCGGCGCGGTCTTCGGGGTTGTAAAGCCCGCAGGCTTCGAGCGAGAGGCAACCACAGCCGATGCAGCCGGCCAGGCGGTCCTTGGTGCGCTGGAGCGCCTCGATGCGGCGGTCAAGGCTGGTCTGAAAGCGCGCGGCAATGGCGGCCCAATCCTTTGCCGTGGGTGTGCGCCCCTCGGGCAAGCGGGCGAGTTCTGCGGCGATCTCGGCAAGGGTGAGACCCAGATCCTGGGCGATCAGGATGAACGACAAGCGCCGGATCGCCGCGCGGGGGAAGAGCCGCGTGCCGCCGGGGCTGCGGACAGAGGGGACCAGCCCCTTATCGGCATAGAAGCGGACGGCCGAAACGCTGAGGCCCGTGCGCGTGGCGAGGGCGCCGATGGGGAGGAGGTCTGTTGCTGTTTTTTGCTTCGGTTTTATTCTGGACATTTAGGGTCTTGACCTCAAGTGAGCTTGAGATTGGAGGGTGGTTTTGTTCGGTTGGCAAAAGGTGGTTCTGGGGAGCGCCCAAACCCCTCATGAACAAGGAGAGCTCAATGAACGCAGGACTGTTGGAACACGTGAACGTCACCGTGAGCGACCCAGAGGCAACCGCGGCGTTGTTGGCGCGGGTATTTGATTGGGATGTGCGTTGGCGGGGGCCGGCGAAATCCGGCGGGCAGAGCGTGCATGTGGGGGCGAAGGATTGGTATGTCGCGGTTTACTCGCCCGGACAGCCCACAGACGCGCCACACGATCCCGGACGGTTCAAGGGTGGGCTGAACCATATCGCAATCGTTGTGACGGACCTGGCGGAGACTGAGCGCCGGGTGGCGGCGGAAGGGCTGACGCCGTTCAACCATGGCTCTTATGAGCCGGGGCGGCGGTTCTATTTCATCGATCCCGACGGGGTGGAATATGAGGTGGTGAGCTACAGTCAGGCCTAGCCCGGTAGCCGCACCATCAGGCTCTCATAGCCCTTCACGAAGCTCGACGGCACAAACCGCGGCGCGCTGACGATCTCAATCCGATCGAAGCGGGCAAGGATTTCCTGCCAGAGAATCTTCAGCTGCAACTCCGCCAAGCGATTGCCGACGCAACGGTGGATTCCGAAGCCGAAGGACAGATGATGGCGCGGCCGCGCGCGGTCGATGATCACAGAATCGGGATTGTCGATTTCTGTCTCGTCGCGATTGCCGGAGACATACCACATCGCGACCTTGTCGCCTTCGCGGATGGTCTGGCCATGCATCGTCACGTCGCGCAGGGCGGTACGGCGCATATAGGCCAAAGGCGTCTGCCAGCGGATGACCTCTGAGACCATGCTCTCAATCAGAGCGGGATTGGCGCGGAGCTTGGCGCCTTGATCCGGGAACAGATGATTCAGGGCGTAGACGCCGCCAGTCATTGTGTTGCGCGTGGTGTCGTTGCCGCCGACGATGAGAAGGACGAGATTGCCCAAGAACTCCATGCGGTCCATGTCGCGGGTCGCAGGGCCGTGGGCGAGCATGGAGATCAGATCGCCCTTGGGCGGGGCGTTCACACGGTCGTTCCAGAGGCCCATGAAGGCTTCAAGACACTGCAATAACTCGGCACGGCGCTGTTCCTCTGTGTCGATGACTCCGGCGCCAGGGATGGCTGTGGCGACGTCTGACCAGCGGGAGAGGCGGCGGCGCTCGGCCTGGGGGAAGTCGAACAAGGTGGCGAGCATCATTGCTGTAAGCTCGATGGAGACCTTGTCCACCCAATCAAACGGCTCGTTGCGTGGCAGGCCGTCGAGCACCTTGCAGGTCCGTTCGCGGATCAGGGGCTCATAATTGGCGAGATTGGCTGGGGCGACAATGGGTTGGACCACTTTGCGCTGGTCGTCATGTCGAGGCGGGTCCATGGCGATGAACATCGGCAGGACGAAGTCTTCATCGAAGTCCCGCAAAGTGATGCCGCCAAAGCGACTGTCTGAGGAAAAATCCTGATGGTTGACGTCGACCGCCATGATGTCTTTGAAGCGGGTGATCGACCAATAGGGCCCCACGGCGCTCTCGTCACAATAGTGCACCGGCGCGTCGCGGCGCAGGCGGGCGAAATAAGGGCCCCACGCGTCGTCCCGAAAGAGTTCCGGCGCTCCGGGATTGATGTCTTGAAGCGGGATCGACCACGCATCGCGCCAGCCATTGGGGCCAAGCATGCCGTCAGCCATTGGAGCACTCCGTGTCAGCAGCGTTGATGTTGCCCCCGAACGCCCCGGCTGTCGATGCGGCGCGTGCGTCCATAACGAGGCGCCCCCCTGACGGGCGTGGCCGGCATGAGCCCTTGTCCGCTCTTTAAGGAACGGCCCTAACAGGCTTGAGGGCTTTCTAAGGCGATGGCCCAAGCCAGGCTTGGCAGGCTAGGCGCGCCGTCTCATCGGTCTGGGTCTTTGGGCAAACCTCGCCCATCAGCGTCCGCAAACGCTCCAAGACCTCAGCGCCGTCATGGGATGCAGCCCACGCCCGCAAGGCGGCCTCAATGCGCGAAAAACGCGCGCGCGTGCGCTGGTGAAAACTATCGGGGCTCGTGTCGAGTTCATCGATCACCGCCGCCGCCGCCTGCTCTATCGCTACGGCGTCGCCTGGCGTCAGCCGCGTCACGCCCTCGACATAGAGCGCGCCCCACTGCACACGCGAGGCGGGGCCGACGGCGCTTTCGTATCCCTGCCGCAACCAATCTAAAGCGCGCGCGGGGTCGCCGCGCTCCTCCGCCAAGCGCGCGAGACTTGGCATGTAATAGAACGGGGTTGCGCTGCGCTCCAATTCCGCGGTCAAGAGCCTTTCGGCGCCGGCGATATCGCCCACATCCTCGAGCAAGCCCGCGGCGATGGAGATGGAGGATTGGCGCTCGTGCGGGGTCTGCGCGGCTTGGTCGGCCCACGCCACGCGCCCGCGGACCTTTTCCAAAAGAGCGTTTGGCGCGCTGGCCCCCTCGGCTGCGGTCTGACGAAAAATCTCGATCTCGGCGTTGAGAGCGGAGAGCCGATCGCTGATCGGCAGGTCCGTCGCGGCATAGATCCCGTCCAAAGCCGCGATCAAGGACGCCTGCAATCGCGCGCGGACATCGGGCGCTGCGAGCGCTGCGATCTCGGCCCCGCTCCCCATCAGCACATCGCGATTGGCCCGAACCTCGGCAGGATTTGAAAGGACGACATCCAAGACCGTCTGCATCCGCTCAGCCTGTTCGGGATCCAGGGCCTGCTCGGGGTCTCTCAAAGAGACAGACAGCAACGCGAAGCGCCTGGCCAATGCGGGCTCGGGGGCGCTCGCCGCCAGACCTTGCAAGGCGGCTGCGCGGTCTTGGAGAGGCAGGGCCCTCCCATTATCCACCTCCCAACCATATCCCGCGACCAGCGCCCATTCCGCATCGTTGAGGCTCTGCGGCGCGCGCTGGGCGCGGGCGATGAGCTCGGCGACGCCGACCGGGCTTTGTCGGGCCGCCGCCACCGCGCGCGCGATTTGATCGGGATCGCCCCCTCCAGACAGGCGCGTGATCTCGGTGCGGTCGGGACGCAAGATGATCAAGGTGGGATAGCCCTGAATGGCGAAGTGCTCGCCCCAGAGCTGCGCGCCTGCGGAATCGCCATCCAGATAGACCGGCACAAAATCAAGCGTCTGCGCAACAAAACCAGGGTCTTTGAAAAGCCCCGCCTTCAGCCGGTTGCACGGCGGGCACCATGTCGCTCCCCAGTAGAGCAAAACCGGTTCGCCGCGTTCTGAGGCCTCCGCAAACGCCTCTTCGACATCGCCGTCGCGCCAAGCGATTTCCAATGGCGCTGCAGCGGGCGGAGCTGAGGGCGCGCACGCGTTCAACACAGCGAGGGCGAGGGCGGAAAAGGCGTAGGATAGAGGGCGCATGACAGACGATGTAGGCTTGGCCGGCTGGCGCTGAAAGTGCTCGCAGGCATAAGCTCACCTTAAGATTGGATGAGCCATGATCAGGCGTTGGACAGCGTCACGATCCTCGCCTCCGATGACGCGCCCCGCAGCGCGCGCCCAGGTCCCATAATCGCCAGGGGCCAAATCGCTTGGACCCAAAGCGCTTTGGCCCGAAACGATTTTGGCCCGAAACGATTTTGACCAGAAACGGTTTTGGCCAGAAACGGTTTTGTCCAGAAACGGTTTTGTCCAGAAACGCTCGGGTCCGAACCGCCCTGGCCTAACGCCCTCAGCGCTCTGGACGCGGCGTTGACACCAAAGGGCTTGTCTTTTGAGACCCCTGGGGGCCTTCAATCGGATTTACCCCCAGGCCAGACGCAGTCCTTGAGACTGGCGGCGCCGACCGCTCCGAAACTGCCGCCGCCCCCGCCATCACAGATTTTTCGCGCCCCGCCGCCGGTTGCGGCTCAAAAGCCGGCGCCTTCGAGCCCCACCAAGGCTTTCAGCCGGCTCTCGTAACGCCGCCAGCGGCCGGAAGCGTGCGCATAAAGCGGCTCGCGCACTTGCCAGACGCTCGCGGTGCGCACTCGGCTGGAGCGTTCGTGAAACGACAGGAAATGATCGTCCCATGTTAGTCCAAGCCCGCGCAGCACAGGCTCCATCGCCTGGCGGGGCGCGTGGACAAAATCATCGTAAGCGAAATCCAGAATATCTGCGCCGAAACAAGCCTTCCAGTGCGCCATGAGCTTGCGATACTGCGCGATATAGAAAGCGATGTCAGAAAGATCTTGGGCGTAACTCATCGATGGATCAAGATGCAGGAAGTATAGAGAGAGCGCGTTGTCTTTTGGATTGCGGACGGTGTGGATGATCTTGGCGGCGGGGAATAGGCGTTTGATCAGGCCAATATAGAGGAAATTGTCGGGGCGCTTGTCGGTCAGGATGTCGAAGGCCGGCAATTGGCGGAAGAGGCCAGCGCAGTAAAGGGCGCGCGCTTGAACGGCGCGCGCCTTTGGAATGGCGGACGGGTAGCCCAGCTCGCGGGCGAGAGCGGGGATCCAGGGGAGCTCGCCCCCAGGCGTGACGCGCGAATGGCCGCTCAAGACCTGTTCGCACAGGGTCGAGCCCGATCGGAACAGACCGCAGATAAAGACCAGGTTCGGATCATCCGCCGCCGGCGCTTCCAGACCGTCGCCGACCGGATGGGCGGCGATGATCGCATCGATCAAGGCGGCATGGGCCTTGCGGTCGAAAAGCTGGCTTTTCGGGGTCAAGGCGCGGGCGATGCGATTGGCGAGCGCATAAGCCGCAAAAGCCTCATCATAGGCGCCAACGGCGTCGAGCGCTTTGCCCATGGCGAAAGCGAGGCTCGCTTTGTCCTCAGGGCTCACTGAGACGGCGTTGATCGCGCGCGCGGCCCGCTGCAGGAGGGGATCGTCTGAGCCGGTCGCGCCCTTGAGGCTCAGATAGCGCGCCAGCGCCTCCAGAGGCGGGTCCGACAGGGCCAAGACCCGCTCATAGGCGGAGAGGGCGTCGGCGCGGCGTCCGCGGTCCTCGGCCAGATTGGCGAGGTTCATCAGCGCCGGGGCGTAGTTGGGGTTGAGCGCGAGAGCGCGCTGGAGTTCGGCCGCGCCTTCTTCTTCGCGGTTGAGATCATCGAGCAGGATCACCGCGCGGTTCAGGCGCGCCTCCTCCGGCGCCGGCGCTCCAAAGTTCAGCGCCTGCTGATAAGCGTCGAGCGCTCCCACGGGATCGCCTGCCCGGCGCAGGCAATAGCCCAAATTGTACCAGCTGTTGGGCAGGTCTTGTCGGGCGGACAGGATCGCTTTGTAGGCGGCGACGGCCTCGGCCCAGCGCTCGCTCTGGCGCAACGCCGCGGCGCGCTGGATTTGGGCCTCAAGAGTGACGTTCACACCCCCTCCAGCGCCTGCTTCAAATCAAGGATGAGATCATCAGGATCTTCGACGCCGATCGAAATCCGGATCAAGGCGGGGGTGATGCCGAGCTTTTTCAACTCCGGCGCCGGCATGCCGGAGTGGGTCATGGCCGCGGGATGGGATGCCAAGGTCTCGGTGCCGCCCAGGCTGACCGCCAGCTTGATGACCTGCAGCCGGTCAAGAAGAGCGAAGGCCTCTTTCTCTCCGCCCGCCACCTCGAAGCTGAAGGTGGAGCCCGCAGACTGGTTCTGCCGCTCGTGAACCGGGCGGTCGGGGTGGTCTTTGGGGAGAAAGTCCAGAAACCAGACATTGTCGATCTTGGGGTGGTCGCGCAGGAACTCCGCCACCCTCAGCGCGCCGCGGGCGGAGGCCTCCATCCTCAGCTTCAGGGTTTCCAAGGAGCGCATCAGGAGCCAGGCGGTATGGGGGTCGAGCATGGCGCCCAAAGTCGATCGCATGCGGCGGACGGGAAGCATCATCGCCTTGCTGCCCGAGGCGCCCCCCGCGATGAGGTCTGAATGGCCGCCGACATATTTGGTGAGGCTCGTCACCACGATATCGCCGCCATGATCGAGCGGACTGGAAAAAACCGGACCGAGCATCGTGTTGTCGACGACGACGGGAGGGCGGCGGCCATCGGAGGTTGCGAGTTCTTCGGACAAGGCGCGGGCGGCGGCGATGTCGACAAGCCCATTGGTCGGGTTCGCCGGGGTCTCGATATAGATCATGCCGACGCGGCCCAGATTTTTGGCCTGCTCAGCGGCTTCGCGCATGGCTTCCACGCCGTCTTCGACGAAAAAGCCTACCTGGCGGATGCCGAATTCGGACAGGATCTTATCGATCAGGGTTTCTGCGCCGCCGTAGATGGGTTGGCTCTGCAGCACCACATCGCCCGGCCGGAGATAGGCCCACAGAACGGTGGAGATCGCGGCCATGCCGGAAGCAAAAGCCAAAGCGCTCTCGGCGTGGTCCCAGATCGCGAGGCGGTCTTCCAAGACTTCGAGATTAGGGTTGTTGAAGCGGGAATAGACGAGGCCGGGCTCCTCGTTGGGGCCCAAGGGGCGGCGACCCTGCAGGGCGGCGAAAAAGTTCTTTCCGTCTTCAGCGCTTTTGAACACGAAGGTGGAGGTGGAGAAAAGCGGGGGCTTTAAGGAGCCTTCCGACAGGGCTGGGTCGTATCCATAGCCCATCATGAGGGTTTCGGGCCGAAGGGGCTTTCCCCCGAGCGTGCGCTTCCGCCAGGTTTTCTCTGTCATGGGTTTGGGTCCGTTGCAAAGGAGCGTGCGCGCCCCCCAATTGAGGTTCCATAACCCAGTTTGGGCCCAGCGGCGATGCGCTCAGGCTGCGGCGTCCAAAGGCCACGCCGAGCCGCCGCGGCTCTGGCCCAATGCGGGCAACGGGGAGAAATCGGCGGCGCCAATGACGCCCAAAGTCCACCCAAGCGGGCCATGAAAGGCGCTGGAGCCTGCGGGACCGGCGAAAGAGGCCCACAGAAGCGGGACCTCTTGGGCGGTCTCTCCCCGCCCCCGTCGCGCCTCGTCGGCGGCTTCTGCCGCGGGAGGGGCCCCTTTAGATAGGGCCGTTTTGGTCGACAGGAAGGCGAAGTCCATCGGCTCTCGTGGGGCCGCTTGCAGGTCTTCTGCCGCCAGAGGCGGCTGTCCGTCGAGGCGGCGCACTTCATACCGACCCGTGATCTCGTCAAAATAGAGTTCGAACCCGCCGCCGCCGCGCACGGCTTGCTCAACCCAGTCCCCGGTCGAAGGGCTCTCGGCGTCGGATTCGGCGAAGCCCGCATCGCCGATTGAAAAAGGGTCTTTGTCGGCGCTCAAACGATCGGTCATGAAATCAGCCCCGGCGAAGCAAGCATTGGCGCTCGGGATTGCCACGCTAAGGCTAAAGCATGGTGAATGGACGCAGAGCCGAGATCACGGCGCAAAGCCCCCTTGTCGGCCATGGCCGACAAGGGGCGCGATCGCGTCTCAGCCATGCCCGAGGACGGCCTTGATCTCGAGGAACTCCTCAAGGCCGTATTTTCCCCACTCGCGGCCGATTCCAGACTGTTTGTAGCCGCCGAAGGGCGCGTTGATGTCCATGCCCGCGAGGTTCAAATGGACATTGCCGGCGCGGATCTTGTTCGCCACAGCGCGGGCGCGCTCGATGCTCCCGGACTGGACATAGCCCGACAGGCCGTAGACCGTGTCGTTGGCGATGCGGATGGCGTCTTCCTCCGTGTCATAGGGCAGGATGGCCAAGACGGGGCCAAAGATTTCTTCCCGGGCGATGGTCATATCATTGGTGACATTGGCGAACACCGTCGGCCGGACAAAGTAGCCACGGTTGAAGCCCTCCGGTCGGCCGACGCCGCCAGCGGCCAGGGTAGCGCCTTCTTCCACGCCCTTCTGGATCAAGGCCTGCACCTTGGCGAACTGGTTGGCGTTGGCCAAAGGACCGATCGCGCCCTTCTCGGCTGTCGCAGGGTCCATGACCTTAGTGTTCTGGGCCACGGCGGCGGCGATGGCTGCGGCCTCTTCGTGCATCCGACGCGGCACCAACATGCGCGACGGCGCGTTGCAGCTCTGGCCGGAATTGGTGAACATCGAGATCACGCTGCCGGTGACGGATTTCTGCAGGTCCGCGTCGTCGAGGATGATGTTCGGGCTTTTGCCGCCAAGCTCAAGGGCGACGCGTTTGACGGTGTCGGCGGCGGCTTTTTGCACGAGCACGCCGGCGCGGGTTGAGCCGGTGAAGCTCATCATGTCCACGTCGGGATGGGTGGAAAGAGCCTGGCCGACGCCCGGGCCGTCGCCATTGACGAGATTGAACACGCCCGGGGGGACGCCCGCCTCATGCAGGATTTCGGCGAGGATCATGGCGTCAAGGGGCGCCATTTCGGAGGGTTTCAGCACCATGGTGCAGCCGGCGGCCAGGGCCGGCGCCACTTTGCAGGCGATCTGGTTCATCGGCCAGTTCCACGGGGTGATGAAGCCGCAGACGCCGATCGGTTCGCGGCGGATCTTCACCCCCCCCATCATGTACTCGAATTGGTATTCTTTAAGGGCGTTTAATGTCCCCATGAACTGACCGAGGCCCGCTGGCGCCTGGGCCGCCTGGGCGAGCCACATCGGCGCGCCCATCTCCTCAGAAATGGCGGTCGCGAGGTCGCCCATCCGGGCCTGATAGCCCGCCATGATCTTCTGCAGGAGCCCGATGCGGTACTCGACCGAGGTCTGGCTGAAGGTCTCGAAGGCCCGCTTGGCGGCGGCGACTGCCCTGTCCACATCCGCTGCGGAGCCAAGCGAGATGCGCGCCACGGGTTCTTCGGTGGCTGGATTGATCACGTCGTGGGCGCGCGGGGCCGCGGGATCCACCCAGTGGCCGTCGATGTAGAATTTCAAAAGCTCGCGCATGCTTTCCTCCCGGGCTGTTGGCTTGGCCTTCAGGAAGTAGGTAGCGCTCCTGAAGGCGGTTGTCGAAGGCGCCGTTGCGTCAATAGAAACGAATTTTTGGACCGCCGCGCTGCCGCTCTGGGGTCGATCGGCCTTGGTCCCCGCGGTCTCCGCGCCCGTGCGAGGCTGCTTCCGCGCGCAGGCTATTCGCGATCTGTTGGGCCATGAGCGGTTTGGCCATGCGTTGTTGGGCGCAATCGGAACGAGAAGGCCTCGATCCCCATCCACTCTCATGAGCGCTGGGCGATTGGCGCGGAGCAAAAGGCTGAGCCGGCGGGCGGCTCTTGGGTGATGGGCGCTGCGGCGCCGCGGCGCTGCAGCGCTCGCAACAACAACGCGGTTTATGCGCAAAGAGGCCTGCAGCCATAGGGGTGAGGGGCGCTGGCGATGGGGATCTGGCGGTTTTGGGCGCAGGCGTTTGGAGGCGGGGGCGACAAGAGGAGGGGGCGACAAGAGGAGGGGGCGACAGGAGGTGGGGGCGCGGTGGGGGAGGCGGCCT
>JAGWZH010000148.1 GCA_018971945.1 Alphaproteobacteria bacterium | reverse complement strand
TGGTGATGAGTTCGGCCGCGGTCTTGGGGCCGATGCCGCGGGCCCCGGGGACATTATCGACGCTGTCGCCCATCAAGGCCTGCACGTCGATCACCTTGTCCGGGGCGACGCCGAACTTCTCCATCACAGCGTCCAATCCGAGCGGCTTGGACTTCATCGGATCGAACAGGAAGATGCGGTCCCCGTCGATCAGCTGCATCAGGTCTTTGTCGGAGGATACAATGTCCACCCGCGCGCCTTTGGCCGCCGCCTGGCGGGCATAGGTGGCGATCAGGTCGTCGGCTTCAAACCCTTCCATCTCGATGCAAGGCAGACCGAATGCTTTTGTCGCCTCCCGGATCAGTCCGAATTGCGGGACGAGATCCTCTGGCGGCGGCGGACGATTGGCTTTGTAGGCGGGGTAGATGTCCTTGCGGAAGCTCTTTTCGCTCTTGTCGAAAATCACAGCCAGGTGCGTCGGCCGCTCGCCGGCCTTCATGTCCTCCAGAAACTTCCAGACCATGTTGCAGAAGCCAGACACCGCGCCCACCGGCAACCCGTCGCTCGCCCGGGTCAGGGGCGGCAGCGCATGATAAGCGCGAAAAATATAGCCGGAGCCGTCGATCAGAAACAGGCGCGAGGACGCGTCAAGCGGGGCGGTCATAAAGGGCTTTGTGCGCGCGAACCGCGCCCGCTTCAAGCCTCACCCCCGTGATACGGGCCAACCACGCCCTGAGGACTGGCGCGCGCCTCTGCTCTTGGCCGGCGCAAGAGCGCGGGGCCCCAAACGAGCGCGGGGCCCCAAACGAGCGCTGGCGCCTCAGGGGCGCGGGCCCTTTCAGCGTAATGAACTGCGACCGATCCGGCCACGCCTCTAGCCCAAGACCTGGGGCGCAAGCCACAGCCCCAGGCCGGTCATCGCGATGAGGGCTGCCAGATTGACAAAGAATCCCCGCCCCATCATTTGCGCCACGCTGGTTCGCCCGCTGGCGAAGGCCACCGCGTTGGGCCCAGTCCCTGCAGGCATCATGAACCCGCAGCTCGCCGCGATCGCCGCCGGCACGATGAGCGCGACGGGGTCGACGCCTGCCGCGGCGGCGAGGGTCGTAAGGATCGGCAGAAGCATCGTGATCGTCGCCACATTGCTCATGAACTCGGTCATCACGATCACCAGCGCCACGATGGCGAGCGCCATCAAGAGCGCTGGAGCCCCAGCCAGTCCCGAGAGCCGGTCGCCGATAAAGGCGGCGAGTCCTGAGTTTTCCATGCCGGCAGCGAGGCTCAAGCCCCCGCCGAACAACAAGATCACGTCCCATGGGATGCGGGAGGCTTCCTGCCATGACACAAGCGCCCGCCCGGGCGCGGTCCGCCCCGCCGGCACGAGCATCATCGCGACCGCGCCGCCCACCACGATGCTGGTGTCGGTCACCCCTTTCCAACCCAAAGCGGTGCGCATCCATTCGCCTGCGATCCACAACCCGATCACAAAGGCGAAAACCAGGAGCACCCGGGTCTCCGCCGCAGCCATTGGCCCAAGCCCGTCGCGTTCAGCCACGATCTCGGCGTGCGCAGCCGCAGACCGCTGGATTGTCACCCCGCGCATCACCACCAGCCAAGCCGCCGGCAGCAACAGCAGCATCGCGGGCAGTCCAATGCCCATCCAGTCGAGGAAACTGACGCTTGTGCCGAGCTCTTCGCTCAAAAAGCCCATGGCGATGAGATTTGTCGGCGTGCCGATCGGTGTGGCGACCCCGCCGATCGTGGCGGCGTAGGCGACGCCCAAGACGAGCGCGGCGGTCAAGCGGCGGTCGCCTCCGGCGGCCGCCGCCACCGACAAGGCGATCGGCATCATCATCAACGCGGTCGCGGTGTTGGAGATCCACATCGACAGAAACGCCGTCACGGCCATGAAGGCGAAGACGAAGACCCCGGTCGACCCCCGCACCGCCGCAAGAGCCGTTAGCGCCAATCTGCGGTGCAGCCCCCAGCGCTCGATCCCGACCGCAAGCATGGAGCCGCCCATCAATAAGAGCACGATCGGATCCGCATAAGGGGCCGCCGCGTCCCGTCCCGACGATCCCGCCGCAAGCGGCAGAAAAGCCAGGGGCAGAAGCGAGGTGGCTCCGATCGGGACAGCCTCCGTCGCCCACCAGACCGCCATCCAGACCGCCAGCGCCGCCACCCGCTGCGCTTCCGGCGAGAGCCCGTCGGGCGAGGGCGCGAACGCCAAGGCGAGCGCGGCCAAAGGCCCAAGCCAGAAGCCGATCCGCTGAGCCGGCGTGCGTCGGGGCGGGCGGCCTATCTCCTCGCTGTCCGCCATTAGGCTTGGCCCCTTCCGCCGTGTCTGGATAAAGCGGCGCGTGCGCGTTCAGTGGTGGTCGGAGTCGTCGAGGTCGCGCTGATAGAGGAAGCGCCGGTCGCAATAGAGGCAATCGACATGGTCTTCCTCTCCCATGTCGTAATAGACTTTGGGGTGGCCCAAAGCGCCGCCGCCGCCGTCGCAGGAGACGCGCTTGCGCTTCACGACGAAGAGTTCGGGGGCGTCGAAGGCGACAGAAGATTTGCTCATGGCTGAACCGGGTTGATGTCTTGGGCGGCTCTCCGTACCTAGAAGACATCGCCGGCCGAGGCAATCCGCTCCGGCGCCCTGCGTGGTGAGCCTGCCCATGACCTCCCAGCCGTCCGCTTTGCCTGCCGCTGCCATTGAGGCGGTCGGGCTCCACAAGACCTATGCCGCCACGAAAAAACAGCCGGCCAAGCACGCTCTGAAAGGGGTCGATATCACCATCCCTCGGGGGTCGTTTTTCGGCCTTTTAGGACCCAATGGCGCGGGCAAAAGCACCTTCATCAATATTTTGGGCGGTCTGGTCGTCAAATCCGGCGGCACGGCCAAGATCTGGGGGGTCGATATCGACCAGGACCCGCGCAACGCCCGCGGCGCCATCGGAATCGTGCCCCAAGAGCTCAACATGGATCCGTTTTTCTCCCCGGCCGAGAGCCTGGAGATGCAGGCGGGTTTTTATGGCGTTCCCAAGAGCGAGCGGCGCACCGAGGAGATCCTGAGGGCTGTGGGTCTTTGGGACAAGCGCGACGCCTACGCCCGCACGCTGTCGGGCGGCATGAAGCGTCGGCTGCTCGTGGCCAAGGCTTTGGTCCATACCCCGCCGGTCTTGGTGCTGGATGAGCCCACCGCCGGGGTGGATGTGGAGCTCCGCCGGCAGCTTTGGGATTATGTCAAAAGCCTCCACGCACAGGGCGTCACCATCGTCTTGACCACGCATTATCTGGAGGAGGCCGAGGAGCTCTGCGACACCATCGCTATCATCAATCACGGCCAGGTCATCGCCTGCGAACCCACGGCGACTTTGCTGAAGCGTCTGGATCAGAGGACCCTGGTGATTCAGCCCCAAAGGCCTCTCCCCGCCGTTCCCGCCCTTGGCGGCGGCGCTGTTGAGGCCGTCTTGCGCGCCAATGGAGGCCTGGCTCTGACCTATCGCTCCGGCAGCGTCACGGTGGAAGAGATCCTTGATCGCGTCCGCGCGGCCGGCGTTGCGATCAAGGACCTTTCGATCGAAGAGCCCAATCTTGAGGACGTGTTCGTGGCGTTGACGAGGGCCTGAGGCCAGCCCGCCTCAGTGCGGCTTCAGCAGCACTTTGCAGGCTTCTTTTGCGGTCCTGAGAGCTTCAAAGGCCTGAGGGAACGCGTCAAACCCGACCTCGCCGGTGATCATGGCCTCGGCCGCGATCCGTCCCTGCGCCAGGCACGCCGCGACGAAGGCGAAATCCGTTCGGTCATGCCCCAGCGCGAACCGCATGGTCACTTCTTTTTGCAGGGCCTGCATCGGGTGGAAGTGATCCTGCTCCATGCAGGCGCCGACCACGACCACGTCCGCGAAGAGCCGCGCCTCAGCGATCGCGGCGGCGATCATCCCGGGCGTACCGACGCATTCGAACACGACGTCGCAGGGGCCGCCTGTGATGGCGCGGAAGGCGTCTCCGACAGGTCCTGCACCCGGGTCGAGGGTCGCCGTCGCTCCCAGCGCCAAGGCCCGATCCCGCCGCGCGGCGTGCGGCTCTGAAACCACGACGGCCGAAGCCCCTGCAAGCCCGGCGAAAGCCGCCACCGAAAGGCCCACGGGTCCTCCGCCCAGCACCAGGACCCGCTGTCCCAGAAGCGGACGCGCCTTGCGCACCGCATGCAGCCCCACCGCCAGGGGCTCGCAGAGCGCCCCGGCGCGCAGCGACACCGCCTCTGGCAGCCGGATCGCCTGGCCGGCGCCCACCGCCACATACTCCGCGTTCCCTCCCGGCGCGGCGATCCCGAGATAGGCGACTTGCGGGCAGATGATGTCGAGCCCGTCCTTGCAGGTCGCGCCGCAGGCCTTGCATGGACGGAAAGGCATGACCGCGACCCGATCGCCGGTTCGCCACGCGCCTTTGGCTTCCCTGCCGATCGCGACCACTTCGCCGCAGAACTCGTGACCAAGGATTGTCCCGGCGGGCAGAACCATATCCATCCCCGCCTGTGTCAGATGCAGGTCCGTGCCGCAAACGCCGCTATAGGCGACCTTGACGATCAGGTCCTGCGGACCTGGGGTTGGGTCCGCGGCCGAAATCACCGTCAACGGCGCCCCCGCCCGTTCAAACACCGCCGCCCGCATCTGCGCCTCCTCGATCCTGGACTTGAGGCGAGCCAAGCCTTCCTTCGCCCTTTGGTCAAGCAGGCTGCGAGATCAAGACACGGGGCGCGGGATCGAAGAGAAAGGCGCACGCGATCAAAACGCCTGCGCCGGAGGCCTTTTGGGGAGGCCTGCGATGGAGGCCTCTCCCCGGGGGCGCTTCGCCCTTGTCGCCTCAAAGGCCGGCCGCCATGGCGGGGGTCACAAGCGGCTCAACTCCCGGGCGATGATCACCCGCATGATCTCGTTGGTGCCTTCCAGAATCTGGTTCACTCTGACGTCCCGGACGATGCGCTCGACTTCATAGTCCTTGAGATAGCCGTATCCCCCATGGATCTGCAGCGCCTCATTGGCGACGCGGAAGCCCGCATCCGTCACGAAGCGTTTCGCCATGGCGCAGAACTTGGTCGCCTCGGGGTCTTTTGCGTCCAAACGCCGGGCGGCCTCATAGAGCAGCGCCCGCGACGCTTCAAGCTCGGTCGCCATGTCGGCGAGTTTGAACTGCGTCGCTTGGAACTCCCCGATCGGTTTGCCAAAGGCTTGGCGCTCCTTGGCGTAGCCCATCGCCCGTTCCAGCGCGTCGGACGCGCCGCCGAGCGAAGAGGCGGCGATATTGAGCCGCCCCCCATCCAAGCCCATCATCGCGATTTTGAAGCCGAAGCCCTCCTGGCTCAGACGGTTCTCCGCCGGCGCCCGGCAATCCTCGAACATGACTTGGGCGGTAGGCTGGGCGTTCCAGCCCATTTTCTTCTCCTGCGCCCCGAAGACGAGCCCGGGCGCGCCTTTTTCCACCACGATGGTGGAGATTCCCTTCGGCCCCGGCTCTCCGGTGCGCACCATGCACACATAGAGGTCGCTTTCCGGCGCGCCTGAGATGAAAGCCTTCGCGCCGTTGAGGACATAATGGCTGTTGCCGTCGGCGCGCGCGGTGGTGCGAAGCGCGCTCGCGTCAGAGCCCGATCCGGGCTCGGTCAGGCAATAGCTCGCCATCAGCTCCATGGTCGTCAGCTTCGGTAGCCAGCGCTGACGTTGATCCTCGTCGCCGAACTGGTCGATCATCCAGGCGGCCATATTGTGGATGGAGATGAAAGCGGCGGTGGTCACGCACCCGCGCGCGAGCTCTTCAAACACGAGCGCCGCGTCCAGCCTTCCAAGCCCGG
>JAGWZH010000147.1 GCA_018971945.1 Alphaproteobacteria bacterium | reverse complement strand
CCGCCAACCCGGCGGGATCTGGCCTCGCCGTTGGGGATGGCGAAGATCCGCACGGGCCTAAACGTCTGCCGGAACCATTCCACAAATTCGCGTTGCTCGATGTGTTCAGACCTACCAAGTTCGGCCTGTAACTTCGAAAAACCTACCGTTCCGCCGGTATGTGATTTCCGTCGGGCAGCGCCAGCTTTGAAGTGGAGTGATGTCACTATCTATTCCCGCAAGGTTGCCATTCACCCGCGCGGCGATTGCCGCCAGTTTCTTCATTGCCATGTAGGTGGCGCTTCCGCCATGCCATATCGTAAAAAACTCGCGTATGACGGGCTCCGACAGAACACGGGGATAGTAGCGAACGGACAGCATTTTCTTGCCAGACGCGCTCGTCTCAATTGACCATTTCCAAGCGCATATTAAAATTGCTTCCTCGTTGGCATCACTCAGGATGGCGTCATCGCGCAGCTTCAGCTCTGGCCCTTTGCGCTCCCAAACGTGGCCGCAGTTCGGGCAGACCATGACGGAGAGGTGCACCTGCGCATCGCATTCCGGGCAGACCTTGACCGGCGGATCGCCGCCCTTCTGGCCTGGCTTGCGCGGCTGTGGGTTGTCAAACACGCCGTGCGTTGCGACCAGCCCGGCGAAATCCAGCACGAGGCAATCCCCGCCGCCATCCTTAAGCCGCGTACCGCGGCCAAGCATCTGCACATAGAGACTGGTCGACAGCGTCGGCCGGCAAGCCGCGATCAGGTCCACGTTAGGCGCGTCGAAGCCGGTCGTCAAAACGTTTGCGTTCGTTATCGCCTGTATCTCGCCGCGCTTGAAGGCCGCGATGATATCGGCGCGTTCGGCTGATGGCGTTGATCCAACCACCGTCTCGGTTGCTATTCCGTGCGCGCGAAGCGCATCCCGCAGGCCATAGGCGTGGGCGACGGACACCGCAAAGACAATCCAGCTCTTGCGGTCTCCTGCATTGCGCACGATCTCGGCTGCGACTTCCTCATTCGTGCGCAGGTTGTTGACAGCCTCGTCAAGATCCGCCTCCACATATTCCCCGCCGCGGCGGCGGACGCCATCAAGGTCATAGGTTGTCGCCGTGCGCTTGCAGGTCAGCCGCGCCAAGTGGCCAGCCTTGAGCAGTTCCATATACGTCACCGGCACGATCAGGTGCGAGAACAACGCCGGCGGGTCCGTGATCATGCCATGCCCCAGGCGATAGGGCGTGGCCGTTAAGCCGATGACCCGCAGGGCGGGGTTGATCCTTGTCAGGTCGTCGATCAGATCGCAATACTGGCCAGCAGCGCCGGCGGGGATGCGATGAGCTTCATCCACGATCAGAAGATCCACATGCCCTATTTCTCCCGCCTTTCCCGCCAGGCTTTGCACGCCGCCAAACACGATCGACTGCGATGCGTCGCGCTGGCGCAGTCCGGCGGAGTAAATCCCCAGCGGCGCTGCGGGCCAGTATTCCCGCATCTTCGCGGCATTCTGTTCGATCAGCTCCTTGACGTGCGTCAGCATCAGGATGCGCGTTTCCGGCCATTCGCGCAGTGTCTCCTCGCAATAGGCGGCTATGACATGGCTCTTCCCCGACCCTGTCGGCATCTCAAGAACCGGGTGGCCCTCGCGATGCCGCGAAAACCAATCGTTCAGCATGTCAATGGCGCGGCGCTGATAATCTCTCAACATCAGAATGGCGCCTGCGAATTGATCAGGTCAAAACTTGTCCGGCCTCCCGCTTCCGGGTCGCCGTTCATTTCCACTTTGCCGTCGATCTCCCAGACGCCTATGACGCCATCGGGGCTGTCGACGGGTTGCCACGGCGTCAGATCCGGGTGGATGACATGGCTGGTGCAGCCGAGGCGCTGGGCGGGTACGGGGATTGCGTCATTCCATACGCCGCAATGCCAGAAACCGTCAGATTGCGCCGTGGAATGCGCACAGGTCCGGCAGTTCACTTCGCGCGTTAGCTTCGTTTCGTGGCAAAACGTCAGCGCCGGGCAGAACTTGCACTGATACCAGGCTGGGCTTGCGCCGGCGACGGGTTCCGGCATCCGATCAGCCTCGCTAATCCGCCGGCCACGCTCGATCGCCGCTTCGGCGGCGTCCTTGTCATAGTGGATGCGCTCGATGTGGTAGGTATCGTCGTTCTTATTCACGGCCACATACAGCGCCCGATCCAGTCCGGCGCCATGCATATACACCTGCATCTGCACCCAGTGTTCGGGCTTGGCCTTCCGAACGCCGTCCTTCGCCACGCCGTTAAAGCTCTTTTCCGAATGCGTCTTGAACTCGGCTATGTGGCGGGTCTTCGGGGCTTCGGGAACATTCGACACGATCGCATCCGCGCTTCCCGAGACGTGCCCGCCGAAGGTAAAGTGCGCCTGCGTCGTCTCAACCTTTACGCCGGCCAGCTCGAGGTCGGCCAGAATCGTGGCTTCTTCATTGTTCCCGCGCCGGAACAGGCGCAGGATGCGGCCCTCAAACTCTTCTATGACGGCCCAGCGGAAACTAAGCCATAGCCAGCGGTCGCATGGATGACCAAGGGTGCTTGCGCCCATGTGGGGGCGAGGCTTGCGCCCCGCCACCTCTTTGTGGCGCTGGTCAATTAACGTCACTAATCCATTCTGAGGTGGCGGGATCTGCATGGCTCAACCTTTCTTCCACGGCGGCGTCTTGGGACCGGCGGCGGGCTTGGCTTCCGGGGCGGCCCATGCGGGACGCGCGGTTGCAGTCTGCGCCTGCCCTCCATGCCGCCAGCCGCGCACTTCATTCCGCGCGGCGTAATCACCTTCAGCGGCTTGCACGTCGAGCTTGATCTCGCATGTCCCGCCAATCAGCTGGTCCGTGTCCTGTATCTCGGCAAGGCCGATCGCGCGCATCAGCTCGCCCAGTTGCTGGCGGCCGATCTGTTCGGCCTTGGCGTTGGGGTTGCGGATATTCAAATTACCGAAGATCACCCGGCCCTGATGAGCGGGGCCAGTGATGTCATAGCGGACCTTGATATACTGCCCATTGCCAGCCTTCGTCGCCTTGATCTCGGCAGAGTGGATGCGCGCGGAATACCAGCCAGGCGGGACGGGATCATAAGAGCGATCGCTTTCTGGCAGGCTGTTCAGGTTAATGCTTTCGTCAAGTCTCATGGTTAGTCCTCCTTGCTAATTGCGAATGATGGCCGGCCTGGCGTGATCGTGATCGCCGCCAGCAACGGCTTGGTGATGGCCGGATCCGACGCCTTCCAAAGCGTCATGTTGACTTCGGGTTTCCAGCGGAAAAGGCTTGATAAATGCGCAGACAGCCCGCGTTCGGCGGCGACTTCCTGAAGCCTGTCGCCGTCGATTTTCCAGTTATCTCGAGCGGTCACTCTGACTTTGTAGCCCGCCCATTCGGTTTTGCCGGACGCAAGCATGATGTCTTCGATGTCGCGGCGGCGTTCGGTGGCTTCGACTTCGGCGCGTTTATACTGCATCCAGAGTTGTGCGAGGTTATCCATCTCATGCCCCCTGTATCTTGGTGATGATCGCGCCGAGGTCGGGCGCTTCCCACGGATCGAGCCGGCCAGAGCGATCCTTCGCCAGCCAGAGGCCGTCGCTGTCACACATCAAGCCGCGCTGGGGGATGCCTTCGGCGTCCTTCTCAACCCGCAGCGCCAGAACTTCATCAAAGAAGTAAGGCAGCTGCTGGCCGGATTTTTGGCCGGGCATGGAGGGCGCGTAGAGCATGCGGCCCATCTCGTCCTGGCTCTTGTCGAGCTTGGCGCTCATGTAGACGTGCTTGCCGGGCAGATCGCGGAAGGCGCGGATGATGTGCGCCATGGCTTCCTGCATGGCGCCGTAGGCCTGGCGCGGGTCTTTGGCGATGCGCTTTTCATCGCCCAGCACGACCTCGGCGATTTCGCTGATGCTATCAAGCGCCACCGACTGGTATTCAGCGGCCTCGGCCGACCCGGTCAGCCACTCCAGCGCGTCGGTGAGGTCGTTTACGCCGCCGATCTCAATGTAAGCGAGATCCGCTCCGGCGATCGACAGAAGTCCGGCTTCAGCCGATAGCGTGATGGGATTGGGGAGTGTAGGGATTAAAGACGTCTTGCCAGCGCCAGCCTGTCCGTAGACGAGCAGCTTGACGCCATCGCGCGCAAGGGCGCTGGTTCTCTTCAATGCGATTGCCATTGTCTGTTTCCTGTGTGCCCATTCGGACGATCCGGTCGGGCTGGATGTTGATTGCGCCGGTTCGCGGTTCATGTCAATAGTGAAAGCGGAGGTTCCAATGTTGCTCACACTTGAAGAAATCCGCCGGGCTCTTGAAGACCGGAATTTGTGGGTTGTGGCGGGGCGCACTGGCGTTTCGTATTCAACCCTCTATCGCGTCAGAAAAGGCGCGTCCGTCAGCTACAAGGCTCTGACGGCGCTCAGTGAATACTTTAAGGGGGAAAAGGTGCATGGCTGACATTACCCACATTTTCGGCGGGCCGTGGCGTCTGCCGACGCCGATCACCCTTGACGAGCAGATCCGCACCGCCATGGCGGCGGCAGGGGTCAAGCCGCCAGCCACGATCGAACTGGACGGGAAACTGCATCGCTACCAGACGGGGAGCAAAGGCGCGCCCGGTCACGACAAGCCGGGCTGGTATGTCTTTTTCCCCGACGGCGTTCCGGCAGGCATGTTCGGCGACTGGCGGACGGGGGTGTCATCGACATGGCGGGCGGACATTGGCCGGGAACTGACGCCGGACGAGACAGCGGCCGTCAGCCGCCGGCAGGCAGAGGCCCGCGCGACACGCGATGCACGGGCGGCCAGCGCCGCCGACAGCGTGGATATCATATGGAGCCAGGCGGGGGCGGCATCCCCCGATCACCCCTACCTTGTCCGCAAAGGCGTTCGGCCTCACGGACTGAGGATAACCGGCGATGGGCGGCTGATGGCTCCCCTATTCGGCGCTGACGGGCAGCTGTCATCACTCCAATATATCGACGCAGAAGGGGGTAAGCTCTACCACCCCGGCGGGGCGACGGGTGGTAAATTCTGGTCCGTCGGGGTGATTGAGGGGGAGGATCTTATTTACGTGGCGGAAGGCTTTGCCACTGCAGCCACCATCCACGAAGTCACCGGAAAGCCCTGCATCGTCGCCTATTCGGCATCCAACCTTGTCCCGGTGACAGGGTCGGTTACTGAGGCCTACCCTAACGCCCGCATTGTTATTGTGGCGGATAACGACGCCTCAGGGGTCGGCCAGCGTTATGGCGAGCAGGCCTCGGCGCGTCACGGCGCAAGGCTTCTGGTTATCCCCATTCTGGGGGACGCCAATGATTACCGAGCCGCCGGGCATGATCTGGCGGCGTTTCTGAACCCTTTGACGGACCAGTGGCTGATCCCGGCGGATGACTTTTCAGCCCAGCCCGCGCCCATAAGCTGGCTCGTAAAGGGTTGGCTGCAGGATAAAGCCCTGATCATGGTTCACGGGCCGTCCGGGGGTGGCAAGACATTCCTTGTGCTGGATTGGGTTCTGACGCTGGCGGCTGGCCGGGATCAATGGAACGGGCGGAAGGCAAGACCGGGGCCGGTAGTCTATCTTGCCGGCGAGGGCCACCAGGGCCTGCGCGGGCGGGTGGCGGCGTGGAAGCAGCATCATGCCGTCCCAAGCCTTTCCATGTGGCTGTCCAAAGGCGGCTGCGATCTCAATACCCGGGAAGGCCTGAGGCGCGTTTCCGACGCCGTCCGCGAACTCCCAGTTACGCCATCCGTTATCGTGGTCGATACCCTCCACCGCTTCCTGAATGGCGACGAAAACAAGGCCCAGGACGCCAAGACAATGCTGGATGCCTGCGCCGAACTCATGGCGTCGTTTCAATGCGCGGTGATCCTTGTCCACCACACGGGCGTGAGTGACGAGGCCCAGCACCGGGCGCGAGGATCATCGGCCTGGCGCGGGG
>JAGWZH010000026.1 GCA_018971945.1 Alphaproteobacteria bacterium | reverse complement strand
CTCAGGACTGCGCCCACGAAGAGAAGCCTGCAGCACCATTGCTGAACGGTCCTGGGTCAGAGCGGGGACCGGCGCGGATCCAACCGCGACCAAGCCGCCTTCGGCATCCCGAAGCGCCGCCAAAGCGAGGTCTGCAGCCTCTTCCCCACGACTCAATAAACGCGCATCCAGCCGACGCGCGTAATCCACGCCGATCCCGTTAGCGATCGCTAGCGTCCTCTGTTCGGCCGCCCGCTCCGCAATCACCGGCATCGATACAGCGGCGGCGGCGACACATGCTAGAGCCGCCGCACCTTGCCGAAGGGCCAAAGGATTCCGTTCAAGTTCTACCATGAGTTCGGTCCGAATCGTCCCGATGAAGGTAGCAAAGCTTCGCCAGTTCATCACGAAGGTCCCTAATAACTGCTTAAGGGGTGGGGCGGCGGCGCAAAAGGCGCTCCACAAACAGCCCCCATCCCATCAAAAATCCGCCGGCAACATGGCCGAAAGCCGCGATCCAATACACGCCGCTCCCTGCCAGGGCGATTGACAATTTGTTAAGAAGCGAGCGCCTTCAGCCCTCTGGTTAGCTGACGCGGCCAAAAGGCCGAGCCAGGAGAACGGGGAAACCCCGCAAGCTCAACAGGTTACGCCGCTCGCAGATCTGCGAGGCTCTGCGTCCATGTGTCATGCCGCAGCGCAGCATTCAAGGTTAAAAGGCGCCCATTTCCGGGAACCAGGGCTTGGTTAAGCGCATAACCGCAGATTGGACAAGCGGCGATGGCCGTACGACACCCCTCTCGAACGCCCCAAACAAGGAGCGCCAGGGGGCGAAGGCGCTCGGCAGCCCCACCATGGGAGATGCGGGATCGGTCGGAAAGGCGGACGGCGGGGCTCGTCTCACGCCAGGCTGGGGCGCTTCTCGCTCAAGGCTGCGTGGGCGGCGGCAAGACGTGCAATAGGCACCCGAAACGGCGAACACGAGACATAGTCCAGTCCCAAGCGCATGCAGAAGGCGATCGAGTCCGGGTCGCCGCCGTGTTCGCCGCAAATGCCGAGTTTTAGCTCAGAACGGGCTAGGCGGCCCCGCTCCGCGGCAATCTGCACCAGTTCGCCGACGCCGGCTGCGTCAATAGAGACGAATGGGTCGCGCTCCAATAAACCCCGATCGACATAGAGGCCCAGGAATTTCGCCGCATCGTCGCGGGAGACGCCCAACGTCGTCTGGGTCAGATCGTTGGTGCCGAAGGAGAAGAAGTGCGCCTCTTCTGCGATTTCTCCGGCGCGCAAGGCCGCGCGGGGCAGCTCGATCATGGTGCCGATCAGATAGGGAAGCTCAACACCCGCAGCCGCGAGCGCATCACGGGCGGCTTCCTCCACAATGCTCCGGACCGCAGCCAGTTCTTTACGGCTCATGACGAAGGGAATCATGATCTCTGGCTTTGGGATGACGCCGGTCTCCTTTGCGACCTCCGCGGCAGCCTCGAAAATCGCCCGGGCCTGCATCGCGTAGATCTCAGGATAAGCGATCGCCAAGCGGCAACCGCGGAACCCCAGCATGGGATTGACCTCCATCAACTCCTTCACACGCGCCTGGAGCGCCTTGGGATCGACCTTCAGGCTTGCCGCCACCGCGGCGCACTCCTCCGGCGAATGCGGCAAAAACTCGTGGAGCGGGGGATCCAGGAGCCGGATCGTGCCCGGACGCCCATCCAAAAGGCGGAAAATCTCGACGAAGTCCTCTCTTTGGAAGGGGAGTATCTTTGAAAGCGCGTTGACCCGATCGGCGACGCTTTCGGCGAGGATCATCTCGCGAACCGCAGCAATTCGGCTTGCGTTGAAAAACATGTGTTCGGTCCGGCACAGCCCAATGCCTTCCGCGCCGAATTCAAGCGCCACCTTGAGATCATCGGGCGTTTCCGCATTCGTCCGTACCTGGAGCTTCCTAATGGAATCGGCCCACTCCATCACCCGTGCGAAATCGCCTGACAGTTCATGTTGAACCATCTCCGCAGCCCCTGCCAGAACCTGGCCCCACCCCTTCTGGCCAGAGCCGTCGACAGTGATGAGGTCGCCGCGACGGACCACCCTTCCGCTGGCGACGAACTGACCCTGGGCTTCGTCGATACGCAAATCTGTGGCGCCGCAAACGCAGGGTCGTCCCATGCCACGGGCGACGACAGCAGCGTGGCTCGTCATTCCGCCGCGGCTTGTGACGATCGCGCGGGCGGCATGCATGCCATGGATGTCTTCTGGGCTAGTCTCTGTCCTGACCAAAATGACGGCCTCCCCGCGCTGGGCAAGGTCGGCGGCTTCGTCCGGATCGAACACAACCCTGCCTATTGCTGCACCCGGTGACGCGGGAAGACCCTGGACGATGACGTCGCGCTTGAATTTCGGCGAAATCGTTGGATGCAGCAATTGATCAAGGGATGCCGGATCAACCCGCAGGACGGCCTGTTCCGGGGTAATCAGACCCTCGTCGACCATGTCGACTGCGATCTTGAGGCTGGCTTTGGCGGTGCGTTTGCCATTCCTGGTCTGGAGCATATAGAGCATGCCCTGCTCGACCGTGAACTCAATGTCTTGCATGTCGCAATAATGCGCCTCCAGCCGACGATACATCTCGGTCAGCTGGGCGAACACCTCCGGCATCGCCTCTTCCATCGATAGGTGCTTGTCGCCCATCTCTTCCCGGGCGGCCCTTGTGATCGGGCGAGGGGTGCGGATGCCAGCGACGACATCTTCGCCCTGGGCATTGATCAGAAACTCCCCATAGAAACGGTTGGCGCCCGTGGACGGATCGCGGGTGAAGGCGACGCCCGTGGCGCTTGTCTCGCCCATGTTGCCGAACACCATGGCCTGAACATTGATCGCGGTGCCCCAGGCTTCGGGAATGTTGTGAAGCTTGCGGTAGACATTTGCTCTGGGGTTCATCCAAGAACGGAAGACTGCGGCAACGCCTCCCCAAAGCTGCTCTTCAGGGTTGGCGGGAAACGGATGACCTGAAGCCCTCTCCACCTCTTTTTTGTACGCTTTTATGATCTCTTTCCAACCGGAGGCGTCTATGTCCGTGTCTGAACGGAGCTCGTTTTCCTCCTTGTAGCCCTCGAGGATGGCTTCAAAAGCGCCGTGATCGAGCTCCAACACGACATGTGAATACATCTGGATGAAGCGACGATAACTGTCATAGGCGAAGCGCTCGTCGCCTGCTTTGGCAGCGAGACCAGCGGCGGTTTCGTCATTAAGTCCCAGATTGAGAACAGTATCCATCATGCCCGGCATCGAGGCCCGGGCGCCGGAGCGCACCGAGACCAGAAGCGGATTGGACGCATCCCCGAAGCGTTTTCCAGTCTTGGCTTCGAGCTCTGCGACCGCCCGGGCGACCTCCTCCTCTAACCCCTCCGGCCATTCGCGGCCATTGGCGTAATAGGCGTTGCAGGCCGCGGTGGTGATGGTGAAGCCGGGAGGCACGGGAAGGCCAAGCTTGGCCATCTCAGCGAGGTTGGCGCCTTTGCCGCCAAGCAGGTCGCGCATGGCCGCGTCGCCATCGGTAGACCCGCCGCCAAAGCCATAGACGAACCGTTCGGCCATGTTCTTATCCTTCGATCTTGGAGAAGTTCGCGACGCTCAGCAGCGCGGATCGGATCTCGGCCAAAAGTCGCAGACGATTAAGACGCAGCGACGGGTCCTTGGCGTTGATGAGGACGCCGTCTAGGAGGGCGTCGACAGGGCCGCGCAAACGAGCCAACTCCGTCATCGCGTCGGCGAAACGCCCTTGGGCCATGGACTTCTGCGCCTCGCCTGCGGCGGCCTTGAGAGCTTCAAAAAGCGCTTTTTCCGCGCCCTCCTGCAGAAGGTCCCAGGCCGCGGGGGCTGCGGCGATCTCTTGGGCCAGGCCAGGCTGTTTCTTCTCTTCCTGGGCCAAAATATTAGCGGCGCGCTTATACCCTGCGAGCAGGCTCTCGCCCGAGTCGGTTTTGAGAAAAGCGTCAAGCGCCTCGACGCGGCGACGCAGATCAAGGGGGCTGAAACCCAACAGCCGTGTCTCGAAGGCGGCGGCGCAATGAGAGGGCGAGAACCCTTCCTCGCGCAACGAGACAGTCAGTCGATCCAGCAGGAAGCCAAGGGTCAAATCCGCTATAAGAGGAGCCCAATCCTCGGCTTTAAGCAGGCCGGGCAAGCCATATCGAGGCCCGTGATTGACCAGAAGGGATCCTTTTTGCAGCTCCAGCGGGATCATATTGTCCAAGAGGATGCGCAAAACTCCCAATGCCGCCCGGCGCGAGCCGAAGGCGTCTCCCGACCCTGTGGGCTTTTCGTCGATCGCCCAAAAGCCGACAAGGCTGTCGAGCTTATCCGCCAGCGCCAGCGTCACAGCGACCGGATCGGTCGGCACGCGGTCGTTCGGACCCAGGGGGCGGTAATGATCTTCAATGGCCGCTGCGATCGACGATTGGGCTTTAGACCCTCCATGAGCGGACTTGCCGCTTTCCTGACCCTCTTTTTGGGAAAGCGCTGGACCAGCCTCGTACAACAGGCGCCCGATTTGGCCCTGCAGCTCCGGGAACTCCCCCACTGTTTCGGCGACGAGGTCCATTTTCGCTAGGCGGGCGGCCTCCTCGCAGAGGTCGGGGTCGGCGCCGCATATCGGGGCGAGATCCCGCGCAAGGGCCGCAACCCGCTCGACCTTGTCCCAGACGCTGCCCAGCCTGGCGTGGAAAACAAGACCCTTGAGCTTCTCCCGCCGCTCTTCGGTGTATAGCGGGGTCTCCCGATCTTTCGCCCAGAAGAAACGGGCGTCGTTCAAACGCGCGCTGAGGACGCGCGCATTGCCTGCAGCGATCGCTCTGCCCCCGTCCTTCGCCTCAATGTTCGCCACGGTGATAAAATGGGGGGCAAGACGTCGGGTCTTCGGATCGCGGACGGCGAAGTATTTTTGATGGGTGCGCATGGTGAGGCGGATCACCTCGCTCGGCAGGTCCAGAAAGGCCGGATCCATATCCCCCATGAGGGCCACCGGCCATTCCACAAGCCCTGCCGCCTCTTCCAAAAGCCCCATATCTTCCACGAGCTCAAGATTGCGGGCCGCGCACAGGGTGCGGGCGTCGGCGATGATCGTCGCTTTGCGTTCCTCGCGCTCCAGCATCACAAAGGCGCCGCGAAGCTTGCGTTCGTAGTCCTCGAAGCGGCGAACCGGAATGGCCTGGGGCGCATGAAAGCGATGGCCGCAGGTCTCAGGCCGGTTCGGAACCCGCTCAAGTTCGATCGCAACCAGCTCGCCGTCAAACATCACCAGCACATTGCGGATCGGGCGCACCCAGGCCAGATCGCCGTACCCCGAACGCATGGATTTCGGCCAGGGAAAAGCCTTGAGGACAGAGGGCACTATCTCCGCCAAGACCCCTGTCGTCTCGCGACCCGGGCGATGGATGCGGGCGATATAAGACTGGCCCTTCTTATCGTCGACAATGTCGGCCTCATGGATAGAAGCGAGGCCTGCGGCTTTGATAAACCCCTGTATCGCCGCCTCCGGAGCGCCGACGCGAGGGCCTTTGCGTTCTTCGGCCACCGCCGCGGAAGCGGCCGGAAGGCCTTCAGCGGCGAGGCCCAGCCGCCTTGGGGTGGAGAAGGTGCGGGCCGCCTGAGGCTTCAAGCCAAAAGCCGCCAAGCCTTCCAAAATCAGCTTGCGCAGATCCGCTTCGGCCCTGGCCTGCATGCGAGCGGGGATCTCTTCAGAGAGGATTTCGATGAGAAGATGCGGCATGGGCTTGATTCTAGCGGGCGTTGCAGGGCTTGGCGAGGGCGGTTCCGTCGCGGCGGTTACGGTCGCGGACGCCCAAGCGTGGCGGACCTCGCTGGACGCTTCGAGGATGCGGCGGAGCCTCGAGGCGGGACAGGGACGACCGCGAAACGCGTGACGGCGCCGCCGGTATGGGGAGGGCTGAGGCCCCCTCCGGAGAACGGGAGCGTCCTGGACATCGCCCCTGGCGCTTTCAGGCTCGGCGACGCCTGAAGGCCCTTCTTGCATCCGAGGGCCACGCTCAAACCCCTTCTCCAAAGGCCCAGGCCTCGGCACAGCCTTTGGCCAATGTGCGTACGCGGGCGATGAAGCTCTGCCTTTCGGTGGGGGACACAACCCCACGAGCGTCCAACAGATTGAACAGATGGCTCGCCTTGAGCGTGAAATCGAAGGCCGGCAGCACTGCCCCAGCCGCCAAGAGCCGCAACGCCGTCGCTTCTGCGTCTGCAAACCAGCGCAGCGTCAGCTGAGGATCGGACAGCTCAAAATTGAAACGGCTCTGCTGGCGTTCGTTCTCCAAGAACACATCGCCATAGGTCAGCGCGTGGGGCGCGTCCGGGTCATTGAAGGGCATGTCATAGACCCTGTCGAAGCCCAGAACATACATGGCCAAACGCTCAAGCCCGTACGTCAACTCGCCCGAAACAGGACGCAGATCAAGACCCCCGACCTGCTGGAAATATGTAAACTGGCTAACCTCCATGCCGTCGCACCAGACCTCCCAGCCCAAGCCCCAGGCACCGACGGTAGGGTTCTCCCAGTCGTCCTCGACAAAGCGGATGTCGTGAAGCAGCGGGTCGAGGCCAATGGCGTGGAGAGAGCCCAAATAGAGCTCCTGCAGATCGAAAGGGTTCGGCTTCAGGATCACCTGGAACTGGTAATAATGTTGGAGCCGGTTCGGGTTATCGCCGTAGCGGCCGTCTTTGGGACGCCGGGACGGCTGCACATAGGCTGCACGCCAGGGTTTCGGACCGAGCGCGCGCAGCGTGGTGGCGGGATGTAGGGTCCCCGCCCCGACCTGCTCATCATAGGGCTGCAGGATCGCACAGCCTTTCGCCGCCCAATAATTCTGCAAAATCAGGATGACGTCCTGAAAACAGCGGGCTTTGGATGGGGGGGGCTCTTGCTGAAGCGTGGTCTTGGGCATGGTGCGAGGGGTAGCCCTGCGGCGGCTGTCCGGTCAACGGGGCGGTGAGCGCGGCATAGGCGCAGGGCTCGGTTCTTCTCTAGGCCCATGATCGTGGCGCGCGATGCGGAAAACTTCTTTGACGCAACGGCTTCGGCGGCGCCGGCGTCAGCGCTGGACCTGACCATAGATTTTTTTGGCCAGAGGCGGCCTTGGCTGCAGCCGGAAAATCCGCTAATGGCGCCCGCCACGAGAGGCCCTCCATGAGCGATGCTTTGCCCGATCGGCTGTCGGTCAACCCGAAAAGTCCCTATCATAATGAGGCCGCCTTGACCCGGGGCGTGGGCATTTTGTTCCGCGGACAGCGGAAGACTAATGTCGAGGAGTATTGCGTTTCGGAAGGCTGGATCCGCGTCCAGGCCGGCAAGACCCTTGATCGGAAAGGCGATCCCTTGACCCTTCTCCTCAAAGGCGAGGTCAGGCCTTTCTGGGAGGACGAGGAGCCTCCCATCGAGAGCTGAACGCCCCAGAATGCGCCGAACCGCCCCCTCCTGAGCGATGAGCTGTCACCGAACAGCGGATCTGCGCCGTGTGGTTGAGGGTCGAGACGAGCCCCGCTGGCTTCCAAGGAACCGCCTGGCGCCGCATGCGGCGCCAGGCTTAGCCGCCTCGGCGCTTATCCAGACGACCAACGGCAATCATCAGCGCGCCCATGGCGCTGAAGATCGCCAGCAGCGTCAGACTATTGCGGGCAACCTCCGCCCACCCCAGCGTCCCCGCATCCAGGAAAAAATAGTGGTATTGTCCAGTCAAGCCGCCAAAAACCAGCGCGAATACCCCATAAGCCGCTGCAATCCACGGCCAGACGAGCGCATCGCGCCAGCGGAGCTCGGACTTCGGCGTAAACACCAACCAAAACGCGATCATCAGAATCGGCGTCAGCCCATGCATGATTCTGTCCGAGGTCCAGCGCAGCCCCTGCGGCGACCACCCCTCGCTCAAAACCGTCCAGAACACCACGAACGTGATCAGGATTGATAGTGTGACCGCGCCAAGAAAGGACTGATCTGGCTGGGCCCCGCCCGGCCAGCAACGCGCAGCGACGCCCGTCATGGTCAGAGCTACCAGCAGATTTGACAGGATCGTGTAATAGGTGAGCGCGCTCAGCACAGCATCCCATGCGCCGCCACCGCGTTGCATCGTCTCAATCGTCGCCACGGTGAAATGCAGCCCAAGGCCGAACCAGGCGATCAGCGCAACAACCCCAGCACTCAAACGGGCGCGCTCGGTCATTATTTCCTCTCTCCAAAAGACGCCCCACTCCGAAGAAGCGAGGATGGCGACACAATGCTATGGCGCACCAAACGATCTTGGCGCCATCGCCTCTTCCGTTTCTTCAACCGAGGCAGAGACTTTCTCGCAAGGCCCCAACGCTCGGGAAAAGAACTCGAAGAAGTCCTCTCGCCTCCGCCGAACCGGCTTTCGCCACTGTTTGGATGCCCTTTCTTTTGCGTCCGCGACCTAATCCCACGTGAGGCGAGCCTCGCCGCGCAGGAGAGCTTCGGCAAACACCGTGTGTTTGACGCCCTCCTCATGCAGACTGAGAGGCGCCAGCAAGCGAAACGCGGCGCGAGAGCCTTTGGTCGCCTTGACAACAACACGGTGGGCCGGCTCGTGCGCGAAAGGCTGCAGGGGACGAACCATGACGCCGCCTAGACGGCCTTGCAGCGCATCGAGTAGGGCCGGCAGGGCCTCGGCGCGGTGAATCATCACGAGCGGCGCTCCTCCTGAAAGACGGTTCGCGAAAGCATTCACCCAGCCCATAAGATCGTATTCGCTGACATGCCCATGCCGACGAGCGCTCTCAGGGCGGCGCCCTTGCGCGTTGAACGGCGGATTGCAAAAGGCAGCGTCAAAAGACGAGCCCGTCAACAGGCCCGGGTCAGCAATCGGGTCACCCTCCACCACCTCGACCCGATCAGACAAACCATTGAGCGCGGCGTTGGTGCGGGCGCGCGCGGCCTCCGCGGCATGCCGCTCGACCCCGGTGCAACGCCATCCCGGGTTCAGAATCGCGGCGGCCAGAAGCGCCGCCCCTGCCCCGGCGCCAATCTCCAAAACACGCCCCGACGCCATCGGAGGCAGCGCGCTCGCCAGTACAATGCTGTCCATGCCGGCCCGAAAGCCACGCCGGGCCTGACGAAGGCGCAGACGGCCCCCGAGAAATGCGTCGAGCGTATCGTCGTCAGAGGGGACCATAAACCCTGCGGAGATCCTGTAGAATAGCCTGAGCCCGCGACCAATCTTCGTCCAGTATCATCAAGCGTCGGCTCAAGCCGAAAGCCAAGCCGTCGATCGCGCTCGTCTCCTCGTCAAGGATGAACACCTCCAAGGCTTGGGATTGCAGAGCCGTCTTCAAAAAATCCAGCAGCGCCAAATCATTGGAGCGCGCCAGTTCCCGCATGGAATGAGACTCCTTGCGCAGGCGGCAAGACCGGTGCGACGCTGTGTCTTGTTTGACAGCGCGGCGCTTGACCCGCGCCAAGGTGACCACCATCGTCGCTGCAACGCAGGAACGCAAGCCAGGGGCGCGCATTTTGGGACCCGCCGCGACCAGTACAGCCGCCGTGCTGCCCGACCAGTCTCCGATCGATCGGCTGACCGCTTTGATCGCGGACGATCTTTGCGCGGTGGACGAGGTGGTGCATGCGCGAATGGCGAGCCCGGTGGGCGTCATTCCCAACCTTGCAGGCCATCTCATCGACGCCGGAGGCAAACGCATCCGACCGATGATCACTTTGGCGTCGGCGCGCATGCTGGGAGGGGGCGGCGATCAGGTCCGCAAGCTCGCCGCGGCCGTGGAATTTATTCACACCGCTACGCTGCTCCACGACGACGTGGTCGATGAAAGCGATCGACGCCGGGGTCGGGACAGCGCCAACCGCGTCTGGGGCAACGCTGCAAGCGTGCTTGTGGGAGACTTTCTGTTCGCCCGGGCGTTCAACCTGATGGTCGAATGTGGAGATCTTCAGGTCTTGGACATCCTGGCCCAGGCCTCGAGCGTCATCGCCGAAGGCGAAGTGATGCAGCTCGCAGCGGCGAACGACGCAGACACCTCGCGGCAGCGATACATGGATATTATCGGCGCTAAAACAGCCGCGCTTTTCGCGGCGGCCGCCCGGGTCGGCGCCGTCGCGGCGGGGCGACCGGGGCGAGAGGCTGATCTTCTGGAGCGCTTCGGTCGGTCCCTGGGGCTTGCGTTCCAACTTGTGGACGACGCCCTGGACTATGGCGGGGTCAGCGCCGCTATGGGCAAAAATGTCGGGGACGATTTCCGCGAGGGCAAACTCACTCTGCCCGCCGCCATCGCCCGAGACGCGGGGGACGCCGAGGAACGGGCGTTCTGGCGACGGGTGATGGGCGGGGATCAACGCGAGGGCGATTTTGTTCAGGCGCAAAACCTGGTGCGGCGCAGGGGCGGCGTCACGGGAACGCTCGATGAAGCGCGACGGTTCGCCGATGATGCGCGAGACGCTTTGTCCTCTTTGCCCCACAACGCCTACCGCGTCGCGCTTGACGCCCTGGCCAGCTTCGTCGTCGAACGCGCCTATTAGTCGCCTGAGCCGGTAGGTCGCGCCCAACGCGACGGGGCCGCGTCCGACGCGCCTCCGTTTCCCCAATATGCCCAAACAACCAAACACCCGTCTGGGCCGAATGTTTTCCCTCCTGAGGCTTTTCGGGCCTGAAGCATTTCTGACCTAAAACGTGTTCCGCTCGGGACTCTCATCATGCTGAGGCGTCCGCGCTTCTGCTCCGGCGCAGGGCTAGAGCGCTCCAAAAGACGCTCTATTCCACATCAAGGCCCCGGGCCTTAGCGTAGGCCCGGATTCTCTTCGACGCTTTGAGCCACACGCCGGCCAGCACGATGAACGCCGCCAAGGTGGCGGTGGAGGCAATCGCTGCCGCCGTCATCACTAGGCTCTGAACCCAAAACGGCGCTGCTGCGACGGCGGCGGCGGCGGCGAGAAGCGACGGCTGAGGAGTCAGCGTTAAGGCAATCCCAATCAGACCGCACTTGGTCATCAGAGCCCAATAGACCAGCGTCACCCGCCAAGGCTGCATCCCCGCCCGAATGGCGATGTGATAGAAATGGTCGCGGTGGCCTTGGAGAAGCTTTGCGCGGTGACGCACGCGCCATGAGAGGGTCAATAGCACATCGGCGAGCATCGGGAAGAACAGGATGGGAGGGATGAAAGGCGAAAGACCACCCTCCTCCACCGCCATCAGACCAAGGGTGCCGACAAGGGCCCCAATGAACAGGGCCCCTGAGTCTCCTGCGAACAGCCGGCCAGCAGGAAAATTCCAGACCAAAAAGCCCAATAGGGCCGCCGCGGCGCAAAGGGCTAGGCTCGCAGAGGCCGGAGCCCCAGCGACGAAGGCCGCGATCGAGAACGCCGCGAGGCCGATGGCGGCAGACCCCATCGCAAGCCCATTGGCCCCGTCGATAAAGTTCACGGTGTTCATGATCGTGAACATCCAAAGAGCCGAGCCAATCACGCCCAGGGCGTAACCGAGCGGCAATGAGACCCCAAAGGCCAACGGCAACGACTCCACTGGCCCGATCATGATGGGCGCCGCAAAGGACAGGGCGGCGAAGACCGCGCCCTTGAGCCGGGGACCGAAAACCGCAATGTCGTCAAGAAGCCCGATCACAAGCGCGCAAGCCGCGACCCCCAACGCCGCCGCTATCCACCCCGGGGCTGCGGGATCCAGCTCCAGGGCCCACAAGGAACCCGCCGCAGATAGAACGCCGACGCCTGCGAAGACGCCAAAGCCGACGCCGACGCCACCCGAGGTCGCAACAGGCGCGCGATCGCCTTTGCGCGCTAGGCCCAGGGGCGCGTCCAATACCCTGGCGTGCATCGCCATTCCGCAGGCGGCGACACTTACAGTCGCTGCCAGAAGGACCGCTCCGCCTAGTTCGATGGCAAGGCTCACAAGGCTCCCTTTCGGTTCGGGGGCTCCCCCCTCTGCGACGGCTCGGCGCGATGGGCCGCCGACCCGAGGGAACCGGAACGGACCGAGCTCATTATTGCGAGCCGCTCCAGCGATCCACCAGCCGACGCCGCATGGGCGGACCAGGCGCTAGTGCCAGACGGGCGCCGCGTCAACGGCGCCGAGCTGCGCCGGAACGATCCACCAACCGCGTCCCTCCGCGGTCAGGTCTTGGGCGACGGCCCGGGCCAACGCCCACGCCTCGGTCAAGGCGAAGCCCGTCGCGCCGCTGCCCGACAGACGCGCGAGCTTCACTCTGGGATCCTGACGCAGACGCTGCAGCATGGCGGCGATGACCGGCGCTTCGACTATCGCGGCGGGAGACAAATCATTGTCTCGACCCAAGAAAATGCGCCATGATTCGCCTGGGCTCGCGAAAGAGGAAGGGGGCTCGGGCGGAGGCCAATCGGCGCCCAAACCCAAGGCGTCAAATCGACGATACACCGCGCCCGTGGACACGGGCACGCCCGGATTGACGAGAACAGCCGACAGAGACGGCATCGCGACGGGGCGCAGATCTTCGCCGGCGCCGCTCATCAAGGCGGGCCGACAGGCCACACAGACGGGGACATCGGCGCCCAAAGACCGCGCGAGGTCGGCAAGGGCCCCTTCGCTCCACCCCAAGCCCCACAGACTATTGAGCCCGCGCAGCGCCGCAGCGGCGTCTGCGGAGCCACCGCCGATCCCCGATGCGACCGGAAGATTTTTCTCCAGCGTCAGGGCTGCTCCAAGCGGGGCGCCTCCCGCGGCTTGAGCCAAAAGACGGGCCGCGCGCAGAACGAGATTGTCGGTCTCCTCGGCCAAGGCTGGAGCGAAGGGTCCCCGCACCTGCAAACTCAATCCAGAAGCAGGCTCCAGACGCAGCCGGTCGCCGACATCAGCGAAGGCGGCGAGGCTCTGCAGCTCATGGCGGCCGTCGGCTCGTAGGGGCCCCACCGCAAGGGTCAGATTAATCTTGGCGGGCGCGAAAACTTCGAGCCCGCGCGGGGGGGACGAGGCGCCGCTCACGGGGCCCGGTCCAAACCGAAGTCAAGCTTGCCCGCCAAAACAGCGCGCGCCCCCTCATCGGTCACCCGGCTCAGCGCGCGCGACCACATATATCGGGCGCGCCGACGGTCGCCCAAGCGCCACAATGCGTCGCCTAGGCTTTCCGCAATGCCGGCGTCGCCAGGAGCGCTGCGCAAGGCCTGGTCCAGAAAAGCCACCGCGTCTTCGAGACGGCCGACGGCGAGAGAGGCCTCGCCCATGCCCGTCAGCGTCGCGGGGCCGCGGGGATCGGCTCGATAGGCCCGCTCCATCAGACCCAGCGCTTCCTCGGGAGCGCCGCCGTTCCGGAGCAAGCTTCTGGCCTGGGCGATCAACAAGACGGGTTGGTCAGGTTGAAGCGCGAGGGCGCGCCTGATATCGGCCTGCGCCTCCAGCCAATGGCCGAGACGCTCGCGGACCCTTGCGCGCCCAAGCCAAACGCGCCAATCGACGGGCGTCTCGGCATCCTGGGCGATCAGCCAAGAAAACGCTTCCTCTGCCGTCGCATTAGCGCCCACCTCGAGCGCGAGATGCGCCAGAGCGACCATGCTCATAAGGCTCGGGGTCTGTGCAGCGAGACCCTGAATCCGCGCTAGCGCCTCCTCCGTGTGGCCGTTCGCCGCGATCAATTCGGCGATCATGATCTGAGCAGCCGGCTCATAGACCGAACCGCTGGCGACGGCTTCCGCCGTCGCCCGGGCCCGGTCGTTCTGACCCATTGCGTGCAATTGGGCTGCAAGGAAAAGGCGGCCGCTGTCCAAATCGGGGTCCGCCACCAAAGCGAGCGACAAAACCAAGGCTGCGTCGAAGGCGGCATCTTCGGCCGCGAGACCGCGGCCCAAGCCGACAAGCCCGAGCGCCGCGTTGCGGTGCGGGCTGGACGCAGGGGGCCGATACCGGCCTGTAAGGGCCGCCGCAACCCCCTCCTCGCTGAGAAGACCGCGAAGGCTCTCAAGATAGGCGCGGGACGTTTCTAAGCCCCGGCGGCGTTCCAGATAGGCCGCATAGCTCAATAGGCCTTCGACCCACACTGCATCGCCTTCCGCCGCGGCCTCATAGGCGATGTCGGCTTCTGCGAAACGGCGGGCGCTCTCCAAGAGCATGGCCTGCTGAAACGGGGCCGCTCGATTGATCGCCCGGGAGCGCGGGAGGACGCGCAGCCGGGCCAGAGCGGCCTCGCTGTCGCCGCGGCCAGCCGCGGCCCAGACATGCAGAAGACCTGCGGCCAAACGGAACGTCGCTGTGTGCGCGACGTCGGTCGCGGCGCCGCCCAACAGCTCCTCCGCCTCGCGCCAGCGGCGGTGGCGAAGAGCGTCGGCGGCGAGGACCAGGCGCGCCTCGTGGGCCGGACCAGTCAAGCCCCCGCGGCGACAAGTCTGCGCTACCCGGAGGGCGGCGTCAGGATCTCCGGCCCCGAGATGAGCCGAAATTGCGGCGTCGATCCAGGCGGTTCGGTCGGGGTTGCGGTTGGAGAGCGCCTCAAAGCGGCTTCCAGCCTGGGCGAAGTCGCCCCGCTCCCAGGCGAAGCGGGCGCTCATATAGTCCCCATAATCAGGGGCGCGGGAGGCTGTCGCAGCGACGGGGGTAGACGCGAAGACGGGGGTAGGCGCGAAGACGGGGGTGGGCGCGGAGACGGGGGTGGGCGCGGAGACGGGGGTGGGCGCGGAGACGGGGGTGGGCGCGGAGACGGGGGTGGGCGCGGAGGCTGACACCGCCTCAGCAGGAGCTGCTAATCCCAGGCAAACCGCAGCCCCAACCAATAAGCCCGCCGCCGCCCAGCTCAGCGGCGGCGCTCGAAGGGGCGTCTCCGTCGCCACAGTCCGCCGTCTCCCTGTCCTATCGTCCCTGATCAGGTTTCTTCTTGGCGCCGACTGTCGCGGTTAGGCAAGACCACTGTAGGCGGCTCCCGCGTCTCCGGCGCGGGGCTTGTGAGCCCTTGGGACAATTTCTGCTCCAACGACCGACGGCGTGGGGCGTCGGGCCAAGCCTGCAAGGCTTGCCGCCAAGCCTCGCGGGCGCCCTCTGGATCGCTCATGCGCCAGCGGACGTCCCCCAAATGGTCCAAAATCTCGGCGTTAGGGTCATCACCTGTCAGCGCATTGGCGCGCTCGATCAGGTCGAGAGCCTCGTCGAACTGACCGTAGAGATAATAGGCCCATCCCAGACTGTCGACGAGAGCGTCGTTACGGTCGTTCAAAGCATAGCCCCGCCAGAGCAGGCGGAACCCTTCCTCCAGACCTTCCGGGCGCTGGATCAACGTATAACCGAGCGCATTCAGGCGCAGAACCGAATCAGGGTTGGCTGAGAGCATCGAGCGCGCCTCCGCAACCGCATCGGCCCAAGCGACGGGATGCTCCATCATCACCGCGATCGCCGCAAAACGCGTCTCGTCGCTGCGGTCTGTGGCCATGGCCTCGCGGGCGTCGGCGACGGCGCGGTCCAGATCGCCGAGATGACGCCAGGCTAGCGCCCGAAGCGACAAGACACGCGCTCGGTCCTCGGCCGTCGCGGACAAGGTCAAGGCGCGGTCCAATGTGCGCTGGGCCTCCCGATCCGCCCCCGCCTTGATCAGCACGTCCGCCGCCCCGGCGAGCACAGCCCAACGGTCCTGGCCCGCGCGGGCGGCGCTTTGGGCGAAGCGGCGCGCAGCGGCGTCGTCGCGCCGCTCGAGGGCGATGCCTGCCCGGGACAAGGCCGCCTCCGCCATAAATGGGCTTCGGTCGCCGATTCGAGACAAGATCCTGTCGGCGCCCTCAAAGCCGCGGACGTCCGCGAGCTGGCTCGCGGCTGCGATCACATACTCTTCAGCCCCCGGGTCGAAGAGAACGCCGAACTGGAAATAAAGCGCCGCAGTGGGCGAGGCGAGGGTCTCGAGGGGAACATCGGAGGCAAAGATGCGGGCAAGACCCTCGGTATTGTTGGCGAAATCCGCCAACACGAAAAGCCACTGCGCCAGGGCGGTGTCGGCGGTCAAAGCCTGTCGCGTCGGCGGGCGGCGGCGGACGGCGGCCTCTTCCTCGCTCGCGAGACGCGCCGATTGAGGCGTGAAGGCCCGCGCCAAAGCGTAGAAACGTCGGGCCTCGTCATAAGCGCCAAGGCGATGCTGCACCTGGCCGGCTCGAAACAGAATAGTCGCTGTGCGCGCTTCACCCAAGAGCCTTTCAAGTTCATCGGCGCTGCGGGGCTCGCCGTCCAGGGGCTCCACCACGAGGTCCTGCTCCAGGATCCGATAAACCAAAGCGGCGTCCTCGAAACGACCCGCGGCCTCGAGCATCAAGGCCGTGCCAAAATCGGGAAGCGGCGCAGGCAGGCGTCCGGCGATGTCCTGCAGCTCCGTCAGGGCTCGCTCAAAACGACCCTGGCCCAACGCGTCGAAAGGCGAAAAAAGATTGGGCGCGCGACCTTCGCCTGCCGAAGCGTAGCGTCGGACCGCCCGCTCATCGCCGGCCAATATCGCGTCCAGGAGCAGCACCGTGAGATCGGTTGCGGAGGCCTCCCCCGTAGCGTCGCTCGCACGCGCATCGGTCACGATCTGATCGAGGTCCGCCGCAGTCAGAGCCGCGGCGAGACCTTCATAGGTTCGGGGAGAAACTGCAGGAGCTGTTTGGCGGACCGCCACGGAGTTCTCCGCCGCAGCCGGAACCGCCGCCATCAGAGCCGCAGCGGCGATCGCCGCCGCGGCTATCCAGTTGCGAATCATCCCGCACCCTCCTTCGCTCGCCGCGCGGCGCGGCGGAGGGCTCCACGCTCACATGTTGGGATAGTTGGGACCGCCGCCGCCCTCCGGCGTCGCCCAATCGATGTTCTGACTGGGATCCTTGATGTCACATGTTTTACAATGAACGCAGTTTTGGGCGTTTATTTGAAAGCGCGGATTGGAACCGCGGTCGTCATACAGAACCTCATAGACGCCCGCCGGGCAATAGCGCTGCGCGGGTTCGGCGTAGACAGGCAGATTGTGATCAATGGGAATCGCCGGATTGCGCAGCAGCAAATGCACCGGCTGATCTTCCTCGTGGTTTGTGTTGGACAAGTAGACAGAGGACGGCTTGTCGAAGCTCAACACGCCATCAGGCTTGGGATAAGCGATGGGCTTGTGTTTGGAGGCGGGCTCGGTGCACGCCGCGTCTGTCTTGCCATGTCGCATCGTACCGAGGAACGAAAACCCACCAAAGGTCGAAGTCGTCCAAAGGTCCAGGACGCCAAGAGCACCGCCCAGAGCAGTGCCGAACTTTGACAAGAGCGGCTTGGCGTTGCGAACCCGCCGGAGGTCCTTATACGCCCAACTTGCGCGGAAGCCCTCCTCGTAAGCGGAGAGTTCATCGCGCTGGCGGCCGGCGATGATCGCCTCGGCCGCAGCCTCGGCAGCCAACATGCCGGTCTTCATAGCGTTGTGGCTGCCCTTGATGCGGGGCACGTTCACAAATCCTGCGGAACACCCGATCAAAGCCCCGCCAGCGAATGCGAGCCTCGGTATCGATTGTAGTCCCCCCTCGGTGATGGCCCGGGCGCCGTAGGCCAAGCGCTTGCCACCTTTCAAATAGGGGGCGATTTCAAGGTGATGCTTGAATCTTTGGAACTCATCGAATGGCGATAGATAAGGGTTTTTGTAATTGAGGTGCACCACATAGCCGATCGAGACGAGGTTCTCGCCAAAATGATACATCCAGGAGCCGCCCCCTGTCTTGTCGTCGAGGGGCCAGCCGGCCGTGTGCACCACAAGGCCAGGCTTGTGGTTCTCCTTCGGCACCTCCCAGAGCTCTTTGAGGCCAATGCCGAACTTCTGGGGGTCGCTGTCTTTATCCAACGCGAAGCGCTTAATCAGGCTCTTCGCCAAAGAGCCCCGCACTCCCTCCCCGATGAGCGTGTATTTGGCGAGAATCTCGACGCCGGGGGTAAAAACGCCCGCTTTTGGCTTCCCATCGCGGCCGACGCCCATGTCCCCGATTTGCACTCCTTTGAGGGCTCCATGTTCGTCAAAAAGAGGCGCGGCGGCGGCGAAACCCGGATAAATCTCCACGCCCAAGGCTTCGGCCTGGGTCGCCAGCCAGCGGCACACCTGACCGAGCGAGACGATATAGGCTCCATCATTATGCATAAGCGGCGGCAGGGCGAAGCTCGGCAGCCTGGCTGAACCCGCGGGGCCTAGCACATAAAAGCGGTCGTCGACGACAGGGGTGTCTATGGGCGCGCCGCGCTCCTTCCAGTCGGGAATAAGCTCGTTCAGCGCAATTGGATCAATGACCGCGCCCGACAGGATATGGGCGCCCACCTCGGAGCCCTTCTCTAGGACCGCCACGGAAATCTCCTGACCCGCAGCTTGGGCGACCTGTTTCAGACGAATGGCGGCGGACAGGCCCGACGGCCCTGCGCCCACGATCACCACGTCGTACTCCATGGATTCCCGTTCGATTGCGTCGAAGGCCATGCCCCTTTTCCTTCCCATGCCGCAGCGGCGCCAAGCAGTCGCTTGCTTTTGCGTTCGCCGGTTTATCCAAGCTAGAATGTGAGTTGCCAAGGCCCAGATGATCGGACTTGCCATCGAGACAAGGGGTGGATCGCCAATGAACGCAGCCGAGCGAGCCTTTGAGGCGCTGGCGGGCTTTTGGGAGGACGCGGGCCTTGAGACGGTCTCCGCATCACTCCAGGCCCACCCGGAGGGCTCCGGGGCTGCCGTTTCGACTCCATCCCCAGCGGGCCCATCGGCTCCAGTTTCGAGGACGGCTTATACCCCGCTTCCGGGACGGCTCACGCCCGTTAAGCCCTCGGCCTCCATCCCTGCGGGACCTGTGGCGGAGGCCCGAGCGGCGGCGGCGCAGGCGGAGGATCTGCCCGCTCTCGCAGCCGCCATCGAGGCGTTTGAAGGATGCGCCCTCAAAAAAGCCGCTCGGCGGACCGTGGTGGCGGACGGCATTCCCGGCGCGCCCATCCTCATTATCGGAGAAGCGCCAGGGGTTGAGGAAGACGCTGATGGAAAACCCTTTGTTGGCCGGGCCGGTCAGCTTTTAGATCAAATGCTGGGCTTTATCGGCGTGTCGCGGCGGAGCAATTGTTTCATCTCCAACTGTGTCTATTGGCGTCCCCCAGGCAACCGCAACCCAACACCGGAAGAACTTGCCATTTGTCGCCCTTTTGTCGAACGGATGATTATCCTGTCGCAACCGGCCTTGCTGATTTTGGTCGGAGGCGTCGCCGGCCAGGCCCTCTCCGGACGCAGCGAGGGGGTGACGCGGCTCCGGGGCGAACGCCTGACGCTGTCGATCCAGGGGTTAACCACGCCCGTACACGCCATGGTCATGCTGCATCCGGCATATTTATTGCGCCAGCCGGCGCAGAAGCGTTTGGCCTGGGCGGACTTACTGGCCGCAGCGGCGTGGCTGGACGAACTTGAGGTTAAGCGGGCGCCCGCCGTCTAAGGGCGGCTGGGCGCCGGGTGATGACGGGGATGTGGCATGCTGGGGAAGATCCTGGCCGGGGCGCTGCTTGTTTGGGCTTGCGTCCACCCGGCAATGGCGGAAACGCGGATCGTGGCGCTCTCCGACGAGGACGCCCGCCGCTACGCCGCGGCCTTTGAGGCTGCGGAAAGCGGCCAATGGGGAACAGCCCGGTCACAGCTTGAGCATGTGGAAGACGATGTGCTTGTTCCGCTTGTCGAAGCGGCGCGGCTGCGGCGGCCTGGGTCTGGCGCAGGCTACAGCGAATACGGCGCCTGGCTGCGGCGACACGGAGACCTCGCCGTAGCCCAAGACGTCTATCGCAGGGCCCTCGGGGTGCGGCCGCGGCGGGCTGCGGCGCCTCCGGCCCCTGCAAACGGCCGCTACAGGCCGCCGCCGGGCGCGGTTTCTGACCCGCCAGGCGATACCGCAGCGGCGCGGGCGGCGATGGACCAATTGGCCCTCGCCATGGGGGAAGCCGATTTTGACAGGGTGATCACGATCGCACGACAACATGTTTCTGGGCCGAGGAGCGGCGAAGCGGCTTGGTGGGCGGGGGTCGCCGCATTCCGACTTCGGGACTATCCCCAAGCGATCGGCTACTTCGAAACTGCGGCGCGCTGGCCTTATTTTGGGCCTTGGAATCGGTCAAGCGGCTATTATTGGGCCGCGCGGGCGCGCCTCGCTGTGGGCGACGCCGCAGGAGCGCTGGCGGATTTGCGGCTCGCCGCGGACTATCCCGCCACTTTCTATGGTCAATTGGCGTTGGCCCAGTTGGGACAAACGCCTCATCTGGATCTTGTCCGGCCGCAGCTCGAGCTGGAGGAAGCCCGCGCCTTTCTCGAACGCTATCCCGCAGCGCGAAGGGCGGCGGCGCTCGCGCAACTTGGCCGGCTTGAAGACGCGGAGGCCGAACTCGCCCGGCTGCACGGCTTTCTGACGCCGGCGGAGGACCGGACCTTCCTGGCGCTTGCGGTGGCCTTGGCTACGCCTGCGGCGCAACTTCGGGTGGCGGAGTTCGGCGGGCCGGAAGTCGCGTCAGGCTATTGCCCCCACACCATCTACGCCCCCGACACAGGGTTCACCGTCGACCGCGCTGTGCTGTTTGGCATCATCCGGCAGGAAAGCCGGTTCGACATCGACGCCGTCAGCCGATCCAACGCGAGGGGGCTCATGCAGCTCCTGGCGTCCACCGCAGACGACATGGCCGCCGGTTATCAGTTCCGACGCGCGCCGGCCCAGCTCTACGAACCGGGTTTGAACATGCGGCTCGGCCAAGCCTATGTCGAATGGCTGATCGCCAATTTCCACCAGGACGGAGACCTCACCCGCATCTTCGCTGCGTATAATGGCGGTCCGGGATGGCTTGATCGGTGGCTCGCCACACAGGCCGCCTTTGAGGATCCCCTGGCCTTGTTGGAAAGCCTGCCGCGACAGGAGAGCCGCATCTATGCGGAGCGTGTTCTGTCGCACATGGCGCTGTGCCGCTGGGTTTATGGTCAAGAGCCAGTGGAGATTCAATCCCTCGCCTCGGGGCGGCCGGCCTTGTATGTGGCGCTGGATCGGTAAGCGCGCCAAGATGCTGCGTCGTCGATGTCGGCGAGAACGCGCAGACGCGCCACCGGGCCAGGAAGCCTCTGGATCATGTCTGCGCCCGCATTCGGGGTGGACCACCTCACGCCGGGCAGCGCCTTGACCAGCGCTTTTGGGTCTTGTGCGCCGACCAGCCAAAACCCCCCGTCCGCAGCCGGGCCCAGCACCGAAGGACAGCGGCGGAGCGCCTTGAAGGCGGCCGCTAGGTCGGCCACGCCCATGGCGGGGCAGTCCGCCCCGACGACCACAACAGGCCCCCTCAATCCGTGCATCCCAGCCGCGATCCGCATCCCCAGATCGCCCCGCCCTTGGGGCCTTCGCAGAGGCGTCGGCGGCCAGACGCCCGGCAGAACCGCCTTCAGCGCACGGTCAGGACTGACGCAAAGCACGAAGACCCAGGGACCCGCCTGCGCTGCCCGACAGGCCCTGCGCTGGAGATCACGATTGACCCGCCACGCCTGCACCCGGCCCAGATCCCTCGCCAAACGCTGTTTGCCGCGGCCGACGGCTGGGGCCTTGGCCATCATGACCACCGTGGGACGCCGTCCCTCAGCCCCCCCTGGCATAAGCTTTCTCCAAGTCCGCGGGATCTGCGCCCGTCAGGTAACGCGCCAGCAGGAACAGGTTATGCAGGCTGCGCCTCATGTAACCGTCGCGGCGATATTTCTCCGCGCTGGTGAAAGCCTTGGCCCTTAACAAAGAGAGCCGCGCCCGGCCAATACGGCGCACGAAGTCTACGTCTTCCATGAGCGGCAAAGGCCTGAACCCTCCCAAAGCGTCATAGAGCTTGCGGGAGATCAGCAATCCCTGGTCGCCGTAGGGCAGCTTGAACAGCACGCACCTCAGATCAACCCAGAACGCCGCATGGCGGGCGGCGAGACCATCGTCGTCGAAGGCGAAGCGAAAAGCAGCCGCCCGCTCTTTCCCAGACCGGACATGGCGTTGGGCTTCTGAGATCCAATCTTCGGCAAGCACCGTGTCGGCATGCAGGAACAAAAGCCAAGAGCCTGTCGCCGCGGCCGCGCCAGCCATCAGTTGAGGACCGCGACCCCGCAAGGAATGCACGATCTCGCAGCCGACCGCGTCGGCGAGAGCCAAAGTCTCGTCGGTGGAGCCCCCGTCGACGACGATGACCTGCTTGACGAGGTCCGCGATCACGCCGCCGATCAAAGGCGACAATGCGTGCGGCAGGCTCTTGGCCGCGTTCAAGGTCGGGATCACCACCGATATCACGGCATGGTTCTGCCCTCTCGCCGCGCCGCCGCCAAGCGTCAGACGCGGCGTTCGCCGATACTGGCGGGAAGCGCGGCCCGGGCGGGCAGAGCAGGCTCGGCCGGCATGGGCTCCGCCGGCCGCCCCGGCGCGGCGGGGGCGGAAGGCGCCTGGGCCTGAGCGTTCGGTGCGCCAGCGATGCGCGCCCGAATATCGGCAAGCCACGCGTCCAGTAAATCTGAACGGCCCACTGCCCGGGCAAGTTCAGCCAGTTCCAGGCCGTTTGCGTCCACAGATCCTGCGACCACCTCAAAGGAGGTGGCCTCAGGCGACCCACTCATGCCGCCCACATGGGTGCGATAAAGCGCGCGAGCCCCGGCCCCGTCACCGGCCAGGGTCAAGGCGACGGCGGTCCGGAGCACGATCTGGCGGTCCGTCACGCCATAAGGCTCTCCGGCGGGTGTCGGCAAAAGACGGCGGAGCTCGGCCGCGGCGCGTTCCCAATCGCGTTGGCGCCAGGCGGCTTGCGCACGGAGCGCCTGGGCCTGGCTAGACTGATCCCGCTCGACAATCTCCAGGGCGTGATCAAGACGTCCGAGCTCCAGATGGGAACGCGCTTCCAAGATGCGGCGTTCGGCGACCAAGGGGCCCGGCAGGTTCGCCTGTCGGGTCGCGTTGATGACTTCCAATGCCTCCTGCGGCTTTCGGTCCATCAAATAGATGGCGGCGAGATCCGCAGCGATCTCGGAACGTCCCATGCCCTCGAGACGCTGGTCGACCTGGTGACGGAGAAGCTGAGCGGCCTGCTCCAACAGATCGACGCGCACCAAGCGGCCCGCCAAAAGCCGAACCATGCGGTCGCCGTCGCTCCCGACCGGGGTGAGCTCTCGGAATTGATAGAACAGACCCAAGGCCTGGATCGGCTCCAGCGCATCCGCGCCGCCTTCCAAAAACAGCCTTTCAAACGTGTCGGTCATGGTCATGCGCAGGCGGCGAGCCGCAGGGGCGGCGGCATAGCGGTCAGCAACCGCGCGCATGATGCTCAGAGCCTCCCGCCACCGACCGATGTCGGCGTAAACGTCGCCCAGGACGGCAGACACATCGAGCTCCAGACCGTCGCCCCGCCAGCGATATCTCAGGCCCTCCAGCTGTTCTGCGGCAGCTGGTGCGGACAACTCGCCGGTCGCCACACGGGCGCGGATGGCCTCCAAGGCCGCCCGCACTGCAATCTCCTCGTTAGGGTTGACGCTGGCGCGGTCCAAAGCGGTTAGAGCCGTCGCCCGGTCGCCGAGGGCCAACTGGGCCTGCGCCAAGACGATGCTCGCCATATCCCGCACCGAAGACGAAGCGGCCTCAGCGATAGCGGCGCGCGCAGCTTCTGCGCAGAAGCTCGGATCGTCCAAAGCGAGCGCCGTCTTGGCCTGCGCCAAACGGAAACGGGCCCGCCAATCCGGTGTCTGGTCGCCCAAGGCGCTCATGCCGCGCGCGAGTTCTGCGAGCGCGTCGGTCCAATTCTCGGCCTGAGCGTAGGCGTAGCCGCGCCAAAGCGCGACGGCCGGATCGTCCGCGAGACCGGAGGCGGCTAGATCGGCCTGCGCCTCGGCATAGCGGCCCATCATAATGTTGGCGCTGGCGCGCATCATGCGAAAAGCCGGATCGAAATCGAGCTGCGGCTGATTGATGAGGGCCAGCCGCAGGGCGCCAAGGGCTTCGGCGGCGAGCTCGTTCTCCAGGAGGAACTCCACAAGCGCCAACCTGGCGGCGACGCCTGCTCCTTGCTCCACCCCCTCTGCGGCGGCGCGGATCTGGAGCTCCTGGAGGCGGGCGAAGACAGCGCTGTCCATGGCCCCGGGAAGGGTGACGCCCCCTGGATCGGTCGTATTCAACCCTGCGCCCGCGACCATGCCAGCCCCCCGGGTCACCCGCAGAAACCCGCCAGAAAAGGCGGCGGCGACCCCATCGGAGCGGAGTTCCACTACCGCGCCATGCCGGGTGGGCAAGAGCGCCGCCTCAACGGTCGAGCGGCGTTCGGCGACGCCGATGATCGGCCCTGGCAGCATGGCGACAGCGATTTGGTCGCCGGCGGCTGGGTCGTCGATCACGCGGACCACTCCGTCGCGGCCGAAGCCCGCGGTGATCGACCCTGCGCCACGGGCGGACGTCTGGCGCTCCAACACGGCGAAAGTCTCCCCCCGGCCCGGTCCTCTGGGGCCGAGATTGACCACCCAGACATTCCCTTCCAGGGAGGCCGTGGCGGTGACCCCGTCGGGCACCGGGATACGCACACCGGCAAGACCCGCTTCGATGATCGGGGTCACGTCGCGATGGCGTCGGCCAGCGCGGACCACGCCCGTGAGGTCGACCCCGACCCCGCCGTCGAACAAAACCCACACGGCCCCGCCGCGCAAAAAGACCGCGGCAGCAGCCGGCGCGTCGAACGGAAACTCGAGACGGGTTTGTCCTTCCTGCTCGCTCAGCCGCATCCGCACGAGACCAGCGGGCGAGGCGGTAGGTGGCAGCGGCGCAATCGCCGCCGTCTCAGCAGAAGGCGCTGCAATCGCCTCGCGATCAGGCGGCAAGAGATCTACCACGACGCGACCGCCGTCAGTGAACTGGCGACGGCGTACGCCCTCCTCCAGCGTCAGCATGATCCGCAAATCTCCCCCCTCTCGGCTCAAAAGCTGAGCGGTGCGGAGAAAGCGCGGTGGCGAGGTGCGAAGAAGGGACAGGTCGATGTCGCCGGGGCGGCTGAAGCGCAGCTCCAATCTGTTGTCAGACCGGGCTGTGACCGACACGCCCGCATCGCCAGTGGGCCATCGGAAAGAAAGCCTGGTGTGGTCGTCGCGCTGGGACACGGCGAGCCGCACCAGCGCCGCCTCAGGATCTGCAGCCGGCGGCTGTTCGGGCGCCGGGGTCAAAGACACCACACGGGCGCCGTCGGCCTCGGATACTCTTGCAGTCATCGGTTGGCGCAACGCGATCCGCAACTCCGAGCCGTCGACGGAACGCCGTGCAAACGCGATGGCGTCAGGGGCCCCGGCCACAAGGCCCGAGACGTCGCCGTCCACGGGGGCTGCGAAGCGCACGACGAGGACGTCGTTTTCAATGGCCGCCTGGGCCTCCGGCGGAGCGCCGCTGCGGCCGTCCGCCCACCTGATCGACAAGACCGCGCCCTCGCCCACCGGCGCTGCGCTGAAACGCGCGGTCTCGGCGTGTGCGGCTGCAGTGACGCTCGCCGCGCCAAGGGCCAGATAACCTGCGGATTTCCAGCTTATCGCCATAAAGGAGGGCTCAGCCTCTTCTCGTTCATCATTGAGCAAGGTCTAGGGCCGACCGCCCTAAAATTGGGTTACGGGGTGGCGGCCGCGCCCTGGGCGCGGTCAAGCAAAGCTTGGGGATCATCAGCGAGATCGGCGGCGGCGGCCAGTTCGATGGAGAGCTCCCGCGCCCGAAGCGGTTCCATACGGCCCATGATCTCGGCCAGATTCTGGGCGCGCATGCGCTGGGCGATCTGCACCAGAACCGGCATTTCAAGCTGGTTGAAGACTTCCGCCGCATCGCGGGAGCGCATGCGCTGATAGACGTCCACAAGCGCCGCCAAACGCTGTTCTTGCTGCTCATCGAGACGGCCCAACAGGGTCGCCACCTCGGTCTCCAGGACCCGGAGCTCGGCGATGCGCTCCAAGACGCGCTGCTCGGCGGCGGCTATGACCTGCAGCTGCGTGTCCATGTCCTCCTCCCTGGCGTCCAAGGCCTCACGCCGGGCGCCGAGGGCCTGGAGGACCTGCACCTCCTCTGCGGACAAGCCAGCCTGCTCGGCGAAACCCGGCGCCGCACACATGGGCTCTTGGGCGTTCGCCGGGGCCGTTGGGAGCCCTCCTGCCTGCTCAGAACCGCCGTCGACGGCGCTCAGATCGAGCCCCTCGGCGACTTCGTCAGCGGCGGTTTGGGCCAGCGCCACGGTCTTTAACCCCAAAATCACCGCCATGGTGACCATGGCGGCAGGCATAAGCCGAACGCCGCGAAGCGAAAATCTGGGGCCTTTCATCGGATCGCTCCCAAACGGCCGAGGCGGTCGCTGAGGCGGCGCGCGTCGTCTATCCGCTCCTGAAGCTCCGCTCCTGCGGCTTCCGCGTTCTGGCGCATGTCGCGGACGGCGGCCTCGGCGCGGGCTGTGGCTTGCGCGAGCTCGACCACTGTGGCGCGAACCCCGTCCTGACCGGACCGTAGCGAGGCCAAGCGCCGCTCCAGCCGCCAGCAATAAAACAGGCACGCCGCCAGCAACAGCACCAGCACCACTTCTAGGATCAAAGAGACCGGCGTCATCTCAGCCACCTTCCATCATTATCATTGCGCGCCGGGCCGCGGCGGCGACGGGCTTGTCCACGCGCAGCGCAACCGATTGGCCCAAACGCCCCACGCGGGCGGTGGTCAGCGCCATGGGGCCGCACTTCAAGACCACGGGGGCCTCCGCCGGCGCGTTCAACATCAAGGTGTCGCCGACTTTCAGGTTCAGCACAGTCTTGAGCGGCGCCTTCATGTCGTCCATGATGGCGCGGACCTCGACGCGGGTGCGCCAAAGCTCTGAGGCGAGGTGACCTTCCCATATATTGTCGCGGCCAAATTTCTCGCCCATGAATTGCTGCAGCAGGAGCTTCCGGATGGGCTCCAAGGTCGCATAGGGCAATAGAAGCTCCAGCCGTCCTCCGCGATCCTCCATGTCGAGGCGCAATTGCACCAGCAACGCTGCATTGGGCGGCCGCGCGATGGCGGCGAAGCGGGGATTGGTCTCGATCCGGTCTAACTTAAACTTGACCGGCGTCAGCGGGGCGAAGGCCTGGGAGGCGTCGTGCAGCACCACCTCGATCATGCGGGTGACAAGCTCGCGTTCGATGGTGGTGTAAGGTCTTCCTTCCACCCGCGTCGTCGTCGTGCCGCGCCGGCCTCCCAGAAGCACATCAACGATGGAGTAGATGAGGTTTGTTTCAATCGTGACCAAGCCGAAATTGTCTAGCTGCTCGGACCGAAACACGCCGATCATCGCCGGAAGCGGGATCGAGTTGAGATAGTCGCCAAAGCGGATCGACGTGATCTGGTCAAGACTGACGTCGATATTGTCGGAGGCGAGGTTGCGGAGGCTCGTCGTCATCAGCCGCACAAGGCGGTCAAAAATGATTTCCAGCATCGGCAGGCGCTCATAGGAGACGACCGCGGAATTGATGAGGGCGCGGAGCCCGCTCCTGCGCCTTGCTTCTTCATCCTCCCCCTCCCAGCCCAGTAGCGCATCAATCTCTTCCTGGCTCAGAACGCGGTCTGCAGCGCCCAAAGCTGTTGCGGACGCCTGGGCCGGCTCCCCTGCCACCATCGCTTCCCACTCAGCGGCGAGATCGTCACCGCCAGCTGCGGCCTTGGCCTCCGCCGCCCCACTGGCGTCTGACGCGTTTTGACCCAATGCGTCGTCCATCATCGCCCCTACTGGATCAGCATTTCTTCAACCAACACCGCATCAATGCGCTCAGGAGCGATTACGAGATTGACACGTCGCATAAGCTCCAGCCGGACCCGATAGGCGCCGCCCGAGCCCGCCAAATCATCCGTCCGCAGTTCCCGGAGGAAGGTCTGAAACTGGTCCATCACCCGCGGCATCGCAGGCTCGAGGGCCAACACGGCCGATTCGTCTGCGGCCTCCAGGGTGAGCCTCAGCTTAAGGTGCGCCGCGCCGCCATCGCTGGTGGAGACATTCACCAAGACCTCAGGCAGTGCGATGAAATAGACGCCCTCCCCTTGCGTCACAGTGAACGCGCCGCCCCCGAGCTCCTCGCCCTCGCCATTCTCGCCTTTGGCCTTGCCGTGGTCTTTGCCCTTATCCTTGCCGGCGCGCCGCTCGCCTTCCTGATGAGGCTCCCCACCCGGCTTGAGAAGCATCATGGCGGCGCCGCCCAAGCCGCCCAACACCAACAAAGCTGGTAGGATGACGAATAAGACGAGCTTCTTGCCAGGGAGCTTCTTCTTGCCCTCCGCCGCCGCACCGTCCGCGCCCTCGGCCGCCTGAGCCCCGTCTTTCTGCGCCGCCTTGCCGCCGCCCGCCATGATCAAAGCCCTTCGATGGCGCCGGGATCGACGCTTGCTCTTTGAGGCGTTGAGATTCGTTGTTTCTGGTTAAGGATTGGTGGAAGCCCGGCAAGAACTGCCGGGCCCGGCGGAACTTGCCGACCTGATGGTTTTGGGTTTTTTGCCTTTGTATCTGTTTTTATTGCCTTTTTCATCTGGCCCGCTGTTTGCAGGGTTTTGGCCGCGTCAACCTTAATAGCTGCGCAGGGAGCGCTTCCGCCCGATGGATTCGGCCATGCTGCTGGGCTTGCAGTCCCAACGCCTCTTGCAGCGGCGTATGGACATCGCGGCCAACAATCTCGCCAATGTCAGCACGACCGGCTTCAAGGCGGATCAGATGGTGGTGGAGGAGTTCGCCCCTTCCGAGGCCTTCTCAAACGAGGGTCCCCGCGACATCCGATTCTCGCGGGACCTCACTGTGGCGCGAGATCTCCGCCAAGGCCCCATCACCGCCACCGGCAATCCTCTCGATCTCGCCATCGAGGGCCCAGGCTATTTCACGGTGCAGGGTCCCGAAGGACCGCTCTTCACCCGCGACGGGGCCTTCACCCTTGACGGCGCCGGTCAGCTGGTCACGGGCGAAGGACGACCGGTGCTGAACCAGACTGGGGCGCCCATCGTCATTGATCCCCGGGGCGAACAGCCCAGCATTGATCGGCAGGGTGTGATCCGGATCGCTGGAGTTGAGGCGGGGCGGATCGGCATTGTGCAGTTCGATCGACCCGGCGCGCTGGAGCGGATCGGGGAAAATCTCTGGGATGCGGGGGATCAGGCTTTCTTCCCTGCTGAAGGAGAGGTCATGCAGGCCGCCCTGGAAAGCAGCAATGTCATCGCCATCGTTGAGATGACCAACCTCATCCAAATTAGTCGAGCCTACGAGTCAGCAGCGCGGATTGTGCGGAGTGCTGATGATCTGCGTCAGCGCACGATCGATCGTCTGGGCCGCTAGTTCTATTCAAGCAAGGAAATACAAGGATGCGCGCACTTTCGATAGCCGCCAGTGGGATGCAGGCTCAGCAGATGAACGTCGAAGTCATTTCGCACAATATCGCGAACATGAATACGACGGGCTATAAACGTCAGCGTGCGGAATTTCAGGATATGCTCTATCAAAACCTTGAACGGCCAGGGGCCTCGTCTTCGCAGGCCGGTACGATCCTGCCGCTCGGGGTACAACTCGGCATCGGAGTGCGGGCGGACTCCATCGGGCGCATTACCACCCAGGGCAATATCACCCGGACGGACAACCCGGCGGACCTTGCCATCTCGGGACGCGGCTACCTGCAGGTGGCGATGCCGGACGGCACGACCGCCTTTACCCGCGCCGGCAATCTCGCCTTCAACCAGGAAGGCCAATTGACGACCTCAGACGGCTTTCCAATCGAGCCGGCGGTGACGGTTCCTCCGGAAGCCATCGCGGTCAGCATTTCGAGGGACGGGATCGTGGAGGTGACGCTCGCGGGCCAGCCTACGCCGCAGCAGGTCGGCCAGATCGAGCTCGCCTCGTTTGTGAATGCGGCCGGCCTTGAAGCGGTGGGCGACAATCTTTTCCTTGAGACGCCCGCTTCCGGCCCGCCGACTGTCGGCTCGCCAGGGAGCCCAGGAATCGGGACCCTGATGCAAGGCTTTCTCGAAACCTCGAACGTGAACGCGGTGGAGGAAATCTCCGCGCTGATCATCGCGCAGCGGGCCTATGAGATGAACGCGCGGGTCATCAGCGCCTCTGATGAAATGCTTCAGGCCGCGAGTCAGCTACGCTGACGCCATAAACACCTGTCCCGGGAGGTTCGGTCATGGCGAAATGGCTTTCAGTTTTGGCGGTGGCGTTGTTCGCGATTCTGGCTTTGGCGTCCAATCCAGCTCAGGCGCAGGCGATTCTGCGCGAACGCGTGACCGCCTCTGGGCCCGCCGTCACTCTCGGCGATTTTTTCCAGAACGCTGGAGAGGTTGGGGGGAGAGCGGTAGCCCCTGCGCCCCGGCCGGGCCAAGTGACGGCTTTCCCAGCGCGCTTTGTGGAAGCGGCGGCGGCGGCGGCAGGTTTAGCTTGGCGGGCGCCTGCGGATCTGCAGGAAATCCTTGTCATCGGCCAGCGGGCCTCGGCGCGGGCGACTTCCGCAGCGCCTCCGGCGATCCGGCGGGGCGACACCATCACCCTTGTCTATATCGCGCCTGGCCTGCAGCTGACGGCGCGCGGCCGCGCCCTCAACGACGCGGCGATCGGAGAAGGCGTGCGGGTCGTCAATCTGCAATCGGAGGTCACGGTGGAAGCTGTGGCCACAGGACCGGGGGCGGCCTCGGCCAACGCCGTCAACTAGCCTCCCGCTCGATCCGAGGGCGCGGCCGTGGGCCCGCCCCTGTCGGCGGACGAGGCGCCAAGACCTTGTTTGGGCCGCCTGAGCCAATGTTTCTGGACGGGCGGTTCTTAGTCGAAGGGAAGCAACTATGCGTCGCATCACCCCGTTCTCCATAACCCTTGCGCCCGCCGCCTTAGCAGCCGCCTTGGGGGGATGCGGCACGATCAACTCCGCCGCGGGGGAGGTGCAGGGGTTCGGCGCGCAGGCCTATGGCCAGGTCGCCGATCTTGGCGGCGCGGCCGCCGCCGCCGCTCATAGAGCTGCGTCGCCTCCTCCCCTCGCCGAGGTCGGGGACCCTTCAAGCCTCGCGGGTCAGGGTGTGCGGGCCTTTCCCTCGCCCGTGTCCGCTGCGGCTTCCCAGACGGCGCCGAATTCATTGTGGCGTCCAGGGTCCAGGACGTTTTTCAACGACCAGCGGGCCCAGGACATCGGCGATATCCTCACAGTTAATATCCAGATTGCCGACAGCGCAGAGGTGACCAACAGCTCCTCGCGCACGCGCTCGGGATCCACCGCGGTCGGCGTCAATGCGTTTTTCGGGCTCGAGAACGCGCCAGGGGCGCTTTTGCCTGGGGGCTATAATCCAGGATCTCTGATCGATGCGGAAGGAAGTTCGACCGCGCAGGGCCAAGGCAGCATTAATCGTGAAGAACAGATCGAAATGACCGTGGCTGTCGTCATCGTCGATATTCTTCCCAACGGAAACCTCGTGATTGCGGGCCGTCAACAGGTGCTGATTAATGCGGAGTTGCGCGAGCTCACTGTCAGCGGCGTGATCCGACCCGAAGACATCGCCGCAACGAACACCATCCGCCACGATCAAATCGCGGAAGCACGAATCGCCTATGGCGGCGCGGGGCAAGTGACCGCCGTTCAGCGGCCTCGCTCCCTCCAGCGCCTCGCGGATGCGATCAGCCCCTGGTGAGCGAGCGGTGTTTCGGCGCCAGGCACGAAAAAGCCCCGATCAGAGAACGGGGCTTTCTAGACAACGCTGCCTGAACGGCGTCTACTTGGGTGCGGGGGCAGGATTTGAACCTACGACCTTCAGGTTATGAGCCTGACGAGCTACCGGGCTGCTCCACCCCGCGTCAAATATGAGGCTCCGCACTAGAACGATAGGCCCAGCCAGGAGCGGCGGGACGACCAATTCTTACGGGGCCAGACAAGCAAAGGAGGGTTGTAAACACGCGCACGAACCGTGCAGAGCCGGCAGCGATCTACTCTCCCACGCCTTAAGACGTAGTACCATCGACCCTGGGGGACTTAACGACCGAGTTCGGGATGGGATCGGGTGGGGAACCCCCGGCATAGCCACCAGCTCGGCGCGGTCCGCGCGCTGTTTTCATGACATCGTTGTCTCATAAGGATCTCGCGATCCAAGGCGTAACGCTTTCGTACAGACGACATTGTCGTCGCCATGCATGAACGTCGGTTCGATCAAGCCAAACGAGCGATTAGTACCAGTTAGCTCCACGCTTCGCAGCGCTTCCACACCTGGCCTATCAACGTCCTGGTCTAGGACGGCTCTTCAGGGAAACCTGGTTTTGAGGGGGGTTTCACGCTTAGATGCTTTCAGCGTTTATCCCGTCCGCACTTAGCTACCCAGCTGCGCCACTGGCGTGACGACTGGTGCACCAGAGGTGCGTTCATCCCGGTCCTCTCGTACTAGGGACAAATCCTCTCAAGTTTCCAACACCCATGGTAGATAGGGACCAAACTGTCTCACGACGTTCTGAACCCAGCTCACGTACCACTTTAAATGGCGAACAG
>JAGWZH010000146.1 GCA_018971945.1 Alphaproteobacteria bacterium | reverse complement strand
CCGCGCGTAGTAGGCGGTGCGCTCATAGCCAGTGGCGGCGTTCATCGCGCCGCCGACAGCCTCAATCGCTTCGGCGAAGGCTTGCGCGTCACGCCCGCCCGCCCCCTTGAAAGCCATGTGCTCGAAAAGATGCGCAACGCCGTTTTGATGCGCGCTCTCCCAGCGGGCGCCGACCCGAACCCAGGCGCCGACAGCGGCGGTGTGAAGGCCCGGCATTGGATCGAGCGCCAGACGCACCCCGTTTTCGAGTGTGATCAATTCCAGTCCCGCACTCATCGCCATGCGCGACTCCGTTCCCGGATAAAAGCTTGAAGGACACCAAGATCGTTGCCGATGCAATCGATGGCCTCTGGCCGATCGAAAAGATCCCTGCAAAAGGCCGGCAACGCAGGCTGCGCCCCGACCGCTTGACGCACTGTCTCAGGAAACTTGGCGGGGTGGGCCGTGGCGAGGGTGATTCTTGGCCCAGCCGGCGCCCCTTGCGGCAGCGCGCGCCAGGCTGCAAGCCCCACCGCCGTGTGCGGGCAAGCCAGATAATCGAGAGGGGCCGCCGCCGTCTGCACCATCATCGCCTCTGTCTCAGAATCGCTGACCGAGACCGCAAAGAAAGCCTCGCGAAGGCGATCATGGGCCCTCGGCGGAAGCGTGAAGCAGCCGCGCTCGGCGAACGCGCCATAAAGTCTGGCGACATGCTCTCCGTCTCGATCAAGCGCTTCAAAGACCATCCGCTCGAAATTGGAGGCCACCTGAATATCCATCGCCGGAGACAGCGTGGCCGCAGAGGCGGAAGACCGCTCGTAACGCCCCGTGGCTAGCGCGCGAGAGAGGATGTCGTTGGCGTTCACCGCAAGCCCGATCAAGCCGATCGGAGCGCCCATGCGTTTGGCGACATAGCCCGAAAACGCATCCCCGAAATTGCCCGTGGGAACGCTGACATGGACCGGGCCGCCCGACGCGAGCGCGTGCGCGGCGATCTGGTAATACACGCTCTGCGCCGTGATCCTCGCCCAGTTGATGGAATTGACCCCGGACAAGCGTGCGCGACGAGCAAAGGCGCGGTCCGCGAACAATCCCTTCACCAGCGCCTGACAGACATCGAAATCGCCTTCGACCTCGAGCGGAAACACATTCCCCGCGCCAGAGGCGGTCATGAAGCGCCGCTGGACCTCAGACACCCGGCCCTTGGGCAGCAACACGAAGAGGTCGATGCGCGCAGAGCCTTTCAAGGCCTCGACAGCAGCCCCGCCAGTGTCGCCAGAGGTCGCGCACACCACGGTCAATCGCTCGTCGCTCCTGGCCAACGCTTCCTCATAAAGCCGCGCGATCAGCTGCAACGCCACATCCTTGAAGGAGAGGCTCGGACCATGAAACAGCTCGAGCGCCCAGTGGCCCGGCCCCAGCTGCCGCAAGGGGGTCGCCGCAGGCGGCCAAAGGCCCGCGCGATAAGCGGCCCCTAACGCCCCTTCATCTGAGGCCCCTTCATCTGGCGCCCTTTCATCTGGCGCGCCCTTCAACGCGGCGAGCACAAGGCCTGCGGCTTCGGCGAAACTCCCCAAGGCGAAGGAAGGCCCATGGCCGGACAGATCTGGATAGGTCTCCGGCACATAAAGGCCTCCGTCCGGCGCAAGACCCGCCAAAACGGCCTGCGTGAACGAAACCGGCGCGGCGGCGCCCCTTGTGGAGACATAACGCATTGCGCCGCGAACTTAGGCGGCGTTGCGACCAAAGCGCAATCGACCCGCGCTGACATGATAGGCGACATAAACCACGATCATGACGCCGGCGAGGCCCCACCATGTCAGCGCATAGCCCAGATGCTGCTCGGGTGGGGTGGCGTCGAGACGGCCCAACACGAAGGGATTGGGCTGAGGCCTGCCATCCTCGCCAATGTAGGGCAGCGCGATATAGGCTTCGACGTCCATCTCCTCTGACAGCCCTGCCGCCGCGGCCATGGCGGGCAAGTCCATGGCGTACCAGAGACCGCGCTCTGGATCTGGAGCGGCGGTGAAGACCCCCCCCGCCTGGGCAGGGACGCTGACGCCGATGACAGCGACCCCGTGCGCCAAAGCGCCAGGGAGCCGCACATCGTCTATCGCCGGGGGATCAGGGCCCGGCGCAAAGGCTGCGTCCACAAACACCGCCCCCGCCGCGATGCGGACAGGGGTCAGCACCCGCCATCCCGGAACCCCGCCGAAAGCGCCGTAAACGAGCTGAATACCCTCCGGCAGAGGTTCGTAGTCGACGAGCGTCATCTCTGAAAGCGGGGCCGTCCGGGCCGCGTTCTCAGCGGCGTATTTCGCCCATTGCCACTGGCCGAACATGATCAAGACGGCAAAGGACGCCGCCGCCATAAGCGTCAGCATCGGCAGGGGACGAAAGCGCACCATGGGTTTACCGGTCTTCGAGATCAGCATTGAGAGCCTGACGCGCCTTGTGCGCCCATTGCAGCGCAAAGAGCGTCGCCTTGAAGATCGGCAGCAGCGCCAAAGACAGCCCAACCGCCATCATCATGGGAACGCCGAGCGCTGACCAAGCCGGCCAATGCAAGACGAACTGCAGCAAGACCACCAGAGGAGCCGCAAGAGCCCCCACCACCAGAATCACAAACACCGCCGGCCCGTCGCCCGCGTCCGCGGTTCGGAAATCCGCCCCGCACGCGCCGCAGGACGCCTTCAGACGTAAATAGGCTGAGAAAACCGGCGCCTCGCCGCAGTGGGGGCAGCGCTGGCGAAGACCAGCCCACAGCGGCGAAGCAGGGCGCGTCAAGACGCCGCCGCCATCCATGGCACGACATAAACAAAGGCGAACAAGAACAGCCAGACGACGTCGACAAAATGCCAATACCAGGCCGCCGCCTCGAAGCCGAAATGCTTCTGTGGGGTGAACCCGCCCGCCATGAGCCGCCACAAACACACGGCCAGGAAGATCGTGCCCACCACGACGTGGAAGCCGTGGAAACCTGTGGCCATGAAGAAGGACGCGCCGTAGAGATTCGCGCCGCCATTAGGGTCGCCGAAATGGAACGCGGCGTGGCTGTATTCATAAACCTGCAAGGCGGTGAAGCTGACGCCCAAAATCACCGTCAGCGCCAAGCCAAGCTTGGCGCCGTTGCGGTCGCCCTGCTGCAACGCATGGTGAGCCCAGGTGACCGTGGTGCCCGACAATAAAAGCACCAGCGTATTCATCAGCGGGAGATGGAAGGGGTCGAACTGCTCCACATTCGGAGGCGGCCAGTTGGCCCATGCCGCGGCGACGCTCTCATCCCATGCTGGAACATACCAGGCGGCGCGATGCTCATGGAACAAGGCGAGTTCGAAAAACGCCCAGAACCAGGCGACGAAAAACATCACTTCTGACGCGATGAAGAGGATCATGCCGTAACGAAGGCCGATATCGACCACGGGCTTATGATCGCCCTGGCGGCCCTCTTTGATCACATCGCCCCACCAGCCGACCATGGTCAGCACAAGCCCGGTGAAACCCGCCGCCAAAATCCATGGATCGCCCTTGCCGAAAACGATCTGGAACAGGCTCGCGGTTTCGCCTTCGGCAGGGCTCGGCGCAATGCCGCGCACAAAGGTGACAAACCCAATCGCCACCAGAAACAGCGACAGCGAGGCCAGAATAGGCCACGGGCTTGGGTTCACCAGATGATAATCGTGCTTAACCTCGCTGCCGTGCGCCATGGCCCCTGTTCCCTCGTCCTCAGCTTCGGATCAAAGCCCCGATCAGGGGCGGATTCGGATATGGTTTTCCAGCGATGCTCTAGCTCAACCCCCCCGCCGCGCCAAGGCGTCGGGCGCTGCAGCCGTTTCGCTTTGCTCAATCAACTCATCGAGGGACCGGTAAAGCGTGTAGCTCAAGGTCACCTCCTGGACTTCCTCAGTGTTCATATCCGACGCCAGCTCCGGCGCGACATAATAAACAACGGGAAATTCTCGGGTTTCACCGGGTTCCAGAACCTGGTCGGTAAAGCAAAAACACTGCAGCTTGTGGAAAAAGACCCCGGTTTTGTGCGGGGTGACATTGTATCCGGCAATGATCGTGAGGCGCTCTTGGGTGAGATTGCGCACCCGAAACATGACAAGCGCCGTCTCGCCAAGCCGGGTGGATTGCGCGCGTCGCTCCGCCGTCAGCTCAACCGGCAAACCCGACGAGACATTGGTGTCGAAACGCACTGTGATCGGGCGGTCAAGCACTCTGCTCGGCGCCGCGACCGCCACCTGGGTGGTTCCCCCAAAACCGGTCACGCGGCAAAACAAATCATAAAGGGGCACGGCGGCGAAGGAGAGGCCGGTCATGCCACCCACCACAGCCACACACGCAATCGCCGATATCGCCATTTTCTTCCGCGCTGCGGCGAACCGATCCGGCGGCGCACCCGATCCCGTCATGGCGTCTCCACTCCCTCCCAACGCATAGAGGGGAGTTGGGCGCCGTTGCGCAGATTGGCCAGGGTGACCCCAAAGACAAGCGCCATGAAGGCCAGTAACATCACCGCGATCGCGCGGCTGCGCTTGCGCCGGGCGGCCTGCTCTTCGGGCGTGAGGCGAACAGTGTCCATCAACGGGCCATATCCAGGAGCGGGGTGAACGGGAAGGGCGCGTAAAGACCCGCCCCATGCTCGACCAGGAGCGCGGCGAAAAGCAGGAACAAATAGCCGATTGAGAAGGCGAACAAATCCCGGGCCGCCTTATCGCCCTTCGCCACCGCATAGAGGTCGGCCGCCCCCACCGCGCCCTGCTCTCCCGCGCGGGACAAGGCGACGCGCACGCTCAGAAAGACAAAGAGCGCCCCGCCCAGACCTGCGACGACAGCATAAACCCAACCGCCCAAACCCGTCAGGGCTGGCGCGACGCCCAAGGGCGCCAGAAGGACGGCGTAGATCAGGATTTGCATCCTGGTCGCCCTTGGACCAGCAGCGACAGGGAGCATCGGCACGCCAGCCGCCGCATAATCGCCCTTCTGGTACAGGCACAGGGCCCAAAAATGCGGCGGCGTCCAGAGAAAGATGATCGCCACCAGCAGCCAGGGATCGAGGGTCACGCCGCCTGTCTTCGCAGCCCAAGCCACCGCCGGCGGCAACGCGCCGGCCAAACCGCCAATGACAATATTGTGGGGCGTGCGGCGCTTCAGCCACATGGTGTAGACAAGCGCGTAAAAGGCGATCGTGAACGCCAGTAGAGCCGCCGCGAACCAACCGCCGGCTAACGCCATCATGGTGACCGCCAAACCGGACACCACCAGTCCCAGCATCAGCGCCTCTTCGCCGGCCACGCGGCCGGCAGGCACAGGCCGGCCCATGGTGCGGCGCATCTTGGCGTCGATGTCGGCGTCAAACCACATGTTCAACGCGCCCGCTGCGCCGGCGCCGCACGCGATGGCCAGGATCGTGGCGAAACCTAAAGTCCAGTCGCCGGGACCCGGCGCCGCCACATACCCCGCCACCGCGGTAAAGACCACGAGGCTCATGACCCGGGGCTTCATCAGCATGAGATAGTCCCGCGGGCTCGACAGCGACGGCTTTGGAGCCGACTTGGCCTCAGCGTTCAAAGCAGCGTCGCTCACCAGCAAGGACTCCTGAAAGACAAGCCCCCAACCCCGCCTCGGCGCCATTGGGGACCCCTCCCCCGCCCGAAGGCGGAGGAGATAACGGCAATCAATGGGCCTTTTCGGCCTTGATCACGGGCAGTTCGTTGAACTGATGGAAAGGCGGCGGAGAAGACAGGGTCCACTCCAAAGTCGTCGCCCCTTCACCCCACGGGTTCGCCCCTGCGCGGCGGCGCATCATGAACATTTCCGCCAGCGTGACGAAGAAGAACGCCGTCCCCACAAGCGTGATCGCATAGCCGAAGGTCGACACCTGGTTCCAGTAGGCGAACGCGTCCGGATAGTCGATGTAGCGCCGCGGCATCCCTTGCAGCCCAAGGAAGTGCTGCGGGAAGAAGATGACATTCACCCCCACAAAGGTGAGCCAGAAGTGAAGCCCTGCAAGCGTCCCATTATAGCGATA
>JAGWZH010000145.1 GCA_018971945.1 Alphaproteobacteria bacterium | reverse complement strand
ACTTCCTGCGCAATGTCTATGCGCTCAACCCGCAGCTCAGAGACACACAGTTCGCCGATTATCACGGCCATGGTTGGAACTTTCGAGGGGTCTTTCGGCGGGATCGCGAAGGCAATCTTCTCGACGCCGAAGGCGAGATCATCGCACCCGACGATCCCGAGCGCTGGCGGCGCGAGGGGGAACCCGCCTTTGTTGAGCCGGGCGTCAATCCAGGACGCACCGTGCACATGATGTCGATCCACGCCGAAGTCGGCATGCAATGCGCCGACTGCCACTTCGCTCAGGATAGCCACGGCAACGGCATGATCTACGGCGAGGTCGCCGACGCCATCGAGATCAGTTGCCGCGATTGTCACGGCACGGCAGACGCCTATCCGACCTTGCGGACCTCCGGTCCCGCGGCGCGGCCCGCGGGAACGGATCTTACTCTGCTGCGCAATCCCGACGGCCGGAGGCGGTTTGAATGGGTCGAGCAGGACGGGCGCAGGGTGCTGATCCAGCGGTCAATCGTCGACCCCTCCCTGGAGTGGCGCATGTCGCTCGTCAGGGACAGCGTTGATCCTTCGAGCCCTGACTATAATCCCGTCGCTGCGCGCTCCAAGCTCATGTCCCGCGTTTCGGCGCAGTCAGGGGATTATCGCTGGGGCTCGGATGTAGGGGCCGAAGAACGCGCCCACCAAGACGACGACATGGCCTGTTTCACTTGTCACTTGTCCTGGACGACCTCCTGCGGCGGCTGCCACTTGCCCATCGAGGCCAACTGGATGAGCGATGTGCATCGCTATGAGGGCGGGGTGACCCGCAATTATGCGACCTATAATCCGCAAGTGGCGCGGGACGACATGTTCCAGCTTGGCCGCCACCAGACGACGAGGGGCAATATTATCGCCCCGGTTCGTTCCTCCTCGGCCCTGATCCTGTCGTCAACGAACGCGAACCGGGAACGCATCTATGTGCAGCAGCCGCCGATCAGCTCCATCGGCTTTTCTTCCCAGGCCTTTGCGCCGCATTTTCCCCACACCGTGCGGCGAACCGAGACCAAGACCTGTAGCGATTGCCATGTCTCCGCAGACGGCGACAACAACGCGATCATGGCCCAACTGCTCCTGCTCGGAACCAATTATGTGAACTTCATGGGCCTGCATGCCTGGGTGGGCACCGAGGGCGCGCTGGAAGCGATCCGTGTGACGGAATGGGACGAGCCGCAGGCGGTGTTTGGTTCTTATCTGCAGCGCTACGCCTATCCACGATGGTTTGAAAGACACCAGCAGAACGGGCGCGAATTGCGCAACGAGGTGCGCGGGGATACGGTGGGTTCGGACGGATCGGGGGATACGGGAGGGTTAGAAGAGATCGCCCATGTCAGGCAACGGGCCGGCGGGGCGATCGGATGCCTGCAGCAGCGCGGGGAGTATGTCTTCGCCGCCGAGGGCCGCGGCGGGCTGCAGGTCTATGACGTGGCCAGCATCGCCAATAAAGGGTTTTCCGAACGCATTCTGGGCGGTCCATTTTCGCCCCTCGGCCATGATCTGGGCCTTGCGACGCGCAATGCGACATGCCTTGCCCTGCCGACCAACCAGCCGATCGCGCCGCTGCGCAATACCCCAGAAATGCGCGCGATGAACCAGGAGCAGGCCTTCCACCCGATCTATCATTATGTGGTGGTCACCGACGCCGTCGAAGGCCTCATTCTCGCCGACGTCAACACCCTCGCTGATGGGGAGCCAAGGAACAATTTCCTTACACGCGCCACGACCTTTAACCCCAACGGCGCCTTGACGGGCGCGCGTCACATCACGCTGGCGGGCCATATCGCTTATGTCGCGGCCGCAGCAGGGCTCGTGGTGGTTGATCTCGATGATCCGTTGCGCCCCGTGGTGACGGCGACTGTCCCGCTGAGGGACGTGCGCGCGAGCGCCATCCAGTTCCGATACCTGTTCGTCACTGACGCAGAGGGGCTGCAAATCCTGGACGTCACACGCTTGACGCAACCCCGTATCGTCCAAGGCGCTCGTGTGAGGCTTGCGGATGCGCGCCGGATGACCGTGGCGCGGACCTACGCCTATGTCGCGGCAGGGGCGGAAGGGCTTGCGATCGTGGATGTGACGCGACCAGAGCAGCCGCGCCTTTATCAGATGGTCGACGTCGATCCTGATCGCCAGGACGATGTGCGCGACGTGACGGTGGCGTCCACCAACGCCTCGCTGTTCGCCTATGTCGCCGACGGCCGCAATGGCTTTAAGGTGCTGCAGCTCACCAGCCCTTCCAGCCAGCCGAATTTCTATGGTTTTTCCCCGCGACCTGCCCCTGAATTGATCGCGTGGCGGCGGACCCGGGATCCGGCTCTGGCGCTGTCTCGGCCGCTCGAGCGGGATCGGGCGGTGGATGAGACGGGCCATCAGGTGGCGGTGTTTGGACGCTTGGGTTCGCGTCCGTTTACGCGTGAGGAGATGGAACGCTTTTTCATCTCCAGGACCGGCTTTCCCTACACCGTTCGCGATCGGGAAGCGCCCCGATGAAACCGGTCTTGGCGGCGCCCTTTGCGATCTTTCTGGCCCTGACGGCGGCCTTCGCGATCGGTTTGTTGCGCGATCCGCCGCAAAGTCCTGGGGATGTCGCCCGACCCCTGCCGGCATTTGAATTGGCTGGGATCGGAGGCACAGGGCCGGGGTTTGCGGCGAGCGATCTTGAGGGAGAGGTCGCGTTGGTGAATGTCTTCGCCTCTTGGTGTTCGAGTTGCGCGCTTGAGCATCCTGTCCTGATGGAGCTCTCCCTCAGCGGGATGGCGCGGCTTTATGGCGTGGCGTGGCAGGATACGCCGGAGGGGACCCAGGGCTGGCTTGAAGGGCGCGGAAACCCTTATCGGCGGGTGGGCGATGACCCTTCGGGGCTCTTGGGACTTGAGCTTGGCGTGACCGGGACGCCGGAGACCTTCGTGATCGACAAACAGGGTCAGATCCGACGCCGTCATGTGGGTCCTATCACTCCTGAGGTCTGGCGTACGGACCTCGGTCCGCTTGTGGCGCAGCTGGAAGCGGAAGGGTCTTGAGGGAAGCGGGCGGGCGGGCGGGCTCAGGCCGGGCTTGGATCGGCTCCGCCCCCCAGCGCCCATCGCCTCGTTTTCACCGCAAAGATCATTTTGGGTAGTGAGACGTTGGGGCGGTTGCGCGCCTCACACGCGGGGGTGCTGATCATGAGGATGATCTTGGTTGCTGCGGCCATGGGCTTAAGCTTTCTGGGCGTTGCTGTCGCGTCGGAGTTTGTGGTGGTGCGCAGCACCGATCCCGCCGTGGCCCGCTCAACGACATTCAAGGCCGGCGATCGTGTGATGGTTGCACCAGGCGCGACCCTCACCTTGATGGGGCCTGATGGGGATGTTCTCACTTTGAGGGGGGATGCGGCTGGGCGGTTGACTGTTCCGGCTACCGAAACCCGCCGGTCCGATTTCTTGCGTTTGTCCGCCCTGCGGGAGATGCTGACCCGTCCTTCGGACCGGCGCGCCTTTGGGGCGGTGCGCAGCGATGAGGACGCCTGCCCGTTGGCGGAGACCTTGACAAGCTTCGACTTGATCCTCGAAGCCGACGAGGCCGGGTGCACGCAAGAGGCTACCGTCGCGCTCGACCTGTTTGTCAATGCGCGCCTTGCGGCGGACGAGGAGCCAAAGCCCGATGCGGTAGCTGCGCCCTCCGCCGTGGCTGAGGGGAAGGCCACACCCTGAGGGCCCATCCCCTCTGCGGTCCAGCAAGAGGCTGATGCATCGCATGATCGCGCCTGTCGCCCCCTCGCCGACGCCCGCTGTTAGGCTGAATTGGCAGGCTGAATTGGCAGGCTGAATTGGCAGGCTGGATCGGCAGGCTTGATTGGGGCCCTGCGCCCTTTGGTCGACTCTTGTCAGGACGCTTGGGCTCAAGACACTTGGGTCCAAGACGCATGGCCCCATGCCTTTGGTTGGGTCCGTCCCGCGATCAGAAGCGCGCCCTCACCCTATAACCGAACCCTTCATCCTGAAGGCCGCGTTCTCCCGGCGAAATCCTGTCCCCAAAGCGCGCTGCGGCATAGGCGAGAAACTGCACCTGTTCGGTGACGCGCCATTCGATCTCCACCCCGACGGCGGCAAGGGTGTCGGGCGCCCCGGGCTCCTGGTCGGCGATCCAGATCCTTCCCGCATCCACAAACAGGCGTGATCGAAGGGGCGGCAGAGCCACATCGCCGATCTGGGAGGGCAGGCGGCTCTCGAGTTCAACGCTTGCCCGGACGGCGTCGTCTCCGATCACCGCGCCACGACGATAGCCCCGCACATTGTCCATGCCGCCCAGCGAATACCGCATGCTTGAAAACTGTCTGCCGTCGCCGATCTGCGCGTCGAGCTCGAGATTGAGCTGATGCTGCGGGGTGAGCCGTCGCAGGACCCTGGCTTGGCCCAGCCACAAAAGAAAATGGGTGTCCGGGCGTCCGGCCGCTGGTTGGCCCTCTGTCGCGTCGAGGCCGATATTTACCGTCGATTGCAGCGCCAAAGCCTGATGCCGCCCGCGGCGCAGATAGGATTGGGACAGGCGGGCGAAGACGATCTCGGTCTCGCCGTTTTGCGCTTCTGGCAGGAATGAAAAAGGCTGGCCGAATAGCGCGGTGCGGGTCACACGTCGTTCAAGTCCAACGCCGAGGGAGAGATTTTCTCCGAACCGCCGATGAACAGGGGCTATCATATCGACGCGCACTGTCTCCGCATCGGTCTCAACCTCCAAAGCTTCAAGAGGGCGTTCGACCACCTCGGCCTCTACCCGGTCGTAGCCAAGAAGGATCAGCCAATCCCTGGCGTTAAGGGGCGCGGCGTACTCCAGACGGACATCGTTAAAGCCCTCGCCGAGCCCTCCTCCTGCAAGAATGCGATCCCCAGGCACAAACGCGCTGCGCCACTCAATATCGACGCCTGCTCTGTCCCCGCCGGTTTGTGGGGAGCGTTCGCTGCCGAGCGAAAAGGCTACACGCCAGGGCTTTTGCTCTCGCACGCTGACCTCGAGATCAGCGACCCCAGGGTCGCTTCCCGGCACGATCCGGGCGTCGATCTCGGCGATGTTGTCATCCTCGGCGAGGAGCTGGAAATTGTCTTGCAGAGCAAACAAATTGAGCGGCGATCGTAATCCCGCTTTGAGCCGGTCGGCGACATAGGCTTCGCCAAGCTCTGCAGCCCCAGTCACCCAGATGGCTCCCAGAATTCCTTCGATCACCTCGATCCTCAGCCGCCCGGCCCCAATGTCCTGGTCGGGGATGCGCGCGCCGGAGTTCAAAAACCCCCTCTGAACATAAAGCGTGGTTATCGCGTCCGAGAGCTCTTGCACGTCGAGCAGGGTGATCGGACGATTGAGATAGGTGTTGGTAAGCGCCTCAATCTCCTCCTTCTGCAGGATCGTCGCTCCCGTGACATCGATCGCGATCAGCTGGAACTCAACCTGATCGCGAAGCTCTCCGGGACGCTCGGTCACACGATCAACGGGCGGCAATTGGAGGTCTGAGGCCTCTTCTTCAATGAGGGCAGGCCTCTCCAAGCGATCGAGATCCTGTTGCGGCGCAAGCGGCGCGGGCGTTTGCGACCACGCGTAGCCTGCGCCGAACGGGAACAGGATGACAAGACTGGCGGCGCTGATCAGCCGGGCGATGGTCACAACGGGCTCTCCCCTCACGGAGCGACAGGGCATTGCGGGGCTGAACTTTCGGGCGCATGCAGCGCAGGTCGCGGCGCCGTCGGGTCCTGGATTTGACGGCCATCCCTGGCCTGCGTGATCCGATTGGCGTCTCCGGCGGTCGCCGCCTCACAGTACCGATCATGGGTGAACTCGTCTTCCACCCCAAACGGCGCATCCATCCCTATCCGCTCCCTCGCGCTGTTGGTTGGCGAGGCGCTTCGGGCAAGCAAGCGACGACGGTCTTCCTCTTCCTGCTGCTGCTCTGACGTTTGCTCAGCGCTGGCGTTGCCGTGAGCAGGTCGCTGCGACGCCTGTGCCAAAACGGCGCCTTGGCCGCTGGTCACCGGCGGCGGCGGCGGCGG
>JAGWZH010000144.1 GCA_018971945.1 Alphaproteobacteria bacterium | reverse complement strand
GGGACATCGCGCCGTTCTGGGGAGACATCGCGCCGTTCTGGGGCGACATTGCGCCCTTCTGGGGCGACATCGCGCCTTTCATGGACGGCCTGCAGACCCTTCCCTCTGGTTCCAACCCAAGCGCTCTTTTGGATGGGCTTCTCAGCCGCTCGGAGGATTTCTGGGGCCCAACCGTGCAGGCGGCGACGGGCGAAAGCTTCCGAGCCGGGTTCGCCTCTGATCTGTTCCAACGTTTCGGTCTCGGCCAAAACGGCGAGGGCTTCCAGGCCCTTTCCACTGTCGATCGCGCCCGTTTCTTGTTTGCCTGGTATGATGGTTTGATGGCCTTCTCTGGTCGCGACCATGTCGATTATTGGATGGGCAATGTGAACTGGTCGCCATCGTTGAGCCAAAAGGCCGGCGCGGGCGCTGGGGTCACGATCGGCCTCTTCGATTTCACTGTCACCGACGGCCAATCGACCGGGGCGCTGTCTGGTTCGCGCTTCACCGGTTACGCTAGTACCAACGTCACCCATGGCGACGCTGTGGCGGGCCTTCTGGTCGCTGCCTACGACGGCGTAGGGCCCATGGGGATAGCGCCGCGGGCTGCGTTGGTGAACTATAATCCCTTTGATGCGACAGGTACCGCGAGTTGGTCAAGCATTGCAGACGGGATCAAACGGCTCAAGCAGTCGGGCGCAAGCGTTGTGAACCTGTCTCTTGGTGTGGCCGGCGCGGCGCTGGCGCCGGAGTGGGCGGGCGTTTACACGCATGGCAATGTCAGGAACATCCTGGGCTCGCTTCTGTTTGTTCATGCCGCCGGCAATTCCGGAGTGACGCAGACCGCCAACATCCCCTGGAATTTCAGCCTTAATCCCTCAATCCTCGTCGTGGGTTCAGTGGGACCGTCGGGAGAGATTTCGGCCTTCTCCAACAGGCCCGGCCAAGCCTGTTTGCTGAATAATGGCGTCTGCCAAGAGCGGCTCATGAACCGGTTTCTGGTGGCGCCGGGTGAGTGGATCCTGGTATCGGACGGGCAGGGCGGGGTGACGCGCATGTCGGGAACCTCCTTTGCCGCGCCCCAGGTCGCCGGCGCAGCGGCGCTTTTGCAGAGCCGTTGGCCGTGGCTTCGAGAGCGCGCCCGGGAAACCGCCGACATTCTGCTTAACTCCGCGCAGGACCTGGGCGCCCCGGGCGTCGACCCTGTCTATGGTCGCGGCATGCTGGATATCGCGGCCGCTCAATCCCCCTTGAACATGCGGGCGCTCTACCAGCGGACTACGAGCGGCCAGCGGATCAGCCTCAGCCCCACGGGCGGCTCTGCTTTGCTGGGAGCGCAGTCCGGCTATGTCGTGGTCTATGAGGATATCGGGTCCACGTTCCGAGATTTCATCGTGCCTTTAAACAGCACTCTGGCCCCCACGACCTTCGTGACCGACTCCTTGCGCGCTTATGTGTCGACCCTGCGCGCGGTCATGCCGCCTTCGACCACGACAAACGGCTCTGGTTCATCGACGAAGCAGAAGAAATTCGAAGACGAATTCGGGATGGCGCTGGCCAATCCATTTGGTCTCGATCTGCGTCTGAGGATTGGCGCGCGCGCAGCGGGCCTGAGCCAGGCGGAGACAGATCTGCCCTATACGGTGGATCTCATGCTGGTCGGAGACGGCGCGGCCATGTTCGCGGGGCACGGTTCGGGGGCACTGGCGCTCACCGGGTCTTCGGAGGCCGCCGCCATGGACTATGCGGGCGGTTTGGGCGGGGCTGATCCGCTTCTAGGGCTGGCTTCAGGCGGTGCCTATGCTGCTGCGGAAGTCGCTTTAGGCGCTGGCCTCAGCCTCACCGCGGGCTTCACCATGCGCGACGCGCAAGCGGTGCAGACCAATCCGCTGACGGGTGAGGAGCAGCCCTTATTCGCCGGGATCGCTCCTTATCGCGCCGCTGCAGGCCGCCTGCAGGTCCGGGCCGATCTCAACGATAGTCTCGCGATTGTCGGCGCCTATACCTATCTGCGCGAGGAAGACGGATTACTGGGCCTGCAGTCCCCCAATCCGGAGGCGTTTCAAGAGGGCGCGCAGACAGATGCGGCGACCTTCGGCGTTTTATGGAAACCGAGCGATCAGGTCAGCGTCTCGGCGTCGGCCAGTTATGGGCGAAGCCGCGAGCAGGCGGCGAACGCCCAGGCCCTTGCTGTGGGGGCGGACGGCTTGGAGACAAGCGCTTATGAAGCGACGCTCAGCGTCTTGGGCGTGTTCGCTGACCGTGACGTCGCGCGGCTTCGTCTGGCGCAGCCGCTGCATGTCGAGCGGGGCGTGCTGAACGTCACCAATCTGGAGGTGGTCGATCGCGAGACGGGCGCGCTCGGGCCGGTCAGCCAGGCTATTCGGCTCGGAGCGGGCGCCCGACGGCAGATCGTGGAGGGTCTTTATGCGACGCCGGTGCTCGATGAGCGCGCTGAACTCGGCCTGTTCGCACGCATCGACGCCTCCCCCGCCGCGGCTGAACCCGTCGAAGAAATCGTCGGCGCTAGCTTCCGCTTCAAGTTTTGAGAGCTTCAAGAACAGAATCTTCAAGAAAAAGAAGGGAAAATTGAGCCGCTCTCCTTTTGGGGGGGCGGCTCTTGTCTTGAAGTTAAGGTCCCGAGTGTAGGGTCATGCGCAGATCTTAGGATTGTCGAAAATGCGCGCTATACTTTTTGCCGCCGTTTGCTTCATCGCGCCGATGGCGTCGGCCCATGGTCAGGGGGCGGACGCCGGGTTTGAGGCCCAGGTCGCGGCCGCACGTCAAGCGATGATGGCTGATCCGGCCGTTGCGCTTGAGCAGGCGCAAGCGGCGGAAGGGCTCGCGGGCGCCGATCCGGCGCGCCGGGCCACCGCGCAATGGTTGGCGGGCGAGGCGCTCAATCGGTTGAACCGCGCCGACGAGGCCGCCCCCATCCTGGACGAGGCGTTGGCCGCCGCTGCCGCCGCCGCCCCTGGCGGCAAGCTGGAAGCCGATCTCCTGATGGCTCGGGCTTTGACAGCGAAACTTTTAAGCGATTATGCGCGGGCCATGGGCCATTATCAGCGCGCCCACGACATCTTCGCGGCTTTAGGCGAAGCGCGCAGCCAAGCGATGGCGCTTATGCTGCTCGGCTCGATCTATAATGACGCTCGCGCTTATGAGCGTGCCCTCGACTATCATAGGCGCTCCGGCGAGATCTATTCCGGCGACCCGTCATTCGACCTCAGCCGTCTGAACAATGTGGGCAATGTGTTCAGAGCTCTTGGCCGCTACACTGAGGCGGAAGCCAGTTTCCGCGAGGCTCTCGCGATCGCGGAACAGATGGGCAGCCCGATGCTGCGAGCCCGCATCTTGTCCAATATCGGCGAGGTGCAAATCGCCCAGGGCCGACCCGTCGACGCCGACAGGACGGCGGTTTTCGCGCTGCCGCTTGCGTCCGAAGGTTGGGGCGCTTCGCTATGGGGAGTAAGGGCCCAGGCGGCTTTCCTACAGGGAAATGCGCCGCGGGCCGCGAGTTTGATGCGGCGCGCCTTCGCCGACCAGGATCTGGAGGCGACCGCGCAGCCCTTTCGCGACATCCATCGCGCCGCCTTCGAGATCTTTCGGGTGACTGGCGAGACCGAGCTCGCCTTGCGCCATCTCGTGGCCTTCAAGCGTTTGGACGACGAGGCCCGAGATGTTGCGGCGTCAGCGAACATGGCGTTGTTGGGCGCCCAATTCGATTTCGCCAACCAGGAATTGGAGATCGCCCAGCTGCGCACCCAGACACTTGAAGCTGAGGCGCGCCAGCGGACGCTGTTGTTTTGGAGCGCGGGCGCGGTGGGCGTGATCACGCTCATCGCCCTGAGTTTCGGCTATGTCTCCATGCGCTCGAGCCGGAACCGGGTGCAGAATATCAACGCCCAGCTCAATACGAGCAATCTGGCGCTGGAACGGGCGCTGAAGGCGAAGTCGGAGTTCCTGGCGACAACCAGCCATGAAATCCGGACGCCGCTTAACGGCATTCTGGGCATGACGCAGGTGATGCTGAGCGACGCCCGCATCAAGGATCAGGTGCGTGAGCGCGTCCAAATCGTCCACAGCGCAGGCGAAACCATGCGCGCCATCGTCGACGACATCCTGGACATGGCCAAGATAGAAAACGGGGCGCTCAGCGTCGTGTCCGCTCCCTTTGATCCCCATCCGGTTCTCGCCGACGTCGCCCGGTTGTGGCGGCTTAGCGCGGAAGCGAAGGGCCTCGCCTTCAAGGTCGACCTTGAGACCTGCCCGCGGCTTCTGATGGGCGATGAGCAGCGCTTGCGCCAGATCGCCTATAATTTGGTTTCCAATGCGGTGAAGTTCACGGAGAGGGGCGAGGTTTCTCTGCGCGCCTCCTCAAAGGAGGGCGGTTTTATTCTGGAGGTTTCGGATTCAGGGATAGGGGTCGCCGCCGAACACCAGGAAGCGATTTTCGAGCCCTTCCATCAGGTCAATGGAACCACCACCCGCGCTCACAGCGGCGCCGGCCTTGGCCTGCCCATCTCTCGCAATCTCGCGCGCGCCATGGCTGGCGAGATTGCGGTGCTGAGTGAGCCGGGCCGAGGGTCTGTTTTCACTCTGCAGCTGCCGCTTCCGTCTTCCGATCAGATCGGAGCCGCCGTGCCATGGGTGCGACCGTTGGACGTCTTCGTTCTTGACGCCAATCCTCTTCACCAGGCTTTGGTTGAAGCCTATGCTGCGCAATCCGCCTTGGCTTTCGACGGCGCCGAGGACGTCGCCGAAGCGCTTGAGCGTCTGAAGCGCGCCAGCGCGCGGCTCGTGTATGTGGCGGGAAATGCGCTGACCGGCGAGCTGGCGGAAGCGATGTCTGCGCTGATGGCGGTGCGCGAAGCGGCCGGCGAGGCTCATCTGGTGGTCTGGACGGGCGACGATTTCCCCATCGATGCGCCGGCTCTTCGTCTATCCGGGGCCGACGAGGTGTTGACGGGCGCTTTCGGCGTCGAACAGGTTCTGACGGCGCTCCAGCATCCCCAAGCGGCTTAGCCAGGAAGCCGCCCCCGAGCCGCCCCCGAGCCGCGCCGTGCGCGCCTGTCACGCCAGCGTCTGAGGCCGGACGATGAGATGCAGTGGATCGCCCCAAGTTTGAGACGAGAGTGGCCGCAAGTCCTTGCTCATGATGGGGAGATGCCGCTGCTTGAAGTAGGTCGCGCGGAAAAGCTGTGTTCATCATTTTGACCGATGATGTGCTGGGAGTGTTTGATGCGTGTGCTTTTTGTCGATGACGACGCGATGAACAGAAGAGTTGTTCGCGACATGCTTGTGGTTGCGGGCGTGAGCGTGGATGAAGCGCATGATGGGCCAACAGGGCTCGGGATGGTGGACCAGGGGGATTACGCCCTTGTGCTGATGGACCTGCGCATGCCGGGCATGGACGGTCTTGAAGCCATTCAATGTCTGCGCTCCCGGGGGGACACCAAAGGCGATTTGCCGATCATTGTTCTGACGGCGGACACTTCCGCCGACATTCGCGAACGCTGCAGGTCATGCGGCGCGGATGATTTCTTGATGAAGCCGGTAGCGATGAAGCCGCTTTTTCGCGCCATGGCCAAAGCGATCGCCGTGCGGTCGCAAGGCCATCGGCCGGCGGGGGCGTTATAGGCCGCGTCAGCGCGCCTTAACCGGATGCGCTCTTGATTTGCGCTTCGTCCCAGCCACCCAAAAAGAGAGCAGGCGACGGGCGGGTCTCTGTCCCAGCCCTGTTGCACCGGGGCGCATAGGCGACAGGCGCAACCGCTGGGGATTCTTTTTCCGCTAAGAGGTTCATTGAACGACGGGCGGATCTGGGTTTCCATCAACGCCGCGGAACAGGGTCGTCGACAGGGAGTGTGCTGTCTCACGGAACCGGGCCCCACCCAACCCGCCCCTACCTCTGTCGCCGCCGGGCAAGCCCTTGCGGCCCTGCGGTGGCGGAAGGCGGCCTAAAACCTAGCCCCTGCGTCCTGAGCCGGCGCGGGGATTTTTGCGTGCGGCCGAATGGCCGTGAACGCTGATCCGAAGTGCACGGATGGCGGGGGTGCGAAGGCCGCGAAATCCGATCAGCAGCTAC
>JAGWZH010000143.1 GCA_018971945.1 Alphaproteobacteria bacterium | reverse complement strand
CAGCTCCCGCGACACCGCCTCCTGGCTTTCCCCGCGAAGCAGCCGTTGCACCACAGCCAGCTTGCGCTTGGCCGAAAAGCGCCACCCCGGCCCGGCCTCGGCCCCGCCGTCGCCTGCGTGATGAGCGCGCGCCGACGGGGCCGCGGCCTCCGTCGCGCCCAATCCCAACTCTTCTTTCTTGCCCATGCTCTACCCTCATATTTTGGAAAAGGTAGCGCTTCACGCTGTCTCAGAAAACCGTGCCTCACCCCACTACGCACGGCTCCGCGCGCTCGCGCGTCCTACTGAAAAGGGGGTCCCTTTTGCGCGCCGATGGGGTCCCTTTTGGACGCCGTTTGACAGCCGCCCTCTTCGGCTCATATCCCCTGCCGCCCATCATGTAGTGTCTTGCTCGCTATTCGGTGCCTGTTCGTGTCGTGATCGCGACCTGGCGGGCCTTGATCCGCTCTTGCAGGCGTTCATTGATGATCGTCGAAAGCTTCGCTGGGAGTTCACCGATGATGACGCTTTCCGTCCCCTGCCCTTGAACCGGACGGAGATCAGGGCCGGGCCAGAGAAAAGAGTTCAGCTCACCAAGGACGATCCACTGGCGGTCGCCATCAAGCCCGACACGCCTCCGTGTTGCAGGTGGCACTTCGATTGCGGCGCCAGCGTCATCTGGCGCTGTATGCGTGATGGGCGCGACCACAACACGAACTTCGTCGCCCTCCCGCTGCTGCGCGATTACGATGACGGCGGGGCGATCCTTGAGCCCTTCTTCGAGCCCTTCGTCTGCTTCACTTTTCCAGAGGTATGCGTAGCGGATGATTTGGCCAACTTTCGGGGTCGGCCAACTCACGGCTTCCAGCCATCCAGTTCGCTGTCAAAAGCGGCCGCCCCTGCGCTTGGTCGGCTGTCGCGGAGTGCTGCGAGCAACTCATCGGCTTGTTCTGATGTAAGATGATCGATCGCCAGCACTTGGCGGTCGCGGCGCTTCAAGCGCTGATACTCTTGAACGCTCATCATAACGAGGCTCGGTTCACCATGGGCGGTGATCGTCACCGGCTGCGCCTGCGCGAGCCGCTGATAGCGGCCTGGCTGGCGCTGAAATTCCTTTGCGGTGACGTGCGGCTCAGGAGGCGTGATGGTTTCCGTTCTCATGGGACGTATAATACGTACTTTAGTATAAGAATCAATGAAGAAGAAACGCGGCCTGCCAACCTTCCTTAAGCCCTTGTAATGCTTGGGTTATACGCAACTACGGGAAGCGCCAAGTTCGCTGAGCCCCGGAAATCGATACCCTGGGTATCCAACTAACGCCGAACGCAAACCCATCGGCAGACTGAGTTTTGCGGGGAGAAAGTCATATCAAAAGTATGGCTTTCCTCGGTTTTTCCTCAATCTCGGCCCGGCCCCATTTCGGGCTCCCGAATCCTCCGCGCTCGCGCAGACTGGCCTTATGGCCAACGACCCAGTCCTCATCGCCTACTCAGTGACCCGCCGCCGGGATGGCAAACGCGGTTGGAAGCGCATCGGCGCCGCCTACCCGCATGAAGCAGGCGCTGGCCTCACGGTCATAATCAACGCGATCCCCCGTGATGGCCGGATCGTTCTACTTGAGCCCGATGCGCAGGATGCAGATTCCGATGATCACGCCCGTGCATTCCAAAATATCAACGCCCGTGCGTTCCAATATTTTGACGCCCACCCTCGGGAGCGACGCAGGCGGTGTGGATAAGCCAGTCTCAGCTGTTGTCGTCAAGATACCCGCTGACGCGGCCGGCGCATGGATTCCCCGACGAGGGTGATGCGGTGGGCGTTATGGACGAGCCGGTCCAGGATCGCATCGGCGTAGGTTTGGTCGCCGATCATGTCGTGCCATCGATCGACCGGCAGCTGGCTGGTTACGACGATTGACCCGCGTCCGTGGCGATCCTCGAGCAGCTCAAGCAGGTCGTGGCGGCCCTCAGCGTCGAGGCGCTCTAAACCCCAATCGTCAAGCACCAAGACCTCGACGCGGCACAGCGTGCGCATCATCCGTCCATAGCGTCCATCGCCGCGGGCGAGTGCAAGTTCGGGGAAGAGTTTTGGCGCGCTCTGAGAGAGGACGGCGTGATTATCCCGGCAGGCTTTATGCCCGAGCGCGCAGGCGATGTAGCTTTTGCCCACGCCTGTGGGACCGCAAATCAGCACGTTTTCATGCTGCTTGATCCACCCGCAGTCGAGGAGGCTTTGCATCAGCTTGCGTTCAAGACCGCGCACGGCGCGATAGTCGATGTCTTCGGGGCTCGCTTGCTGGCGCAATTTGGCATAGCGGACGCGCGCGCTCAGTCGCTTGTCGGCGCGCAGGGCAGATTCTCGATCGCGCAGAAGCGCGAGCCACTCCGCATGCGATAGCGCCGCGGCGTCGGGATGATCGCCAGCATCGACAAAAGCCTTCGCCATGCCGTGCAGGCCAAGCGCCCGCAGCTGGTCTAAAGTGGGGTGAGCAAGCATCTGATCTCCTATTGATAGTATCGCCGGCCGCGGATGTTAGGGTGCAGGATGGACGGCCCGTCCGCGGCGGCTTTGCTCTTCGGGCGCTGGTCCAAGCGGTGCTCGCGGATTGATTTGACTGAGGTGTAGGTGTGGGCGCCGATCGACAGCGCTCGCTCACAAGCGGCTTCGACGCGCTCAGCGCCATAGACGCGCGGCAAGCGTATGGCGCCAAGACAGGCCCGGTAGCCCTGCGCGGGGTGATGCTTGTGGCGCCTGAGGTAGGCGCAAGAATCAGCGGTCGCAGGGCCGATCGATCGTGCCTCCTTATGGATGCGTTCGGCGGTCCACCCCGCGTGACGCCGATGGCTTGAGGGCATGTGCTCCGGGATCGTTGTATGACGCCCGCATGTGGCCAGGCGCGCGTGAGCGGCGACGCGCTGACCCTTGACAAAAAGCTCTATGGTTCGTGCGGTGACGTGCGCATCGATGCGCTCTCAGGCATAGCGAAATGGCACGCTATAAAAACAGCCGTCGATATCGACATGGTAATCGAGATTGGCGCGACGCACCTGCCACTCGGCATAAACATAATCCTGCGCCGGAAGCGGCGATAAATGCGGCTGATCCAGATCAATAAAAAGCGCCCGCCGGGTCGCGCCAAGACGGCGAATGATACGCTCGTCGTTGAGTTCTGTGAGGACCCCGGCGATCGCTTCGTTGAGCTCAGCCAAGGCGTAAAAGACCCGCTTGCGCAAGCGCCCCAGAAGATAGCGCTCCATGATCCGCGCCGCGGCCTCGACCTTGGGCTTGTCGCGCGGCTTACGCGGACGGGCCGGCAAAGCCGCGGTGTTGTAGTGGGCCAGCATCTCCTCATAGGTGCGATTGACGTTGGGCTCGTAGAAGCAGGCCTTGATCACAGCCGTCTTGGCGTTGTCGGGCACAACCAGTTTGGGCGCGCCGCCGATAAAACCGAAGGCGCGCTCGTGCGCCCCAATCCAATCGGCCAAGCCCTCGCTCCAGGTCGCCTCTGCGTAAGTCAGACTCGATGCGCCCATCACGGCGACAAAAATATGCGCTTGCCGGATCTCGCCAGTGTGACGATCGACCACCACCGGCACGGTGTCCCCAGCATGATCAACGAAGAGCTTTTCTCCGCCCAGATATGTCTGGCGCATGCTCAAGGAGAGCTTGCCCTCCCACGCGCGATAGAGCTCACAAAAGCGTGAGTAGCGATAACCCTCGGGATTGAGCGCAGTATGTTCGTCCCACAGAATTTGCAGCGTCACGTGTTTGCGCTTGAGCTCGGCGTGAATCGCTGTCCAGTCTGGCTCCGACCGCCGCCGCACCCCCGCCTCGGGGCCTGCCTTGTGAAACAGCAGTTCTTGGAGCTGCGCCTCGCTCAAATCCGCCGCCAGCGGCCAGGTCAGGCCGCGGCCCTTAAACAGGATCACCCCATGAAGCCTCTCAAGACTGGTCTGGCGGTGTTATCTGTGATGGCGCTGACCGCCTGCGCGACGATGCCTTCCCCGGGATATTATCCTGGGGGTGTGGCTTTGCGCGGGGTTGCGGATTCGCAGGAGGGGTTTGCCAACTCCAGGCTGGTGGGATGTGAGGTCCCAGCATCCCACACGCTCCTGCCGGCAAGGCTTTCTGTGCACCCGGGGGACGCGGTTCCCCTCCAACACACCTTCACTTTTGGCCCGTATGGCCAACAGCACATTCCCCTGCAGTGCGTGGATCACTGGCGGATTGAACCGGCTGAGGCGGCGACCCTGTCGGCTGACCGTCGCACGTTGCATGTCTCTGAAGCCGCCGTTCCAGACGGCGTCATCACGATCACGGTGACAGCCAACACCCATCCCCATCGACTGATGTTGCCGGTTTTGGGCGATGGCGAGTTCGACGTTCTTGGCAACTGGCGTGGTCTGCCGGGCCAAGACTGCTTTGGCAGCCCGGCGCCGAATGAAATCCATTTCGGCCAAGACGGTTTTGCTCTGTTCGCGCTGGGCCTTGGACCGGGGACCTGGGATGATCGCCGCGCGTTCAGTTTCGACCGGTCCACGGGCGTCTTGCGGCTCGGCGATCAAAGCGGGACGGCCCATATCGATGAGGAGGGTCGTCTGGTCATCAGCGCGATGCGATTGCCCTCGGCGAGGTCTCCTGCTCCGCGGCCTGTGGACCTGGAAGGATATTCCCAGGAGCTTGACTGGACGACGTGCCGGCTCGCCTTTAGCAGCACGTCCACCTATCGCTGAGTGAGCGACGTTCGCCGACTCTTTGCAATTGTAAGCCGGTTACACTGCAACCCGCTCCGAACCGATGCCCCTGGAGTTGACTTGACCCAATCAGGCTGATTGGGACGGACGCACGGGAGCCTTGAGAACTTTTGGCGAGCGCTATTTGGAACGGGACATGACGAAGAAACTGTTATTCACAGGGCATATCGCAGTCATGGCGCTCTGTGCCGCCGTGGCGACAGCGCAGGCGCAGTCTACCTCTGTTGGCCACATCGCATACCTTGAAGACAGCTTCCAGGCGCTTAATGCAGAGTTCGAACGCGTCGGCGTTCAAACATCTAACTCAGGCGGTGAAGGAGGAACCCGGTGGTACCGTGTAGGGGACCTGCAGAGCGGCTTCTACGAGGATTTCGTGGTGCGGCTCGCTGCTCCAGGGTGGATTGCGGTCGGGGCGGACCGTGATACCCAGTCCATCACCTTGACCCGGTATGATAGTGGTCAGCTTGCCGGATGGGACCGCGGCTCGGGAGTCCGGGCAGCCAGTTTGTATTTCGGTCGAGCTGGAACCTACACGGTGCGGATGCACATGGATGCGTGCTCCGAGGCCTATTGCATTTATACCATTATGGCCGGCTTCAGGTGATCGATGCGGGCCTGCAGGTGGGCATAGGCCAGGTCGAGTGCGCCAAGCTGGCGAGCCAGCAACGCGTTTGCTGACCTTTGCCCCGACAAGGACGTGGCTGGGGCGATGCGCCGAAACCGGACGCTGCGGATCGACCGCGGCTGCAAGGTGGAGCGCACGGGGCTGACGGCCGAACACACGCCGCCGCGCCCATGCCAATACCAAGCGCGGCCTGAGCCGGTGAAACCGCAGGCCGCCCCAATTTCCACCCCTCGGGTGGACGTGACCTCCGGGAGTGGACTGAACTTCTGGCCGGCGATGAGGTACTCGCCACCGCCATCCTCGACGGGCTCCTGCACCATTCTCATGTCCTCAATATCCGTGGCCGCAGCTATCGCCTCCGCGACCTAGAAGAAACGCTCAACCTGCGGAACTGACCCTGACGACACCACTGGCCCGCCCGAGGTCGTCCCTGGCGCGCAGACTCTTACGGTCCGCGCGCCAGGAACGACCGGCGACGACAGCAATTCGTAAGACTGGGTGTCGCCATATCTCGTAAATCTGGGTGTCACTTGACACTAAGCTGCGCCTCGGCATGGGGCGATGGAGTGCGGCGTTGAAAACTCCAAAAGCAGCCGAACTTCTGAAAACCGCCCCGCTTCCAAGCGACCAAGCCGCGATTGTCATGGAGCTATGCCTGATTTTGGGTGACGCGGTGTTCGATCAAGCCGCGTTCGTGGCGTCTTTGATGGCCTCAACGCCATCTTTGAAGGTGACGCCGTCGATGACTTTGGG
>JAGWZH010000142.1 GCA_018971945.1 Alphaproteobacteria bacterium | reverse complement strand
TCAGGATCGACGTCGAATGGCCGCGGGCCTTTGCGATGGGCGCCGAGGGCCGCGCGCGCGAACCGATAGGCCAAAGTGGCTTTGCCGATTCCTTTAGGCCCCGTCAGCAGCCATGCATGGTGCAGCCGCTCGCCTTGCAACGCCTCTGCAAGCGCAGCCTCCGCCTCCACGTGGCCGAACAGCTCCAGGCGCGCGCGCGGGTGCAAAGCGCCTGGCTCCTGGTCTGTCTCGGGCTCGTCCTTGACCGGCTTCATAGAAAAAGCCCCAGGCGCGCCTTGAGCCCCGCCCGCGCCGCCTCTTCCAGCGCATCGGGGTTTTGCGTGGCGTCAAGCACCAAGAACCGCTCGGGCTCTTCCCGAGCGAGGCTCAAAAACGCGGCGCGGACCCGGGCGTGAAATCCGAGACCCAGACGTTCAAACCGGTCTTCGGCGCCCGCACGCCCGCGCGCCCGCTCAAGCCCGGTTTCGGGGGGAAGATCCAGGAGCAAGGTGACATCAGGGGTCGGGGCCTCGATGAGGGCGGAGAGTTCCTCCACAACCCGGCGCGGCAGGCCGCCAGCGCCGGTCTGGTAAGCGCGCGTGGAATCGACGAACCGGTCGCAGAGCACGACCTTGCCCCGCTCAAGCGCGGGGCGGATCAGCGTGCGGATATGGTCCCGGCGGGCCGCCGCCAAAAGCAGCGCTTCGGTGAGAGGATCCCAGCGCTGGGCCTCACCCTCCACCAAAAGCGCCCTGATCAGGTCGGCGCCTGGCGTGCCCCCGGGTTCGCGCGTCGCCACCACGTCGCGGCCCTGCGCCAGGAGTGCAGCCTGCAAACGCGCCAGCAAGGTCGATTTGCCGGCGCCTTCGCCGCCCTCCAGGGTCAGAAAAAGCCCCGCGCTCATGACCCGCCGAATGCGATTCCGACGCCGGCGAGGGCCCGGGAGAACGGGTTCGCACGGGCCACCGGCTCTCTCGCGATGAGGGGGTAGCGGACAGTGTCATAACCCGGCCCCTCGATCACGAGATGCGCCACGACTTGGTCCGCTTCGATGGGCGCAGGCGTGGGTCCTTGATAGACGATGCTGGCGGTCAGCCCTCGGAAAACCGATTGCGGGGCTGCGGCGTAGATCGGGACCGCCGACACGAGCGGGACCGTCCGCCGAGCACCGAGCCAGACGCGCGCCTCGCCGATGACTTCGCCAGCCTCGTAGATTTCGCGAACCTGATAATCATAGAAGGCCGAGCGGATCATGTTCACCGCGCGTTCCCGGCGTTCCGCCATGGTGCGGGCGCCATTAAAAACGATGATCCGCCGCTGACCGCCGACCAACGCCGAACCGATCAGCCCATAGCCGGAAGCGTCGGTATGGCCCGTCTTCACACCGTCCGCCCCTTCAAACGCGCCCAAGAGCGGGTTACGGTTCTCCTGGGTCCGATCATTGAAGCTGAAGCGCCGCTCAGCGTAGTGGGCGTACATCTCGGGGTGCTCTCTGATCATGAGCGCCGCCAGCCGGGCCAAATCGAGGGGGCTGATTTCGTGACCCTCTTCGTCTAGGCCTGTCACATTGCGAAAGCGGGCGCTGGTCAAGCCCAACTGGCCAGCGCGATCATTCATGCGCTGGACAAAGGCTTCCTCCGAGCCCGCCACCGCCTCTGCGAGGGCGACGCAGGCGTCGTTCGCAGAGACGATGATCGCCCCACGCACCAGATCAGCAACCCGTACCTGCGCGCCCAGTGCCAAGAACATATGCGACCCGGAAGACACCGCCCCATGCCGCCAGGCGCGTTCTGACACGGTGACAAGCGTGTCTTCAGCAATCTCGCCGCGGTCCAGCGCTTCCGCGACCAAGAGCATCGTCATGAGTTTGCTCATGGAGGCCGGAGGAATGGGCTCTTCACAGCGGTCGCAGGCGAGCACCAGACCGCTCTCATAATCGATGGTCACCGCATGGGAGGCTGGGCCCGTCGGCGCGGCCGGCGCTTGCGCGCCTGCTGTCGCAAGGCTTAAGCCCAAAGCCACAACGCACGCTGCAAGCCCTTTATGCGCGCCCCGCATCATCCGTCACGCTCCCTAAGAGACCGCGCGGCGCACCCACTGCGCCGTCGTCCTCTCATGGTCTAGGAATCGGAGAGGGAAGAAAACCCCCAATCGCTGCAAGCATGCCCCTCGGTGAAAGCGCCGACGCCTGAGGCCGCAGGGCCTTCCCCGCCAGGGGCCCCTGAGGCTGGGCCAAAAGCCGTCCGGCCAGGGGCCGCCGCGCCAAAAACCCTCGACGCTGCGCCCGCGCGACGCCGCCGGAGCTGTTGCAGTCGCTCTTACCGAACCAGGCTCACCAACCTGCCATTGACGCCAAGGCGAGCGGCGGCCTCATGGGCCGCCTCCGCTTCGGCCTCATGGGAGAAGGGGCCAAGACGCACACGGAACAATTCCCCCTCTGGCGTGGACAAAGGCTCGATGGCGACGGGCGAGATATCCCGCACCCGCTCTCTGAGGGCGTGGGCGTTTTCAAGATTCGCAAAGGCCCCAATCTGCACTGCCAGCCCGCCGCCAAGCGGGCTCTGGCTTCCGCTCATCCGCGAAGCGGCGCCCGCCCTGACGCCCCTTTCCGTCCCCACGCCGAGATGAGGCGGGAGCGGCAATTGTGCGATGGGGGTGTCAGGCGCGATCGGGCCCTCGTCAATGCGCGCGGCCGCTGGCCGTATCGACACGCCGGGCTCGGCTGAAGCCTGGGCGGAGCCGCCTGCGCCCACCACGCGCCGCGGCGCAGGTCCCAGATAACGCACATGGACTTGCGCGCCTTCGCCGGCCCCGAGGGCGGAAACCGCAGCAGGCGACAACCCCACAATCCGACCGGGTGCAAACGGCCCGCGGTCATTCAGCCGAACAATGATCTCGCGCCCAGTGGCCAGATCGGTGACCTGAAGAAGGGAGGGCAGCGGAAGGGTCGGGTGCGCCGCGGTTTGGGCGCCGGGATCGAAGGCCTCCCCGCTCTCGGTCGCGCCGCTCGTGCGCCCGGAGATCGCCAATCCGCCCATTTCGCTGTAGCCAGGCTCGGGAGTGGGCACGTACCAGACCCCGGCTTCCTGATAAGGCGGCCCGACCTGTTCCTGCGCGAGCCATTCTGGCGCTTCCGCCGACCGGGTGGGCGAAGCCGCTGCGGGGGGGGTGACGGAGGCTGCGCCTCCCGGCGCGCGGCGCAGATCCAACACCCTTGGTCCCGTGGGGGTCGGGGCGGCGGCCGACGCAGCCCGTTCGCTCGGGGCCACCGCCGCAAAACTGATGGGCGCGCCCTGCCGGACCTGCCCCCAAGCCTGCGTCGTGTGCGCGATAAACATACACTGCACAAGAATAGCGGCCGCGCAGACGCGCCCAACAGAGCTTCTGAACACACCGTCAAGCATCAGAGCCTCATCAACGCAAAAGCGAAGTGTCTTTCAATACGACCGGGTCTGATTACACGAAGGATGTTAAGGTCAGGCTAGGATTTACGGTTGATCCATATTCATCAAGAATGCTTGGTAAAGATGATCGCGCAAACCCCTTAAAGACTTCATTGTCGGGCGGGGCCGCCTGAGACAAGTCTGTTGAGCTCCACGATGTGGCCGTCTGGATCTGTCAGCATAGAGACCATGACATGAATATCGCCGTCATCGCTCGGATAGGTCCGCGGCGTGGGCGGCGAGATCAGGGTGACGCCTGGCGTCGCAGCGACAGCCGGAAAGCGGGCTTCAAGGTCTGATGCGTTGAAGAGCAGCACGATCTCGCCTGGGGCGAAAGCGGGGCTCTGGTCCGGTGGCGGGGCCTCTGGTCCGTCGAGAAACTGCCAAAGGCCCAGCATCCCGATAAAGCCATTATTGGCCCGCAAGAGCACGAGCCGGGATCGGTTCACCCCATCGCCTCCGTCCCGCTGCAGGCGCGGGGAGGAAAGCGCCTGGTCGTAAGCCACCTGCATGCCAAGCGCGTCGCGGTAAAACGCCAAGGAGCGGTCGATATCCCTGACGATAAGCGTGGTGCGGCGCAAATCGATGGGCAGCCGCTGCGACTCGGCGGCCATTGAAGGCGCAGGTGGAGCAGGATGCGGCGTCGCCGCGCACCCAGCGAGAGCGGTTGCGAACGCTCCCAAAGACAGGAGCAGGGAGGGTCCCGGAGCCCCCCTTGCGCTCAGACCTGCCGCGACGGTCGAAGTCAATCTGGGTGTGAAGCGCCTCATCAGAGCTTGTCCGTCATGATGAAGACGAGATCCGCCGCCATGGTTTGAAACTCCGCCGCCACCGCCTTCATGCGTTCGGTAGAGACCTCCCCGCCAAAGGCCTCCATATCCTTGACGTCGATGATTTCGATGTAGGCGTAGGGCGACGCCGCATCCGACATCAAAAGACCTGTGGCCTTGAACACCTCGAATTGATCGACCGATTGGAGCCCGTTGACGGTCGGAATATCCACCCGTCGGGCCCAGGCCTCGTAGGCTTCCGGCGTCACGCCGGGCTTGAGATTGAACAGAGCGATGATCCGCGTCGCCATGGGGGCCTCCTCACAACCTGTCCTATGTTTCGCCCCAAGCCTTATCCTTGCGCAAGCGATTTGGAACCCCAAGGGACGAAGGGTTGATATACCATCTTGACCGGAACGCATCGGCGCCCTCCCCTGTTCTCCTCACAATGGCGCCTCGTGGCGCTCTGCGGACATGGGAGCTGGCGATGCGGGCATGGATAGGGGTTGTGGCGTTGGCGGCGGCTTTGATGGCGACGACCTCGGACGCGCTGGCGCAGCGTCGCGGATCCCAGCCTCCAGCCCCGATCGATCTGTCTACGCCGCAAGGCGCTCTGCAGGCGATGCGGCGGATCTGGTGCACCCAGACCGACAACGAACCTGTCTACTGGTTCTGGCAAGGCGATGTATATTCCCGCCGCCAAGGCGAAGCCGACCGTCTTCTGTTCAAGGTTCAGGGGCTCAATGTCCGCACCTGTGGGCCTGTCACCCATCCTGAACGAGGGCAGGGCTTCCGCAGCGTTTCGCGCGAACTCTTGATCTATCTGGATCCAACGACGGGAGAGGTCTTGTCGGAGTGGACCAATCCCTGGACCGGCGAAACCTTGGACGTGCTCCATGTCGCCAACGACCCCGTCAACGGGGATTTTTATGAGCGCACCCGTTCGGGCCAGCCGCTGAGCTTCAATGCGAACTTTGTCGAGGACAATTGGTTCCTGACGACCACGGTCCCGCTCTTTTACACAAATCCGCTGGGCGGTGCGTATCAGGCCGAAGTCGGCGGAACCTATCACGCCACGGAGATGTTCAATTTCATGGGCGTGACCAGCAATCTGACAGACCCGCGGCTGAACACGGCCAACGTTGAGGTGGGTTGGGTACGGATTTCCGATTGGCTGCCCTGGATGCGCATGGGGGGCCGGGAAGGCATGCTCTATTTTCATACCGCTGGCGCCAAGGTGCTGGATTGGAGCCATATCTCGCCTTTGATGCAAAACGAGGTGGCGACCCATTATCCGGCCTATCGCGAACCGCCGCCGGTAAGCGACTCCCGACCGAATGTGACGAGCTGGCTCTATTATCAGCGTGTCCGGGAGGGAACGGAGACGCCGCCGGTTCGCGACTGACGCAAAGACCGCAAGGAGGCGCAAACCAATGACCGCCAGGGACGATGATCGACAAGCTCCGGCCCGGCTCTCCCGCCGCTCGCTGTTGGCGGCGGCGGGCTTGGCTTCTGGCGCCGCGGGCCTTTTGGCCGGGGGCTCTGAAGCGGAGGCGCTGCAGCGAGGGGGTCCGCCGCTGCAGATGCAGACCGACGGCTTGTATCCCACCGCTCCTCTCACCAAAGACGGCGTGTCCTTAGGGGTGGTGCAGAGCCGGGTGCGCGCAGTGGAGGTTGGCCGTCTTCGCCAAACCCGCCAGGACAACCTCGCCCACATGTTGGACCTGATCGACAATGCGCAGGGCTGGGGCGGTCGATCCGATATTCTTTTCTTCCACGAATTTCCGATCACCGGCTGGTCTGGCGCGTGGGACCGCCGCGACGCGCTTCGGGTCGCGATCGACATCCCCGGGGAAGAGACCGAGGCGATAGCCGCCAAGGCGCGCGAATACGGATGCATGATCGTGTTCGGATCTTACGC
>JAGWZH010000025.1 GCA_018971945.1 Alphaproteobacteria bacterium | reverse complement strand
GTCGGTGAGCATCGAGGAGGTCAGTTGCGAAATCCCATGGTCGGGATAGTCGTAGGTCCAAAACCACGAATTGCCGATCGCCTTGATGGTCAATTCCGCGGGCGGAATGCGCTCTTCTTCAAAAAGAAGCGGGAAAGACTTCCAGGCGATCCCGACCAGGATCAACACCGGAATCACCGTCCAGATCACCTCGACGGTCGCGTTGTGGGTGAAGGTTTTCGGCGTCGGGTTGGCGCGCCGGTTGTAGCGCAACATCACCCAGATCAAAAGCGCCAGCACCACGGCGGAGATGCCCACCATGATGTAGACCATGAAAACATGGAACTCTCTGACGTTCTCCATCAAATCAGTCGCAGCCGGTTGCAGATCGATGCCGCGCTCTTCCGGCTGCGCCGCCAGCGCAACGCTCGTCAAAGATCCCGCGAACGCGAGCGCGGCGCCCAACGCCCCTGCGCCTTTCAACCAAACGCCCTTCTTTGCGTGCCCCACGCGCTCGCCTCCTTCATTGTGCACCTAACGACGCCACGCAGTAGCGCGCTTCGTCGAACCGGCATATACTCTCTTTCACTCCAACGGCGACGGGTTTCGTGCCGATTTGTCGCAGTCGACGGAGGTACGGGGCCAAGCGTCGCATGCGCGGCAGCCCCGCACGCTTTATAACCCAACCCCATGAGCCTCGCAGGTATCCGCATGCCACCCAGCGCGACGACGACAAACGCCTCGGCGTCGACGGCGGGCGGCTCCTACCTGTTTCCGATCCTGGCGGCAAGTTTCGCGCTCATTGTTTGCTTTGCTTTGGAAGCCGTTGCGCAAAATCGGCCCGAGGATCGGAACCGGCCCGACAGCTCTCGGGTATCGCTTGGAGCGCCGAACGCCGCCCTCTGCGCTGAGGCCGCCGCCGCGGGGCGTGTCGACGATCAAGCCGCCGAGGCCTGCGACCGGGCGGTGGAGACCGAACGACTGAACCGAGCCAACCAAATCGCCACCCAAATCAATCGCGGCGCCGTTCATCTGCGCCGACGGGACGGGGAGGCCGCGCTCTCAGCCTACGACGCGGCGATCGCTCTGGACCCGGACAACGCCGACGCGCATCTGAGCCGCGGGGTCGCGCTTCACATGATCGGACGACCGGGCCCTGCAGTGGCGGCGATCACGGAAGCGTTGAGCCTGGGGCTGTCCGCGCCCTATGTCGCCTATTATTATCGGGCGGCGGCGCGGGAAGCCCTGGGCGACGCCCGGGGCGCTTACGAAGATTACCGCACCGCGCTGGCGATCGAACCCAACTGGGGCCCCGCCTACCAGGAATTGGGACGCTTCGCACGGGTGCGGCGCGATGCGCTCGCCGACGCTTCCGAAGCGGACGATGGCGGCGGCGGCAATCGGAGCGCGCCATGAGGGTTCTGGGATGGGCTGCATGCACGGCCGCAGCGCTGCTGGCGGTTTTGATCGGCAATGCGCGCGCGCAGACCGCAACCACCACGATTGGGCCAGGTCCCGCCGAGCGTTGCTATGTCTCCGCGCGCGACGGGGCGTCGGGGCTTGTCCCGTTGCAGGAATGCACAGCCGCGCTGGGGGGCTTCTTGTCGGAGGCGGACCGGGCCGCGACCCTCACCAACCGGGCCGTGCTGCGCCTGCAGCGGCGCGAAGGCGCTATGGCGCTTGCAGACCTCGACGCCGCCCTGGCGTTGCGTCCCGAAAGAGGCGAAGCCCATGTCAATCGCGGCGCGGCGCTCATCCTGCTCGGCCGGTTTGAAGAGGCGCTCGCCGCCATCGACCAGGGACTCGCCCTCAATGCAGCAGACCCGCACGAGGCCTATTTCAACCGGGGGATCGCCCACGAGGCCCTGGACAATCTCCCAGCCGCTTATCGCGACTATGCCCGCGCCGCCGCACTGGCCCCGGATTGGCCGCTTCCCCAAGCCGAGCTGGCGCGCTTCACGGTAAGGACCCCGTGAGACAGATCGCAGCGGGTCGCGGCGCGCGCACGCCATGAGGAAACCGGCCCCTTTCCGAAGCGCGCTTGCTTCCCCATACTGACCACGAAGAGAGCGAAAAGGGACCCCTTTCATGGCCGACGGCGCGGGCGGAGCAATGGCCGCCATGGACTTCAATTGGACCAAGGCGCACAAGCGTTTGGCGGAAGCCACGCGGGGCGCCGAGGACGGCGAAGTGTTCGTGGAGAACAGCGCCTCAGAAAGCTTTCTCTGGGACGATGGACGGCTCAAATCGGCCAGCTACGACGCGACGCAGGGCTTCGGCATGCGGGTCGTGTGCGGGGAAACCACTGGTTACGCCCATGCTTCCCTGCTCGACGACGGCGCGATCGATCGGGCCGCAGACGCGGCCAGCGCCGCCAAAAGGGGCCACGCTGGGACCCTGGCGGTCGCGCCGCGGCGGACCAATCGTCACCGCTACGCCGATCTTGACCCTCTCAGCGCGCCGGCTTTCACCGATAAAACCGCGCTTCTCGCTGAGATCGACGCCTATGTCCGCGCCAAAGACCCCCGCGTGGCGCAAGTCAGCGTGTCGCTGGCCAGCAGCCGGCGGGAGGTGGCGATCCTTCGCCCGGACGGCGCCCGCTATGACGACGCGAGGCCTCTGGTGCGGATCAATGTGAGCGTCACCGTGGAGCGCGACGGACGACGGGAAACCGGCTCGGCCGGCGCTGGCGGACGGCGCGCCTATGCGGCCTTCATCGCTCCGAAACAATGGAAGGCGCTCGCCAACGAGGCCCTGCGCGTCGCGCTTGTGAACCTCGACGCCATCCCCGCGCCGTCTGGCGAGATGGACGTGGTTTTGGGCCCCGGCTGGCCCGGCGTTTTGTTACACGAAGCGGTCGGGCATGGGCTGGAAGGCGATTTCAATCGCAAGGGAAGCTCTGCCTTCGCCGGAATGATCGGCCAGAGAGTCGCCGCCCCCGGCGTCACCGTCGTCGACGACGGCACCCTCATGCACCGCCGCGGATCCCTGACCATCGACGACGAGGGCACCCCGACGGGCCGGACGGTCCTCATCGAAGACGGCATCCTGAAAGCCTATCTGCAGGACCGAATGAACGCCCGCCTCATGGGCGTGAAGGCCACCGGCAATGGAAGGCGCGAAAGCTACGCCCATCAGCCCATGCCGCGCATGACCAACACCTCCATGCTTAGTGGAGACAAAAACCCCGAAGAGATCATCGCGAGCCTCAAAAAAGGGCTCTACGCTGTCAATTTCGGCGGCGGTCAGGTCGACATCACAAGCGGCAAGTTCGTGTTCCAGTGCACCGAGGCCTACCTGGTGGAAAAGGGCAAGATCAAAGCGCCCGTGAAAAACGCCACCCTCATTGGAGACGGCCCCTCAGCGCTCACCCGGATCACCATGGTCGGCGACGATTCCAAGCTGGACGACGGGGTCGGAACCTGCGGCAAAGCGGGGCAAAGCGTGCCCGTCGGAGTGGGTCAGCCGACGCTCTATATCAAAGGATTGACCGTGGGCGGCGCCGGGTGAGGCTGATCAGCCTGCGGCTTTCGACCCGTTCGCAGACGCCTTCGGCGCAAGCCATTTCCTGAGCGTCATACTCAACGAGGAACTCGATGACCGCTTTATCCCATGACCTCGCAGAAGAGTTTCCTGGCAAAGCCGACCTGATCCGTCGCGTGGCCGGCGAAAGCGCCCATTTCGCAAACTTGTTGGAAAAAAACCACCATTTATGGAAGGAAATCCAACAGATACAAAAAGATATTCGGCCCGCCGAGGACGCGGCGCTGGAGGCCCTGGAGAAGCAACGACTCTCGGTTCTTGACGAGATCGCTGCGATGCTGGCCAAGGCGGAGCAGGGCTAGGCCGGTTTCCGCCTTCTCCGGCCGAAGCCACGCGACCTGACTACGCGCACGATCACGCATGTGGACGCGTTCAGACGCTCGGCGGAGCCCCCAAGCCCCCAACACGCCAAAGGGCCGCCCTTTGGATGCGTCAAATCAGGCGCGCTCTGGGGGCCACCCTCTGGCCAAACCCTCTGGCCAAACCCTCTGGCCAAACCCTCTGGCCAAACCCTCTGGCCAAACCCTCTGGATCCGCACCCTGGGCCCGCTCTGTGGGCCCCGCTCTGTGGGCGCGCTCTCTTCTGGGCGCGCTCTCTTCTGGGCGCGCTCTCTGGGCGCGCTCTCTGGGCGCTTGGGCCAGCCCGCAGCGCGCGGCCTTCCGCCTCCCCTCGCCAATGACCTTGTCCTCTCCAGAATCCCACTTCCGTTCATGCAGCGAGCCGCCGGGGCCTCGCCCTCACCGGGCCGGGATCGTCGCCTTCTTGCCGCGGCGCGCTTGGGTCTTGCGCCTCGCCTTGGACTTTGTTTTCGCCGGAACGTCCGTCTCATCAATGCTGTCAAACATCGGGTTTGGATCCCACATCCCCTGAAAAGCCGCGTCCTGCAGATAATCTGGCAGGCGCGCGTGCAAGGCCTTGGTCCCGCTCATCGCGATCACCTGCTTGTCCGCCGGCATGGCCCGGAGACTGTCGGCGTCGATGTCGCCGATCAGATCGCTGCTCTCCTTCGCCATCAAATGATTGGCGACCCCGAAAAGCTGGAACACGCCGGCGTTGTTGAAGATCGTCCGCCAATCGTTCGGATAAAGCCTCTGAAGCTGGGACAGGTCCTGGAAGAAAGGCCATACCTGCAGACCATAGCCACGCAAAAGCGTCATCGACTGCCGCAAGGGGCCGAACTCCCCCAATTGCGCGCACTCGTCGAGAAGAAACAATGTTGAGCGCTTGGGCCGGCGCTTGCGGCCCATGACGGTGAGCATGAGGGCTCCGACCCAAAGACGCAGCAACGCCCCATGACTTTCGAGCTTGTCAGGCGGCAACACGATATAAATCGTGATCGGATCTCCTTTGCGGACCGCCTCAAGGCTAATGGTTGATTTCGACAGTGATCGCAATGCTGAGTCAGAATTCACGACCTTTAAATAACTCTGGGTCGTAGATAAAATACCCGATCTCGTCTGTTCTGTTATAGGCAAGAAACTCGAAATATTCTGCTTCGAAAGCCTGTTCAGATCGTCATGATTTTCAATGATTGTCGCCAGGTTATAGACCGCGTCGTCGCTCATCAGAATTTCGCGGACGCGGCCGAAATGCCGTTGCTCAGGCGGAGCGGTTTGGGCGACCGCAGCAACAACCCCCGACATTAAGGACCGACCCCAATTGTCCCAAAAGGGCTCCTTATGGAAACCCTGATCCCCCGCGAGAAGGGAAGCCAACATCTCGGCGTCGGCGTCCAAAAGCGCCCCAGGCCGGTCGAAAAGGTCAAACGGGTTCAAGCTGTCGGTGCGTCTGGAAACGGCGCCAAAAGGATCGAGCAGCCGCACCTCCTGACCCATCTCCATCCGACGACGGTGGGTGACGTGCCAGGTCTCGCCCTTGGGGTCGATGACGATGACCGAGCCCTCAAAGCGCAAAAGGTTTGGAATGATCACCCCCCTGCCTTTGCCCGCGCCCGTCGGGGCGATGGTCACCAAATGGCGGTCCTCGCCATACAGCAAAGGCTCGCGGGGGGCGGGCTTGGGCGCCGCGCTCCGGGTTTGGGACGCCGAAGAAAACCCCATGGGGGCCTTTGGCTCTTCCCCATCGCGCCAGCCCAGAAGCAGCTCCAATCCCGCCACGGGGGCCGCCGCAGGCTTTGCGGGGGGCCGAAGGGGAGAGGTCTTCCGCGGCATCAATCACTCCTTCGCCGATGCGGTCGCGACACCGCAACCCATCCATCATGTAGGGTCGGATCAAGGCCACACCATGCGCAATCGAGGCTTCATGGCGCCACAGGCAGGCCGAAACCCGCTCGCGCGCCAGAGGCGGTCACTGCACACCATGTCCATGAGGCCCCGGCTTTCGCCACCGCCCGTTCTTGCCGCCCCCCGACGCCAGGACCTCATCATAAGACCACGATGTCCCGGACGTCGAGCGGCGCGTCTTCCTTGTCGGGCCCCAAAGATGGGAAAGCCACCGCCCACACCCCTCGTTTGCAGGCTTTTCCGCAAGTCCCGTCACAAGGGTGCGGCTCACCTTACAAGAGAGCGTCAAAGAGCCCCAGAAGACCCTCTTGAGGGCGCCGCCCCGGGTCAGCGAGACCCGTGGGAAAGCCTGTGCAGAAAAGGACTTAAGACCGCAAGCGCTACGCCGACGCCGATGGCGAATAGGCCGATGGACTGGAACACCTCCACATAGGTGGCCAGGGCCTGCGCGGGATTGAGAACCCTGCCGCCAATGGTCTCTGCTCCCGTCTGAGCGGCGATGATCGCGCCGATCCACTGCGCCCAGGCAGAGGACAGAAACCAGACGGCCATCATGGTTGAAACCACCGCCGACGGCGAGAGCTTGGTCACCATGGACAGGCCCACAGGGCTCAGGAACAATTCGCCCGTGGTGTGGAGCAGATAGGCCAAGGCCAAAAACATCAGCGGGACTTTGTAGTCAGAACCCGCCATCGTGGCTCCGACCACCAAAACCAGGAACCCCGCCCCCACCTGAATCAAGGCAAGAGCGAACTTCATCGGGTCGTTGGGATCCAGCTTGCGCCTTTCCAACCAAGCCCAAAGGCCTGCGAAAAGCGGGGCGAAGATCAAGATGAAGCCCGAATTGAAGCTTTGGGCTTGCCCCGCGGCGAAGCCGGCGTCGATGAAAATAGGCGATTGGCCGGCGGGGAAGCCGGCCACGGCCAGCTGCTCTGGCGTCCCGATAAAGAACGGCCCCAGCTGCAAAGGCTGCGCCATCACGGTCAGGTCTGTGGACCGTTCGGCGAACTGGTTCAAAGAGGTTCCCGCCTGCTCAAACAGTGTCCAGAAGACCACCGAGGCGGCGATCAGGATCAGAGCCAGAAGAAGTCGGTCGCTTTCCTGTTTGGCGCAGCGGGCGGACATGAACCGGAAAATATAGCCCAGCACCAAAACCGACCCGATCACCAGCAAGACGCCGACAACGACGAAAAAGTCCGCCAGCGCCAATCCCAGCGGCAAAGACGCCCCCACCCCGCTGGCGGCCTGATGGGCGCTGATCGCGCCATCGATGGCGGAGCGAACGGCCGCATTGGCCTGGAACACGCCGAACACCGCGATCACGCCCAAGACGCCCAGCAGATAGATCGTGTTCTCCTTGCTGAGGCCGAAAAGCCCTTTCTCTTTCAGGCGCTCCGGCGCAGGGGGCTCGCCGTTGCCTTCCAAGAGCGGCTTGCCGAGGACAAAGACAATAAAGCCTAGGGCCATGCCGATGCCGGCGAGGCCGAAGCCCGCCCACCAGCCGATCTCAAGCCCAAGCCAAGCGCAGAGAATCGACGCCCAGAACGCCCCCAGATTAATGCCGTAATAATAGAGGGTGAAGCCGGAGTCCCGACGGGGGTCGTCGCCCGGGTAAAGCTGGCCGACGATGGTTGAGATATTGGGCTTCAGGAAGCCGACGCCAGCAGCAATCAGGGCAAGTGCAAAAAGCATCACGCCTTCAAAGAGCGGCTGGCGGCCCTCAACGCCCAGTTTATAGGCGCCTTCGGGGAGGAAGGCAGGAAGGCCTGCATCGGCGGGGAGGCCGCTGATCGCCAGACCATTGACCTCTTCGCCCGCGGCGTTGGTTTGCGTCGCCCCCTCAAAAGCATAGCGCTCACCGCCCACGATCAGGTCAACTTCGCGGCGCTCCATCCGGCCTTCGGACGCAAATTCATAGGTTTGGCCCTGATAGGTCAGGGTCTGGCGAGCAGGCTCCTGCTCCACCGCCATCAGGAGGTGGCCGCCGACCAAGAGCAAAGCGCCAAAAGCGATCGCTTTGCGTGTCCCCAGGTATTTATCGGCGATAAAGCCGCCAATCAGCGGCAAAAGGTAAACGAGGGAGGTATAGGCCCCGTACATCCCGTTGGCGAAGCCGTCTGAATAAAGGAAGTGCTGCGTCAAATAGAAAATCAGAATGCCTCGCATTCCGTAATAGGAAAACCGCTCCCACATCTCAGCGAAAAACAAGACCACAAGGCCCTTCGGATGCTGGCGCAACTGGCCCAGGACCGGGATGAGCGTCAGGACCGTAATCAGGATCCCGCCCAATATGACGATGTTCATGGCTGACGAGCCCTCCCCGGCGATCGTTAGCTATCCGTATGTCGGCCAAGCAAGCACAGAGGGCGTGGGGGCATCAAGGGCGGGGGACAGCGATCCATTGAGCCCTGCGTTCGCTCGCAGGCTGATATCGGGCCAGATCAGGCACACGATATTTACCATTGGAAGTTCAAAACCTTGCGCCATTGAGAGCTTTGCTTGAATGGCCATCGAGATCGTCCATGCGTAACGTCACCCCGTCGGTTGCCGCTTTTCTAGCCGCGACGTGCCTTGCCTCGCCTGCTTTGGCCCAGAGCGCGGAAACCCTCGAAGAGCGTGTCGCTCTGCTTGAGCGGCAAAACCAGGAGCTCAGGGCGCGCCTTGACGCTTATGACCAAATCCAGCGACCCCATGCGCCCGCGAGAGCGTCACCCTCCGAACAGGCCGTCTCTGGACCGTCGGCGCGCCCCGCGATCGGCGTAAGCCCGGGCTATGGCTTCCAAATCCTTGATCACGCGGAAAACACGCAAAATCGCGCGTTGCTTCAGCTTCGTGGTCGTCAAAATGGCGATTTGGACGCCATGGTCACCGTTTCGGGCGCTGTGACCGCTGTCGTCAACGCGCAGTGGAGCGACACCGACAACAAGTTCGGTTACCTCATGCGCAATCCCACCAGCGCCAATCAGCTTGGGACCAGCGTCTCAGAAGCGGTTGTTCACTCTGCGCAGCTGGCCATCACGGCCCAGCCGATGGATGGCGTTACCCTTTACGCCGAAATGCTTTACGCTCCCAGCCAAAGCTTTGGGACCGGCACGATCACCTCGCTTGAGCGCAATACGGTGTCGGTACGCCGGGCCTGGCTCATGCTCGGCGATCTCGATCGCTCCCCAGTTTACGCATTGGTCGGCAAGCTTGATGCGCCTTTCGGCCTTGGCGACACGGTGAGCCCGTTCACGAACTCAACGACGTGGCATGCCTTCGCTCCCCTCGCCTACGGAGCGCAAATTGGCTACGCTGGCGACCGCTGGTCTGCCCGGGTCATGGCGATCCAAGGGGGCGCGCAGTTCCGAGGCGCCAACGCCCCTGTGGAAGACAGCGGCGTGCCCTCCCGGATCAATAATTTTTCGTTGGACGTGAACTACCGGCAGCCCATCGGCGCTGACGGGTATGTGGCCGTCGGGGGCAGCTATCTGCACGGCTCGGCCTATTGCCAAGGGTACCCGGTGTTTCACTTCTTTCCATGCAATGACGTGGTGCCGGCTTTCGCCCTTTACACCGAGGGGCGGTTCGGCGGGTTTGAGTATATCGCTGAATACAATCAAACGACTGATGTGTGGCCCGGGACGCAGGTCCCAGCCGCCGATCTCCGCAATCCGGCGGCCACGACGCCACCGCAACGCGTGTGGACGATCAATCCCAATCCGCTTTCACAGTTTGCCGCCAGCGACGTGACCAGCTGGACCCTGGGAGCGCGCTATGGCTTCGACCCGCAATCCTTCGGAAGATCCCAGTTCCTGTCCGCGGAGTTTTCCACCTTCATCTCAGGTCCCGAAGGCAGCCCTTGGGAGCGGCAACACCAGTTTGTGGCCGGCTACTCTCGATATGTCGCGGAGAACGTGAACCTGTTTGGCGAATATGTTCATGTGAACGGCTTCGCGCCGTTGAATTTCGTCAGCGGGGGCAATTTTGCGGACGGCTCAACATGGTCTGATCAGGGTGTGCAAACCAATGTGGTTCTCACGGGGCTGCAAGTCGCGTTTTGACCCTCAATACGCCGCAGCCTCCCACACAGGGTCGATCCGCCCGCCCCATTCCGTCCGGTAACGCTCCAGAAGCCGTTCCGCCGGGGTGACGCCGGTGGCGGCAATGTCGTCGAGTTCGGCCAAGAACCCTGTTTCATCATCGCCCGCACTGTTGAGCTTGGCCCGGCTCTTCAGGCCCTGCCGGGCGATGGCGACCGCCTGTTTGGCGATGTCTTGGGCCGAATGACCCCGAATGGGCGCTTTCAACCCGAGATAGGGCACAGATCGGCGCAAGGCCTCCCGCTCTTCTGCCGTCCAAGGCGCCACAAGCCGCCAGGCGGCTTCCAGAGCAGCCTCGCAATAGAAGATCCCGGCCCAAAAGGCGGGCAAAGCGCAGAGACGGCTCCAAGGTCCTGAATCGGCGCCGCGCATTTCCAGATAAGTCTTGAGCCGAACCTCGGGAAACAGCGTCGAAAGATGGTTCTCCCAGTCCGTGATCGTGGGCCGCTCGCCAGGAAGCGCGGGCAGCTTGCCGGCCAGGAAATCTTTAAATGACTGCCCCGAAGCGTCGATATAGACCCCATCGCGATAGACAAAATACATGGGCGTGCTGAGCGCCCAATCGACATAGGCCTCATAGCCGAAGCCGTTGGAGAAGGCGAACGGCAGCATGCCGGTGCGGTCAGGGTCGGTATCGGTCCAGACATGCGCCCGATAGCTCAAAAACCCGTTCGGCCGGCCCTCGGCGAAGGGCGAATTGGCGAACAGAGCCGTCGCAATCGGCTGCAACGCCAGCCCTACCCGCATCTTCTTGACCATGTCGCTCTCGGAGCGGAAATCGAGATTTGTCTGCACCGTGCAACTGCGAAACATCATCTCCCGCCCAAGACGGCCGACCTTGGCCATATAGGCCCGCATGATCCGATAACGGCCTTTCGGCATGATCGGGGTCTCTTCAAGGCTCCATTGCGGGGAAAAGCCAAGACCGAGAAAGCCGATGCCCAGCGCGGTTGCGACTTCGCGGACGACGTTCAAATGCTGACCAACCTCGCGGCAAGTCTGATGAAGATGTTCAAGAGGCGCGCCGGAGAGCTCGAACTGGCCTCCAGGCTCCAGGCTGATGGACGCGCCAGCGTCGTCCTTGAGCCCGATGATATGGGGCCCTTCCATGATCGGAGCCCAGCCGGTCTTGGCCTGAATGCCCTCCAAAAGCGCGCGGATGCCGGAGGCGCCGTCATAGGGCACCGGACTGCGGTCAGCGAGCCGGAAGCCGAATTTTTCATGTTCAGTGCCAATCCGCCAAGCCTTCGGATCCGGTTTTTCGCCTCTGGCGATATGGGCGACCAAATCGGCTTTGCTCTCGATCGGCGCAGACTCGACGGTGGATGGCATCGCTGTCGCCTCACTTGAAAAGCCCAATTCCCAGGCCGCGATGTGGCGGCTTTCCCGCCCTGACGCAAGGGTTATCCCGCGCGCCGATCCCCCCACGCCGCTTGCACCAACGCAAGGCCGGCGACAGCCGCCGTTTCCGCCCGCAAGATCCTTCGACCAAAGGTGACGCCCCGGGCCGCGGGATGAGCGCAGAGCGCGCCAAGCTCGCGGGCGTCAAACCCGCCCTCCGGCCCGATCAAAAGGGCGGAGGCGGCTGGATCGTCAGCAAGGGCCTGAGCGACTGTGACAAGCCCGCTCGCCCGCGCCTCCCCCACAAGCAGACGGCGGCGCTCAGGCCAGTCGCCCAGAAGCCGCGCCAAAGGCGCAGGCTCCAGAATCTGCGGCGCCGTCAGGCGCTCGCATTGTTCGGCCGCTTCACGGGCGATCGCCTCCCAACGCTCCAGCCGCACGGTTTCGGCCACCGTGTAGGCGGTCAAGACAGGCTGGATCGCCGTCACGCCGAGCTCGGTCGCCTTTTCGATCACCCAATCGGTCGGTCCGCGCTTCAAAGGAGCAAACACCAAGGTCAGGTCCGCCTCGGGCCTCGGACCCCGGACCTGCGACCCCACACGCACGGTCAGTCCATCCCTGCTGCGCTCCTCAATCGTTGCGGCGAACTCTCCATCCTCGCCGTTGAAGAGGCGCACCTGCGACCCCGGCCCCAATCGCAGCACATGGACAAGATAGTGCGCGGTCTTATCAGCAAGACGAAGGACGGCGCCCTCGGCGAGCGGTTCAGGCAGGTAAAGACGCGGCGACCTCATGCGCCAAAACCTTGCCGCGAACGCCGTCCCCCCGCAACACAGCTTGACGGCGGCGACTTGCGGCGCCCTCCTCTTGGACGACCGGCCCGCGACATGAACGGGGAGGGGATTGGACGGCGATGGCGAAACCGGTGCATCTCGATATCGTGACCGGCGTGGCCGCCAGGGTGGAGCTGTTCAACGAACCGCCTCCTCCCGCCTCCGCCGGCGGACACCGCGGCGGACGCGGCAAAGCGCCGCCCCCCAGCCGCGGGGTGAATGCGATGCGCCTGGTTTTGCGGGATGTGGCCACCGGCAAGGACAAGGAGTTCGTGATCCGCAACTGCACCGTTGGGGTGCACGACCAGCACCGGGTCACGATCATCCGCGCCAAACAGAACCGAAAAAAAGACCTCCGCATCGTGGCGGTCATCAATCAATCCACCGGACAATGGGAAGACCGCCCTGCGATGATCGCTCTGGTCTCCACGCCGAACCCGGTTTTTGGACCTCTCTGGAAGGCCGCCTTCGCAAGCCTCGGCGTTGCCGGACTCGTGTTCGCGGCCAACCGGCTTTCGCCCATCGTGGAAGGCGCAGGGCCCGGGGGCTCGTTGTGGTTCGGTTTCTTGTGGGGACTGATCGCCTATCCGCTGTTCTGGGCGGTCTTCCGCGTTTGGAACAGCGTCACCCACAAGCGCCGGGCGAGGCTCGCCAAGGAATTGCTCAGGGCCGAAATCGATCATCAAGTCGCCATCGCGTCGGCGCTGGCCACGGCGATCAAGCCCTGAAACGACTGGGGACGGCTTTCATTGCAGCGCCCAGGACGCGGGTTCGATCCGCCTCATCACGCGCGCATAGTCTTGGGTCGAATGGGGCCAGTTATTGGCGATCTTGCCCTCCTCGGTCTTATACCAGCTGCCGCAATCAGAGGCCCAAGGGCTTGCCTTCAGATCCGCCTGCAACACCGCATTGTAACGAGCCTGCGCGTTGGGACTGACCTCGGCCACCGAGGCGCCGCGGGCATCCATCATCGCCAGAAGCCTCAGAATATAGCTGATCTGCTCTTCCACCATAACCAGGATCGAGGTGTGCCCAAGATTGGTGTTGGGGCCGTACAACATGAAAAAATTGGGAAAGCCCTTTGTCGCCAAGCCCAAATAGGCCTCAGCCCCCCCTCGCCAGACGTCATTGAGCCGCCCCGCCGATCCTTCAATCTCCACTCGCCAATGAAAACGGCTCGCGTCGAAACCCGTGGCGTAGACGATCACATCCGCCGGACGCAGGCGCTGATCGGTCGTGCGCACGCCGTCCGGATCGATCCGCGCGATGGGATCAGCGACCAGGGCGACATTGTCGCGCTGGAGGGCAGGATAATAGGCGTCCGTGATCAAAACGCGCTTGCAGCCGATGGCGTAGGAGGGGGTCAGTTTTTCCCTCAGGACGGGATCTTTCACCTGGTCTTCAAGGTGCTTTCGCGCGGCGTCCTCAAAGAGCCTAACCCGCCACCCACTGCCCTTGAACACGCCCCAAAAAAGCGTGTCGGAGCGCCAATAAATCGCCTGGCGGCTCATCTGAAGAGCCCACGCATTGGACGCGTAATAGCGCTTCTCCCAGGCTGCAAAAGCGCGGTCATTGCGAGGCACGATATAATTCGGCGTGCGTTGGTAGACATCAAGATGGGCGACTTTGGGCGCGATCTCAGGGATCAGTTGGACAGCGCTCGCCGCAGCGCCGATCACGGCCACGCGCTTGCCCTCGAGCGGTACGGTCCAGTCCCAACGGGCGGAATGAAAGGCCGCGCCTGAGAACGTCTCGCGACCCTCAATGTCTGGGTATTTCGGGATATCGAGTTGACCAAGCCCAGCGATCAGAATCTGCGCCTCGTGGATGCTCCCATCCGCCAACACAAGACGCCAGAGCCGGGCCGCTTCATCCCAACGGGCGGCATGAACTTCCACGCCAAGCCGGAGCCAGGGACGGACGCCGAACGCATCGACCACCCGCTCGATATAGGCCTGAATCTCAGCGGCGCCGGGATAGACATGGCTCCATTCCCCCCAAGGGGCGAATGAATAGGAATAAAGATGCGCCGGCACGTCGCAGGCGCATCCGGGATAGGTGTTCCAATACCAGGCGCCCCCAACCTTCGGCGCCTTGTCGAAAACCGTCACATTCTTGTACCCAGCCTGCTTGAGCCGGATGGCCATGCCCACGCCGCTGAAGCCCGCCCCGATGATTGCGACGCCCGGCCGTTCGCCCATGCCGACGCTCCTCCCTCGATCGATGGGACCACCACGATGTCCCCCACCCGACTTTCGTCAATGATTGGGGCCAGCCAATCCCGCCATTCCTGTTCAAGAGGGTCCCTGGACAATCCCGGACTGGCCCAGCCTCAAAAGCCAGATATTCGTTTCCAGGCCTCCCTCTCTGACCAGAATGATTGCTGGAGGCTTCTTTTTAGCACGCGGCCGGGCAGCGCCTCAATCGGCGCTGAAAAGACGAGACAAGAGCAAAGCATTGCGTCTGGCAGGCTGGAGCAACAGCGTATCCTCGGCCCCGTCGTCAGGGCCATCGCTCAGATCCTGCGCGTCGGCAGAGAAGCTCCAGTTCCAATATCGGAGCGCAGTCTGCGCCTTTGTGGTCGACAAAATCTCAAACGCATAGCGCATCTGCGCGTAAGGGGTCTCAGACCCATGATCGCCCTTCGGCCGCCGCAGCGCGGTCCAAAGCGCGTCGAGATCGACTCGCTTGAGCCCAACGGCCTTGGCGAAGACCCCGATCGCCTCGCCGGAATGATCCGTCAGCACCCGGGTGATGGTGACGGGTTTCACCCCCGCAAGATAGCCGATCTCGGCGGCGATGAACTTGCTCATGCCCTGGGCGGCGGCGACGGCGATGGCGTGTTCGATATTGTCGAATGGACTTTTCGGGGCAGCGGCGCGGTTGCGGCCGCGGCGTTCGATAACCTGCAGCGCCTTGCGCACCTCCGGGTCCTGCCAGCTCTCGGCGGCGGCGACGCGGAAAGCCTCTGTCACGCCTTCCGCCAGCGTTCGGCGTTCGGCGGTGTAGCGTCGCAAAATCACTTGTCGTTCGATGGGCGCGGCCCACCAAAACATCATCAGGGCCTGGTTGGGCTTGAGCTCCGGGCGCTGCAGCAGGGCGACCGGCAAAGCAGGGTCGCTCTGGGAAGCGTTCACCGCAAGATCAAGCCCGGTTTGAGAGATCCGCGCGCGCGGGTTGGACAGAACTTTCAGGATAACGCCTGGTTCGCCGAGCCTGATCAATTCGTCCGCCAGAAGTTCGGAGAGCCCCTTGCGGCCCGCGATCGCCAAGCGATGGGGCGTGTATCCGCCTCGAATGACGGCCATCAGATCGCTGTCGTCGAAACCTATCCCTTCTTCCAACAAACGCTGGGATACGCCGATTTCGTCGACAGCAAGGTAGCGCAGCAAAGCACGGGGCGGATCCACGACCATGACCAACCGCTCGGCCAAACGATGGCGCTCAGCAGCAGGCGCGGCGCGCAAAAGCGCCATCAGCACTTCGGCGGCCAGTTGGCGATCAGCCGGGGTGATGCGCGTGCCAGGCCAAGTCACGATCTCGCAGAGCCGCGCAGTCAGGATCGTCCGCGCCGAGGGCTGCGCTGGCTGTTCAGATCTCACGCCAAGAGGGGCCGCGCTGATCCCAGCGGCGCCAAGAGGCGGGAGATTCGCGTCGCGAGACGACTTCATGAGGCCGGCTTACCGGAAATAGGGTTAAGCCAAGGTCAACGCCGCCTTGTCCTTGGCCTCCCCACCCAAACCGCGCTATGGGCGGATGATGACCCCGCCCGCCACCCCCCAAGCGCCGGAGGTTGGTTCCGCCCCAGCCGGACCGCCGGAAATGCCGCTCTATCTGTGGCTGGTGGGGCTTTATTTTTTCGCCTTCGGGCTTCAGTTCGCGCTCTATCCGTCCCTCGTAACCTTCATCCTCAAGGCGAGCCCGCTGGAAGTAGGCTGGGCGCAAATGGCGATCTCGGCGCCGATGGCGGTGTTCTTGATCTGGGGCGGCGTGTTGGCCGACAGGGTGCGGGCAGGGCCCGCCCTCGCGGCGCTGCAGGTCTGTTTCGCCCTGCCCGCTTTTGGACTGGCGGCGGCCCTGGCCGCCGGGATCGCATCCTATCCGCTGGTCATTGTTTACGCCTTGTGCATGGGCACGGCGGCGGCGTTCATGCTGCCGGTGAGGGACGCCGCTTTGAACGGCGTCGTCGCTCGGGACGCGGCCCGGGGCAAAACCATCACGATTGGGAGCGCAGCTGCGGCGGTCACGGCCGTGCAAATCGGCGCCCAGATCCTGGGCATTCTGGCCGCGCAGAACGCGGGAGCGGCGCCAGCCCCCTATTTCGTGCTCTTGGGCGTGAGCGTCCTGCTGGCCGCCGGGGTGGCGCTGCGCCTCAGAGCCCCTTCCCCGCCCGCCCAGGGGACTTCGCTGGCTTCAGCCCTTCGCGACATCCAGGACGGCTTCGCCTACGCCCTCAAAAGCCCGGTGATGGGGCCCATGCTCTGGTCGGCTGCCTATGTCGGGGTCTTCGTCATCGGATCGTTCCAGGTGCTTTTTCCCATCATCATCCGGGACGCCTATGGGGGCACTCCCGCACAGCAGTCAGAACTCTTGGCGGTTCTCTTCGCCATCTTCTGGTGCGCCTCTTTCGTCTCTGCGGCGCTCCTGTCGCGGCTGCCTCCCGTGGGGCGGCCAGGCATGGCTTTGATCGTTTCCCACATGATCGGCGGCATGGCGCTGGTCTCGTTCGCCGCGAACAAACCCTTTTGGATCTTCGGCGTCATCGTCGGGGTCTGGGGCCTCGCCTCCGGCGTCGCCATCTCCATGAGCCGGACCATCACACAAAGCGCGGCGAGCCCGACCTTTCTTGGCCGCGTCCTCGCGATCTATTCCCTCGGTTTTTTTGGCGGGGCGCCAATCGGGTCGGCCATCACGGGCCTTGCGGCGGACCTTTGGGGACCTCAGACCGCCGCGCTGATCCCAGGATTGGGGATCATCGCTGCAGCCCTTGTCCTGGCGATGGCCTCGCCGATCTGGCGGATCGACGCTCAGCTCCAAACGCGTCGCTGATCTTCAAGCGAACGGCCGGTCAGGCCACCAGGGGAAAAAGTCCGGCATGTCTTGCGACACCTTGTTGGGGAAGGCTGCAGGACGCTTTTCGAGAAAGCTCGTCACGCCCTCTTTGGCGTCGGCCTGCTTGCCGCGAGCAAAGATCGCCCGGCTATCGATCTTGTGGGCCTCCATCGGGTGATCGGCCCCCAGCATGCGCCAAAGCATCTGGCGGGTCAGAGCCACCGACACAGGCGCGGCGTGATCGGCGATCTCCCGAGCGATCGCTGTCGCAGCAGGCATCAGATCCTCAGGGGCGTGAAGAGACCGCACGAGCCCCCCCTGCAGCGCCTCCTGCGCGGCGAATACGCGTCCCGAGTAGCACCATTCCAGGGCCTGGCTGACGCCCACCAAACGCGGCAAAAACCAGGAGGAGCAAGCCTCCGGCACAATCCCGCGCCGCGCAAACACAAAGCCGAACCGCGCCTCGGTGGAGGCGAGGCGAATATCCATCGGCAACTGCATCGTCGCGCCGACGCCGACCGCTGCGCCGTTGATGGCCCCTATGACCGGCTTGAGGCTCTCAAAGATCCGCAGCGTGATGCGCCCGCCGCCGTCGCGGAGATACTCCGCGCTGCCCTTGTCTCCGCGCTCGGGGCGATCATCACGGCTCTCATAGTCAAACGTCTTGGCCCCTTCGCTCAGATCCGCTCCGGCGCAGAACGCCCTGCCCGCGCCCGTGACGATCACCGCCCGGACATCGTCGTTCGCGTCGGTTGCGTCAAAAGCCGCGATGATGTCCGTCATCATCTGGCCGGTGAAAGCGTTCATCCGATCCGGGCGGTTCAGGGTGAGCGTGGCGATGCCATCAGCCACGTCCAACAGCAGGGTCTTAAATGCAGGCAAGGCTGGCCTCCTCTGGCGACTTCGCCCCAGCAAGCCTACCTGCCCTAAGGTCCGTCAAGCCCGAAGACGCAATCCCCTCCTAGTTCCGGCGGCCGCTGCGATTATTGAATTCCTCCACCTCCGCAACCCACTGGCCCGCGATGGCGGTCGCCGCCGCGGAGTCCGCTTGATAGGCGGCGATCGCAGCCTGGTAGCGCGCCTGGGCCACCCGGGCCTCGGCGACCTTGGCCTGCATCTCGGTCTGGAACGCCCGAACCTCGGCCTGCCGGCACTCGTTGATGATCTGCACATAGGTGGCGTTCCACGCCTGAATCTGCTGCTCGCCCGCGGCCATGTCCCGCTCCCGCGCCACAGCGCCGTCCGGCAAGGCTGGCGGCGCAGGCAACGCCGGACAGGTCGTGACAAAGGTCGGCTGTGGCGTGGACGCGGCCGGAGCCTCCGGCGGAGGAGCGGCTTCCTCTTGCGCGAAAGCGACCCCCGTCAATGCGACGGCGGCGGCGGCGGCGGCGAACATGCGGATCATTCCAGTCTCCCATCACACAGGGCGTCTCAGGCCAAAGGCCCCCCGCCAGACATTTCGAACTTGTGAGAACACGCCAAAGTTCAGCGATCGCTCCCGTCGGAACCCTATTTCTGTTTTACAAGCGATCACGGCCGAAATGGGACGTCGACCCCCCGGGACGTTTGAGAGGCGTGCTTACGTCAATCGCTGCGCTCTGCGCAACGGGCTATAAAGAAAAGGCCGCGCCCCGGGCAAGGGCGCGGCCGAACAAAAGCTGGCCAGAAAAGCCGCTATTCCGCGTTCCAGGTGAAGGTCCGCTCGAAGACGCCGCCGTCCGTCGGACGACCGTCTTCAGTTTGCGGCGCCACTTTGAACCGACGCGCAGCCCTCAACGAGGCGTCGCCGAATCCCCAGCCGCTTGGTTCTTCGCTCAGCACCGTGCAGTCCACCCGACCATCAGCGCGAACCGTACACCGGATCCGCACCGAGCCCGACCGTCCACGCTCCAAAGCCCGCTCGGGATACAAATCCTGGAAGTCCCGGCCTCGCGGTTGCTCCAAGAACAGGGCCGGCGTGATCCGTGGCGGAGACGGCGGCGGCGGCGGCGGCGGCGGCGCGGGGGGAGCCGGAGGCGGGGGCTCCGGCGTCGGCGGAACATAGACCTCCGTCGGTGGGGCTAAATCATTTGGTATCACCAGCTGCTGCTGCATCGGCGGCGGCGGCGGGCGGTCCTCGGGCGGCGGCGGCGGCGGCGGCGGCGGAGGCGGCTTCTTCTCCTCCTCCTCGATCACCGTCTCGATCGCGTCCCGTTCATTAAACCATTCTTCCGGGCCGCCGAACCGGGCCGACACCGCCTGATAGACGACGAAGCCGCAGATCAGCGTCGCAAGAACAAAGGAGATAAGGCGAAGTCTGATCATCGGTCTTCGCCCCTCAGTTCGTTTGCGCCAGCTCAGAGAGCAGGCTCACTTTGTTAAACCCAAACCCCTGCAAACGCGTCATCGTACCGACAACGTTCGCATAGGCCGTCTCCTGGTCCGCGCGGAATACGATGACGCCCTGGTCGAGATAATCGATAGGCTGAAGCGCTGGGTTGTTGATGCGCACTCGCTCCAAAACCGCTTCCTCGAAGCCGCTGGAAGGCACCTGCACGCCATCCACCCAGTATTGCAACTGGCCCGCCTCTTCCTCCAAAGCCACCCGGGTCGGAGCCCGGCCCGGCTCGGCTATCAAACGGCTCTGCCCCGAAGGCAGGTCCACCCGGATATCCACCGTCGGGATCGGCGCGGCGACCATAAAAATGATCAACAACACCAGCATGATGTCGATGAAGGGAATGACGTTAGGCTCTGAATTTGGCGCCATGGAGCCGCCGCGGGCTTTGCCCCCTGAGGACAGTTTACCAGCCATGGTTGGTCTCCTTTCCTCAGTAAATCTGACGACGGTCTTCGGCGACGAGCGCCACTTTGACGAAACCACGGGCCTGCAGGCCGTTCATTACACGCACGACATGGCGGTACTCCATGTCGCCTTGCGCGCGCAGATAAACCCGCTGGGACAAGATCATGATTTCGCGGTCGTCCCCGGTCAGATCCTGAGCGTCGGGGGTGTTGAAGAGCACCGCCTCATGCAGCTCATCCCCCAAGGTCTCAAAACTCACCTGGTCGTTCATGACATAGACCTGCGGCGTTCCGCCCGGCTCCTGCTTCAAAGACACCCAGGTCGGCTTCGGCGGACGCTTGGACGGAATGATGTCCTGCGCCGCTGGCATCGACACCTGCACATCCACCGAGGCGATCGGGGCCGCGACCATGAAGATGATCAACAGCACCAGCATCACGTCGATGAACGGGATGACGTTCGGCTCGGCGTTGATATCGTGGGAGCCGCGTTTGCCGCCGCCACCACCACCTATTTTCGCACCCATGAGGCGCACTCCTCCTTGAGGGTTAATCCGTGAGGGGGATCAACCCGCGCGGCGGTCCATGTCACGCGACACGAGCGCGATGAACTCGGCAAGGAAATCTTCCATCTTGCCGGACTGTTTGCTGATTTGTTTGGCGGCGAAGTTGTAGATCAAAACCGCCGGAATGGCGGCCACAAGACCAGCAGCCGTCGCGAGCAAAGCACCCGCGATACCGGGCGCGACAACGGCCAGAGAGGTGGTCTGCGTGTTGGCGATGCCGATAAAGGCCACCATGATGCCCCACACCGTGCCGAACAGGCCGATAAACGGGGCGTTCGACCCGATCGACGCCAAGAAGGTCATATTCGATCCAAGCTCTTCAACGAACTCATTCTGCTTGGACGTCATCGCCGAGGCGACCCGCTGCATGGTGTGGTCGCGGGCGTCGCGCATGGTGTAAAGGCCAAGGTCCTGGGTGCGCCGCACTTCGTTCATGCCGGCGTCGAACATTTTCTTCATGCCGGAAGCAGGCAGCTTGCGGACGATGGCTTCAGCTTCCTCCACAGAGTTGGCCTTGCGGAATTGGGCCAAAAACTCCTTCGTGGCGTTGGAGGCGTTACGCATCACCACGATCTTTTCAATCAGCAACATCACAGCAAAGACGGTGCAGATCCCGAGGATCACGATCACACCCCGTTCCACTTCGTTGAGCTTGTCCCACAAGGACATCACGCTCATGTCGCCCTGTTCGGCGGCCGTCGCCGCAGACTCCGCCGCTTTGGCCCGGGCCGCCTCCAAATCCACCACGGGGGCGGAGGCCGCCGCCGCGTCGGCGGTCGCAGCGGTGTCGGCGGCGGAAGCCGGAGCAGCGGTGGTCGCGGTGCTCGCCTGCGCATAGGTGGTAAGCAAAGAGTACATCAGCGCGTTCATGGATAAGCCCTTTGTGCCCTGTTCCAGCTTTCAATGGCGCCCTTTTGTGACGCCTGTTTGGAAGTGTCGTCAAAAACCATGGTGATCCTGTGGCCTCCCGCTCAGAAAACCTGATCGGTCAGCCTCGTTTTGCTTGGCGGCGGGAGTGCGTCAAGCGCGCCCCCAAGCGCGGCGGCCCCAAGAGAACCGTCGCAGCCAAACCTCTTAGTCACGAGACATGCCAGGCGCCGCCAATAGAACCCCATCGCGTTAACCGCGATCACGATCCGTGCGATCCTCCCACCAGCTCCGTAGACCGCCGCAGTTGCACCTGCGAACTCATCCCCACGCAGCACTCGCAACCCTAAATTTTCGGAAAAGGGGCGCTTGTCAATGGCGGAACCGCAGTGAAGCGAGCCCGCATGAGCCCGTCAGCGCGTTTGACGCAAACCGCATAGAAAGCGCATTCTCTCCATCCGGCGAGGCGTCGAGCCCCATAGCCCAGCGGCGCGTTGGGGCATGGGAGGGAAACGCTTTCCTGGATCGCCAGACCTTAAGGGAGCTTATAGCATGCATCCACGTGCGCACGCCGCGGCCAATCCCGAAAAACCTTTGCTCATTATGGCCGGAAGCGGGGAAACCCTGACTTACGGCGCGTTGGAATCCCGCGCCAATCAGGCCGCTCATCTGTTCCGGCGTCTGGGACTTGGAACCGGCGATTGCCTGGCGGTCTTGATGGAGAACAACCCAGCGTTTTTCGAGCTCGTCTGGGGGGCCCAACGGGCTGGCCTCTATTATGTCTGCATCTCCACCAAGCTGACCCAAGACGAGATCGCCTATATCCTCGCTGACAGCGGCGCCAAGGCGCTGTTCGCTTCCGCCGCCTTCTCCAGCGCAGCGGCGGCGGTGAAGGCGCAAAGGCCGGACCTGCCGGCTTTCTCCGTCGGCGGCGCCATCGCGGGATACGAAGCGTACGAGCCTGCGCGCGCCCGCGAGGCGGACACCCCGATCCAAGACGAAAGCGCTGGGCTCGATATGTTGTATTCGTCAGGGACGACGGGGCGGCCCAAGGGGGTCCGCGCTCCCTTGTCCGGCGACGCCATCGATGCGCCCTCGCCTCTGACGCTCATGACCAGCGCCGTCTTCGGCCTCTCGGCAAACACGATCTATCTCTCTCCAGCCCCGCTTTACCACGCCGCGCCCCTGCGCTGGTGCATGGCCGTGCATCGGCTTGGCGGCACAACCGTCATCCTGGAGAAGTTCGAGCCCGAGACCTATCTGGCTGCGATCGAACGCTTTCGCGCCAACGCGAGCCAACTCGTGCCGACCATGTTCGTCAGAATGTTGAAACTACCCGCAGAGGCGCGAGGGCGATATGACGTCTCAAGCCTCACCATGGCCGTGCACGCCGCTGCGCCATGCCCGATCCCGATCAAAGAGCAGATGATCGCCTGGTGGGGACCAATCATCCATGAGTACTATGCAGGCACCGAGGGCAACGGTTTCTGCACCATATCCGCTCCGGAGTGGCTCAAGAAAAAAGGGTCCGTGGGCAAAGCGATCCTCGGCGCAGTCCGGATATGCGACGAGGAAGGCCGGCTTTTGCCGCCAGGGCTCAGCGGCGCCATCTATTTCGAAGGGGGGCCGCGCTTCAGCTACCATAATGACGACAAGCGGACCGCCGAGAGCCAGCATCCGAACGAGCCGACCTGGTCTACCCTCGGCGACGTGGGCTATGTCGATGAAGACGGCTATTTGTTCCTGACAGACCGCAAAGCGTTCATGATCATCTCCGGCGGGGTGAATATCTACCCCCAGGAAGTGGAGAACCTGCTCGTCACCCACCCCAAGGTCGCGGACGCCGCCGTTTTCGGCGTGCCGAATGAGGAGTTCGGGGAAGAGGTCAAAGCCGTCATACAACCCTTGCGTTGGGATGACACGGGGCCAGAGCTAGAGGCGGAGCTCATCGCTTTCGCCCGGGCCAATCTCAGCCACGTCAAATGTCCGCGGTCGGTCGATTTTATGGAAGAGTTGCCGCGGCATCCGACCGGCAAGCTCTATAAGAGGCTGTTGCGAGATACCTATTGGAACGGGCGGGACAGCAAGATCGTCTGAACCTCTTTGTCTGTTTCGCCCGCGCTGGGCGCGCGCCCTGCGCTGCGCAGCCCACCGGCTGCGCACCCGCACGCCATGGCGCACCGCCCCTTCTCGATCAGAGCGCCATAGACCGCGCCGACGCTAAGCCGCGCTCGGGGCGGCGTCCTCAGGGTCAGATATCGGCATAGACGAAACGCTCTCCCGCAAACCCCGGATGGGTCACGGCCCCCTCATGGGCAGGACCAACAAGCTGGGCGAACTTCCACAAAGCGCCCGCGCCATACATTGTCTCTTTGGGCTTCCACGCCTTGCGACGCTCGGCCAGTTCGGCTTCGGAAACCTCGAGGTCGATCCGTCCGCTCTCGGCGTCGATCGCGATCATGTCGCCATCCATGACAAACGCAATCGGCCCACCGGCCTGGGCCTCAGGCCCGACATGGCCAATGCAGAAGCCCCGCGTCGCGCCGGAAAACCGACCATCGGTGATCAGCGCCACCTTGTCCCCCGCCCCCTGGCCATAAAGCGCGGCGGTCGTGGAGAGCATTTCCCGCATGCCAGGACCGCCCTTCGGGCCTTCATAACGGATCACCAGGACTTCTCCGTCCTTGTACTGATGGTTTGTCACCGCCTCGAACGCCGCCTGCTCCCCGTCAAACACCCGGGCGGGCCCTCGAAAAATGAGCTTGTCCATGCCCGCGATCTTCACAATCGCCCCCTCGGGGGCCAGAGAACCCCACAGCCCCACCACCCCGCCGCGTTCCGAGAGCGCCCGGTCCATCGGCCTGATCACGTCCTGATCGGCGCGCAGCACGACGCCTTCGAGATTCTCTTTCAGGGTCTTGCCGGTCACGGTCATGACATCGCCGTGCAAAAGACCGGCGTCCAAGAGAACCCGAAGCAACGACGGAACCCCGCCAGCCTCGCCCATGTGTTTGGCGACGTACTTGCCGCCTGGCTGCAGGTCCGCCAGCCAAGGGGTTTTCTTGAAAATCTCCGCCATGTCCTTGAGTGTGAATCTCACCCCGCATTCATGCGCCATCGCCGGCAAATGCAGACCTGCATTGGTGGAGCCGCCGGTTGCGGCCACCACGATCGCTGCGTATTCGAAAGCCTCGCGCGTGCAGACGCTCCGTGGCCTGATGTTCATCTCCAAAAGCCGCATGACAGCCTGGCCCGAGGCCACCGCGTAGGCGTCTCGGCTCAGATAAGGCGCAGGCAATGACGATGATAGCGGCAAGGCCAGGCCAATGGCCTCCGCCACGCAAGCCATGGTGTTGGCGGTATACTGGCCGCCGCAGGCCCCATCGCCGGGACACGCGTGCTTTTCAAGATCGCAAAGGTCTTCAAGGCTCATTTTGCCTGCAGCGTGGCTCCCGACGCCTTCAAAAAGGTCTTTGACATTCACCTCCCGGCCGCGCCACTGGCCCGGCAAGATCGATCCGCCATAGAGAAACACGCTCGGCACATTCAAGCGCAGCATCGCCATCATCATGCCAGGCAGGGACTTGTCGCAGCCTGCGACGCCGACGAGGGCGTCATAGGAATGACCCCGCATCGTCAGCTCGACCGAATCCGCAATACAGTCGCGCGATACCAGGGACGAGCGCATCCCTTCGTGCCCCATGGCGATGCCGTCGGTGACGGTGATGGTGCAAAACTCCCGCGGCGTGCCGCCGGCCTCCTTGACGCCACGGCTGACGGCGTGAGCCTGGCGCATCAGAGCCGTGTTGCAGGGGGCCGCCTCATTCCAACAGGAGGCTACGCCCACAAATGGCCGCTCGATCTCTTTGGTCCCAAGCCCCATCGCATAATAATAGCTCCGGTGCGGGGCCCGCTCTGGGCCCATGGTGGCGTGTCGCGACGGCAGTTTGGATTTGTCGATTTTGGTCATGCGGGCCAGTCTAGACTGTGACCCCATGGCCGCGCCAGAGCAATCGGAGCCTCTCGCCCCCTCCTCAATACTTGCGCGCGGTCTAGCGCTCACGCCAAGAGCGCGGCGTACCATCATCGGCAGGACCGCTCCCTATCGAACCGCGGCCCGCCAAAATCCAGCTCAGGCGGCGCTTGAAACAACCGGCTCCGCCGATGATTTTCACACTCGCCCTCGCACAAGATCGCCGAACGCAAAAGCTGGAGAGAAACGCCCCATACGCGCAGAGTTTCGCCCGCGCCGCCCAGGCGAGCCTTTTGCCGGCTTTGGGATCAGTCGATTGGGAAGGATGGCGCCCATCAAAGGACGCCTAGAACTTGGCTTTCTTCGTCTGACGCCGCCGTCGTACAACCGGCCCTGGTCGCAATCGGTCTAGTCCCGCCCAGCCGCCAAGGCCTGTTCCAGCTGCGCAAGCGAATCTGCGAGCTTGGTCCGCGCGCTCTTCGCCTCCTCAAGCCGTTCGCGATTCTCCTCGACAACCTCCTCCGGCGCCCTGGCCACGAAATCTGCGTTGGACAATTTAGCCTCAGTTTTCTTTATTTCGCCCTCGAGCTTGGCGACCTCTTTCTTTAAACGCTCGGCTTCGGCGGCGAAATCTACAATCCCCTCCAGGGGCAATGCCGCGGTCGCGCCGCGCAGCACAAACGTGACGCTGCCCTTGGGCGCTTCGTCCGCGGTGGTGGAGTATTCCAATCTGGCCAGCCGATCGATCAATTCCTGGCGGTCCTCGAGGCGTTTGCTGATCGCGGGATCCGCACCGATCAGCAATAAAGGGATCCGCGCTGAGGGAGGCACGTTTAGGGCCGCTCGGGTCGCGCGCACTGCGCTGACCAGGTCGATGATCCAGCCAATCTCCTCTTCCGACGCCGGGTCGCTCAGGTCGGACCGTGTTTTGGGCCACGCCGCATTGATCAAAAGTCCGTCGCGCTTGGCCCCATAGTCTCCCAGCCGCGCCCAGAGCTCCTCAGTGAGAAACGGCATGAACGGATGCAACAGAACCAGGATCTGGTCGAGCGTCCAGGCGGCCACATGCCGTGTTTCGGTTTTGAGCGCCTCGTCGTCGCCCGACAACATCGGTTTTGCAAGCTCAAGATACCAGTCGCAGAACGTGTTCCAGACGAAGCGATACATCACGGCGGCGGCTTCGGAGAAACGATAGGCTTCAAGCTCTGCGGTCAGATCCTGCGCGGCCTTCTGCGCCTCGCCGATGATCCAGCGATTGACCGGGTCCTTGGCGCTCTTGGGATCGAAATCCTCCCACAGCGCGCACTCGTTCATTTGGCAAAAGCGCGCTGCGTTCCAAAGCTTGGTGCCGAAATTACGGTACCCTTCGATGCGCGCCTCAGACAGCTTCAGATCGCGGCCGAAGGTCGTGAGCGCTGCAAGGGTGAACCTCAAGGCGTCCGCGCCGTACTTCTCGACCAATTCCAAAGGGTCCATCGCGTTCCCCTTGGATTTCGACATCTTCGCGCCCGATGCGTCGCGCACCAAGGGATTGATCACCACCGTCCTGAACGGGACCTGGTTGGTGAAATGCAAGCCCATCATCATCATCCGGGCGACCCAAAAAAAGATGATGTCAAAGCCTGTGACCAGCGTGGAGGTCGGATAATAACGGCGCAGCTCCTCTGTGTCTTCCGGCCACCCCATCGTCGAAAACGGCCACAGCGCGGAGGAAAACCAGGTGTCGAGGACATCCTCGTCGCGCCTCAGTTCAACGATGTCGCCATAGTGCGCGCGCGCCGCCTCCAAGGCCTCCTCTTCGGTCTTTTCGACAAAGACGGCCCCATCCGGCCCATACCAGGCCGGAATGCGATGGCCCCACCAGAGCTGGCGGGACACGCACCAGGGTTCGATGTTCCGCATCCATTCGAAATAGGTCTTTTCCCAATTGCGCGGCACAAAGACCGTCTGCTGGGTTTCGACCGCCGCAGTCGCCCGCTGCGTCAGCTTTGGCGCGTCTACATACCATTGGTCGGTCAGCATCGGCTCGATCACCACCCCAGACCGGTCGCCGAAGGGCTGCATGATCTTCTTGTCTTCCACCCGATCAAGCAGGCCCAAGGCCTCGATATCGGCCACGACCAGCTTGCGGGCCTCAAAACGGTCAAGGCCTCGATAACGCGCCGGAACATGTGGCGCTTCAGCCATGCGCCCCTTGGCGTCCATGAGCACAAAAAGAGGAAGACCGTGGCGGCGGGCCACCTGATAGTCATTGAAATCGTGCGCGCCGGTGATCTTCACCGCGCCAGAGCCGAAATCGGGATCGGGATATTCATCGGCGATAATCGGGATGAGCCGGTCGGCAAGGGGCAAAAGAACTCTTTTGCCAACAAGGCCCGCATAACGCGCGTCGCTCGGATGCACCGCCACCGCGCCGTCGCCCAACATGGTCTCGGGCCTCGTGGTGGCGATGGCGATATAATTTCTCGTTTCCCACGCGGTGGGAACGCCCTCGGCGTCATGGGCGACCGGAAACTGATAGGTCTCGCCGTTCTCCAGCGGATACTTGAAGTGCCAAAATTGCCCAGAGACCTCGCGGTTTTCCACCTCAAGGTCTGACACGGCGGTTTCAAAATGCGGATCCCAGTTCACAAGCCGCTTGTCTTTGTAAATCAAGCCCTGCTTGTGCAAACGGACGAAAACCTCGCGCACCGCCGCCGACAGGCCTTCGTCAAGGGTGAACCGCTCGCGGCTGAAATCGCAGGAGCACCCGAGCCGCATCAGTTGCTCGCGGATCGTGCCTTCAGATTGGCGCTTCCAGGTCCAGACCCGCTCCAGGAACGCTTCACGACCCAAGGACCGCCGGTCTTGAGTCCCTTCCTGGGCGAGGGCGCGCTCCACCACCATCTGCGTGGCGATGCCGGCATGGTCCGTTCCCGGCTGCCAAAGAACAGACTTTCCCCGCAGCCGCTCAAACCGGACCAGAATGTCCTGGAGCGTATTGTTCAGCGCATGGCCGATATGAAGCACCCCCGTGACGTTCGGCGGCGGGATCACGATTGAAAAGGCCTCGGCCGCAGGATCGGCTTTGGGTTTGAAGGCTTCCGCCTTGTCCCAGGCGGCCCGCACACGGGGTTCAACGGCTCTGGGCTCGAACGTGGTGTTGATCATGAGGCCTCAAGCGCCCAATCGTCTGGGCGGGCGCCATCTATAAACCGGACACTCCGGCCTACGCCAGAGACCTTGCAGGGGTTGGCCGCCTAGCGGGCGAGCCTGGCGACCCGCTCGAGCGCGGCCTCGACCTTGGCTTCCACGATGTCGGGCAGGTGCCGGTCAAGCCAATCCTTCAGCAAGGGCTTCAACAGATCACGGACGAGCCCTTCGATGGTCTGATTAGGGTCGTCGGCGACGCGCATCGAGCCCGCAAGCCTCGTCAGCGCAGCGGCAGTGGCGCTGGCGACCGCCTCCGACAAAAGCGCCTCCTCTCGCCCAGACGGGAGCGGCATATCCCCCATAGACGCGGGGCGCAAAAGCTCCCGGCGATCGACGGGGGCGGGGGCAACGTACTCTTCCGCCTCACCTTCGAACGCATCCTCAAACACAAGGTCGTCGGCGCCGATATTGGCGGCCGCCCCTGGGGTGGACGCGGATGGAGGAGCGTCGACCGGCTCCTGCAACTCAAGCACATCATCAGAAGCGGGGGGGGGCGTGTCGTCCTCGGCGATGATCCGACGGATAGATGCGAGGATCTCCTCCATCGAGGGTTCGGATTGGGACTCGTTCATCGCCATAGCGCGCACCTGAGCGTCGAAATAGAATCAATAAGCAAGAAGGCTAGCGAGCCGCAGCTGATTCCACCACTTTGACCCTGGGAAAGTTTTCAGTCTTCGCCAGACCTGGACCATCCGCCGATTCGCGCCTCTGCTTCATGGTGGAAAGGATCCGATAAGTCTTCGTTAACGCCCAAAAGGACCGGCTCTAAAGCGCCCATGGCCGCCAGCAGACGATGCGCCGCAACATAATGATCGCGTTCCGCGCCAACGAGCGCCAGACGCGACTCCAGGAGCTCCTGCTCGGCGTCAAGGACATCCAACGTGGTGCGCAGGCCGACCTGCTGCTCCTGCTCCACCCCCTCAAACGCCAAGGCGTTCGCTCGCACCTGAGTTTGCGAAGCGTCGATGACGCGTTGAGCGGCGAGCACCGCGCTCCAAGCCGCTGTGACGTCGGCGATTACCTGGCGGCGAGCGGTCTCCAGATCAGCCTCGGCGCCCGCAAGGTTTTGCCGGGCGGCGCGGGTCCGGGAACGCGCCAAGCCACCCTCATAGAGCGGCAGGGTGACTTGAGCGGCGGCGCTCGCAGAGTCGGCGCGCAGATCAGGCGCAGAGGTTTCATAGGCGCGCTGCACAGAGCCGACGATCCCCACCTGCGGACGGAGCGCGGCGCGCTCAATATCGACCTGCGCGCCAGAGACCCGCGCCGCTTCCTCAGCGCCGATCAGATCGGGATTGGCCGCAAGCGCGGCCGAAAGCGCTTCGGACAGGCCTGCCGGCAACGATGGGACAGGCGGCGGCGCGGCGAGTTCGCCCGGCGCTTCGCCCACAATCTCTTCGAACGAGGCTCGAGACGCCTGCAATTGCGCTTGCGCCGCAGCCAGGCCCGCCTGCGCCCCCGCTAAACGGGCCTCGGCTTGCGCCACGTCAGTCAAGGTGATTTCGCCGACCTCAAAACGGTCGCGGGCCGCCTGAAGTTGACGCGCCAGGACCTCGACGCTGTTGGCCCGGATCGCGACGCGGTCCTGATCACGGCGCACATCGACGAAAGCGCTCACCACAGCCAGTAAAACCGATTGTTCGGCGGCGCGAAGGCGCGCCAGAGCAACCCCAACCTGTCCCTCAGCGATGCGGCTCTGTGCGCCGCGACGACCGCCCGTAAACAGAGATTGTCGCAGCTGCACCGACGCCGAGGCCGGGCCAAGGCCCTCCCGGGGGGTCGTCACGCCGTTGACTTCGCTTTCGGCTGCGCTCACCCCGCCCGATGCGCTGAAAGACAGCTCCGGCAGATATCCCGCAAAGACCTGCCTGCGCCCCTCGCCGGCGGCCCTGACGCGCGCACGGGCCGCCTGCAAATTCGGATTGTCCCGGTATGCGCCGGCCGCCGCCGCCGCCAGGGTCTCGCCAGAGGCTGCGGCCTCGGTCGCGGCAAAAGCCTCCGCTTGCGGCGTTGCGCCGCCTGGCGACGCCGAGAGAGCCCCCTCGGCCGCCGCTTGGCTTCCCGCGCCTACGACAGCGGTTGTCGCCGCCAGTAAGGCCGATCTCATCCAAAACCGCATGATCACCCCTTCTGCAAAGGGAAGTCTAATCGCTTCCGCGCCTCGGCGCTACTGCTTGCGTAAACGGTGAAGGAGTTCTTCAGAACGCAAATGGTCGCGGGGCCACAAGTTCCGGCAATGTCGGAGGCGATGCGTCAAAAACGACCCGAAAGGATACGACGCCGCGTTCCTTCCGATAGATCCGCGCCTGACCCGCGGGACCGTTGCGCACAATGGCGCCCAGCCGACCGCCTTCCCCGAGCTGGGCCAGCCACGCTTCCGGGATGATTTCCGCCGCCCCGGCGAGCAGCATCACGTCATAGGGCGCACCGGCGGGCCATCCCGCCGACAGATCGGTCGAGGCCACCCCCACCTCCCCGCAACCCGCCGCCTCAAGCGCTTGCCGCGCAGACGCCACGTGAGCGGCGGAGGACTCCAAGACCAAGACGGACAGTCCGCACGAGGCGAGCACCGCTGCGCCGTAACCGGCGCCTCCCGCCAACTCGATGGCTCTTTCACCCGACCGGGGCTCCAAAGCCTGCAGTAGTTTCGCCAAGTGTCGCGGTCTCAGCAGGTAGCGTCCCCCACCAATGTCCAACTCGGCGTCGGCGTAGGCCACAGCCCGCGTCTTTGCAGGCGCGAAGAGTTCCCGCGGCACTGCACGCAGGGCCGACACCAGCATCGGATCGGTGACGTCCGCAGGCCGCACTTGCGATTCTACCATCGCCGTTCGCGCCTTTCCGTAATCCATGAGGGGTCCCTTTTGCCTGCGGTGCCGCGACGCAGTGGGTGATAGGCTGCAGCGCCTGCCGCCGCAAGCCATCCCCAGCGCCATCCCCAGCGCCCCCTCGGCCGGCCCAGGGTCGAGAAGCCTGCGCAGGGATCATTGGCGCCCATTCAAAGGCTTGCTAAAGACTTCGGGATAGCGATGAGGCCACGTGGCGGAGTGGTGACGCAGCGGACTGCAAATCCGTGTACCCCGGTTCGATTCCGGGCGTGGCCTCCAGTTTCTCGTCTCGACCGCTCCGGGACCTCTAGAGCCTTGGCCAGCGAACTCTTCATCGGCCGGCAAGGTCGCTTAACCCGCCCTTTACCTTTATGGACCACTCTTTCACCGTCTTCCCTTGGAGACACCCCACCATACCCAACGCCTTCGGGGGGCCGGTTCGGCCCCCCCTTTTTTTTGGCGCGCCATTGGCGTTGTTGTTCCACCGCTCTTTATCGCGCCAAGGGGCTTTTCCCGCGGCGCTGATCTTGGTACACGCTGTGCGGCGCGGCCTGATCCTCGGTAGCTCAGCGGTAGAGCAATCGACTGTTAATCGATTGGTCGTAGGTTCGAATCCTACCCGGGGAGCCATTGCGCTGTTTTTTCTCTATATTTTTCAATGACTTAGCGTCGTTTCCCCTTCTCCCTGACAGCGTTTCCCCTCGCGTTTCCCCTTTTTTGCAGAATCTAAACGCGAACAAAGGTGAACAACGGTGGCCAGTTATCCACAGGTCTGGACGCCATACGAGTCGCTGCAGACCACCCAGATGACTGCTTCAAGGACGGGCCTGCCCCCGCAACTCCGGCAAAGAGTCGAAGAACGCATCGGCTGATTCGACGTCGATGAGAGTCTTCGCCCCAAGCTTCACCGCGCGAATCTCACCCACTCCGATCAGCGCATAAAGCTTGGTCCGGCCGATCCCGTATCGGTCGAGCGCCGCGGGGACTGACATCAGCTTGGGCCTCTCTTCCCGCTTGGCACGCTTGCGGTGATCTCCCGTTACGCTGGCGTCCGCCATCGTCCACTCCCCTGCGCAGCCGGCCGTCGTTGGCCTCCTGTGTCCCGTGCAAAGGCTTTGCTAGAGCGGTGAATTGCGGCCTATTGCGCTGGATTTGGGCCACACCTTGATCTGGCATTCGTCCACGATGATACGATTGCCGTTCCGCATCATGCCCAGTCAGCAAAATGCAACGTCGTGGTCACTCCCATGCCCGCGATCGACCTCATTGATCATGCAGGTTCAAGGATTCAGGAGCGCCGCCAGTTCCGCGTCGGTGCGACGGAAGGGATTCACCACGCGCATACTGTCGAGCTTCAAGCCGTCTTGCAGGTTTTCGCTGAAGAACACCGTTGCGCCGGCAGACCGCGCAGCGGCCCAGATTACGGCGTCCCAGACCTGCAACTGATGCGAGGTTACAATGCGCAGGGCCTCACTCAAAATCGCGCTTGTTGTTGGCGCCGTTTCGAACACCTGCGACCAAGCCTCCACTTTAACGATGGCGCTTGGGAGGCTAGTAGGCAAGCGTCGGCAGACGACCGCGACGAATTCCAACAGCGCCTGGTTGACGATCACGCCATTAGGCGCGGCGAGTTCAATGACCCGCTGCGCGGCGATGCCCTTGGGCTGTTTCGCTTCCAGCTCGGCATAGACGAGGATGTTGCTGTCAAGCGTCGCGCGGACCGGCATAGACCACGCTTTCGATCGGCGCGTCGCCGTATTTGTCATCCTCGGTGATTTTGCCGACCCGGTAGCCATTGTCAGGCGTGTCACGCATCAGCTTCAT
>JAGWZH010000141.1 GCA_018971945.1 Alphaproteobacteria bacterium | reverse complement strand
AATCCGGTAGGAGCGCTTGTGCCCACCGCCGTGCCGGAACGCCGTCACGCGTCCCATATTGTTGCGGCCGCCCGACTTCGTCAGGCCCTCCGTCAGGGCCTTCACGGGCTTGCCCTTGTGGAGTTCAGCGCGATCCACAATCACCAATTGCCGGCGACCAGGAGAGGTGGGGCGAAAAGTCTTGAGAGCCATAGCTTAAAGCCCCGTCGTCACATCGATCGTGTCCTGCTCGTGCAGGGTAACGATCGCTTTTTTGGTGTCCGAGCGGCGCCCGGGGATGCCCCGAAACCGCTTCTTTTTTCCCTTTTGCACGATCGTATTGACCGCAAGGACGCGCACCTTGAAAAGGGCTTCCACAGCGTCCTTCACCTCTTGCTTGCTTGCGTTCAGAGGCACCTTGAACACCACCTTGTTATGCTCGGAGAGCAGGGTGGCCTTTTCAGTGATCACCGGCGCGATGATCGTGTCGTAGTGGCGCAAGGCGACCATCACGCAGCCTCCTTCGTGTTCGCAAAGCGCGCCTCGATAGCGGCGACGGCGTCCCTGGTCAGAACCAGCTTCTGCCGCCGAAGCATGTCGTACACATTGAGGCCCGCGTTCGGCAGAACGTCCAAGTTCGGGATATTGCGCGCCGCCCGGGCGAGGTTCGGATCGACGGCGGCCCCCGCAATGATAAGCGCATTGTCCAGGCCAAGCTTACCAAGCATGGCCCTCAGCGCCGCAGTTTTCGGCTCGGCGAGCGCGGCCTGGTCCAAAATCACGATCTGCTGAGCGCCGGCCTTCGCCGACAGCGCATGCCGCAAAGCCAAAGCCCGCACCTTCTTCGGAAGATCATGCGCATAGTCGCGAGGCTTCCGGGCGAAGGCCATGCCGCCGCCACGAAAAATCGGCGCATTGGCGGACGCGTGCCGCGCGCGGCCCGTGCCCTTCTGCTTGTACATCTTGCTCTTGGACCGATCGACCTCCGATCGGGTCAATGTCTTGTGGGTCCCAGCCCGCCTCTTGGCGAGCTGATACTTCACCATCCGTTGGATCAGATCGGCGCGCACGTCCGTGATCCCAAAGATCTCGTCGGAGAGCTCAATCGTGCCCGCCTTGCCGGCGGCGAGGGTGTGAACGTCCAGTTTCATGGGGATCAAACCTGGGTCTCGGCGGCTTCAGCAGCGGCCTTGAAGGCGGCGGGCTTGGGGGCGGCGTCCGGAAGCGCGGCCTTGGCGGCGTCTCGGACCTCGACCCAGCCGCCCTCGGCGCCCGGAACGGAGCCCTTGATGAACAAAAGCCCGCGCGCCGCGTCGACGCGAACGACCTCAAGCCCCTGGGTGGTGACGCGCTCGTCACCGAGGTGACCAGCCATCTTTTTGTTCTTGAAAACCTTTCCCGGATCCTGCCGCTGGCCGGTGGACCCGTGGGAGCGGTGCGACACCGACACGCCGTGGGTGGCGCGCAGGCCGCCAAAGTTCCACCGCTTCATGGCGCCGGCGAAGCCTTTGCCAATCGAGGTCCCGGCGATATCAACCCTCTGTCCCACGACAAAGTGGTCTGCAGTGATCTCCGCGCCCACCGGGGCGAGCATGTCTTCAGCGACCCGAAACTCCACGAGCTTCGCCTTCGGAGCGACCCCGGTCTTCGCGAAATGCCCACGCTCGGCCTTCGTCAAATTTTTCACTTTGGGCGAACCCGCCCCAAGCTGCAGGGCCACGTAACCGTCTTTGTCTTTGCTGCGCTGCGCCACGACAGTGCAGCCCTCGAGGCCGAGCACGGTCACCGGCACATGCGCGCCATCCTCTGCGAACAGGCGCATCATGCCCATTTTTTTGGCGATCACGCCGGTGCGTTGAGCCTTCGCCATCGCCTTACCCCAGAACCTTGATCTGCACATCCACGCCCGCCGCGAGGTCGAGCTTCATGAGCGCGTCCACTGTTTGCGGGGTAGGGTCGACGATATCCAACACCCTCTTGTGGGTTCGGATCTCAAACTGCTCCCGGCTCTTTTTATCGATATGGGGGCTGCGGTTCACGGTGAACCGCTCGATCCGTGTCGGCAACGGCACCGGACCGCGCACCTGCGCACCGGTGCGCTTGGCGGTGTTCACGATCTCGCGCGTCGACTGGTCGAGCGTACGATGGTCGAAGGCTTTGAGCCTGATACGAATATTCTGGTTCATCGTCTCGCTGCCACAGCGGCCTGGGCAGACGCCCTTCACCGCTCTTCAGGCCACAGGGCCGACGCCAGACGAGAACGCCGTCACTCCACGCCGAAACGGGGGCCTTGCCAGGCCTCCGGGGAGGCGCCGCTGCTTCACAGAGCGACGGAGTGATAAGCGAACCGCGTCTAGGCGCACTGGCCTACAGCCGATCCAACTTGAGCGCGACGGTCTAGCCACGCCTCCCGCGGGCGTCAAGCATCTTGTGAGCACCGCGCACGGTCTGAGGGCGAGACCCACCGCTTCTTACCGCGGCGGCCTGGTGTCCTGACCCTTTCAAGGGGCGGTCGCCCCCTCCGTCGCGCGTGGCGATGCGGGGCCAGGAGCGGCGCCCTGGGCGGACGATCGCGTCTGCAGGCCGCCGACCTCGATGGCGCCGGAGCCCCGCACGATGCGCGTCTGCGCCCCACGAACAGCGCCCACATCCACTTCGCCTGAGCCCTCCACCGTGGCGTTCAGGGTCTCGACGGCGCCTTGAATGGAGATCTCGCCAGACCCCGCCACGCGGGCCGTCGCAGGACCGTTCACATCGGCATCGACGGAAATGTCGCCGGACCCCGCCACGTCGCCCTCAAAAGCAGTCAGCGCGCCGCCCCCGATCCGCGCCTCTCCGGAACCAGCGACAGTCACGGCGGCCGCGCCGGCGGCTTCGGCCACCGTAAGCTCTGCGGACCCTCCGATTCTGGCCTGCAATTGGCCTGTTACAGCGGCGGCGGAGACATCTCCCGAGCCGGCGAGGTCAAATGCCGCGCTGCCAAGCCGGCCCGCCTTCACGTTCCCCGCCCCAGCCACCGTAAGATCGAGCCGCTGCGCGACATCGCCAACCACAGCGTCGCCGCAACCCCGAATCACCAGCTGAACCGCCGTCGCGTCTCCGATGACGATATGGTTCGCCCCAGCGGACTCCACCGCCATCGAGCGTGGCGCCCGAACCCGCACCAGAGGCAGGGCCGCCCTGTCAACGCTGCCGCGCCCATGGACAACGACATCCCCGCCCCGACGACACGACACGCCGGCGTCCAATTGCCCGTTGATTTCCACGACGCCTCCGGCCGCCGTCACAATCGGCGTGGCGAGCGGTCCTGCGTTGTCGATCGCCACGGCGAAATCGGCCCGGTCTTCGGGGATGATCTCGACCCGCAACGCGGCATCGGTCACCACGAGCCGTTCTCCGGCGAACGCCGCTTCTTGAAGGGTGAAGATCTCACCGGCCGGAACCGGCTCAATTTCGTCCCAATCGTAATCCCCAGACACTTCGATGCGCACATTGTCCCAAACCGAAGGGTTCAGAGCGCCGAGAGCGAACGCAGCGGCAACAATCAATCCGCCAATGACCGCTAGCCGTTCCATCGCGTTCAACCTCCCATGCTGTTTGAAGGCGAGATGCGGTGAGCCTGGGGCGTTGGATGCAAGCCGCATGCGAAATTTATCAGCCATTGGGCGGGTGCAAGGCTCGGACGCGAGAGGTGCTGAGGCGATCGCCGCCGCGATCCAGATCCCGTCAAGCCAGATCGCGCCCTCGCACAATCTCGCCTTCGCAAAATCGACCAAGCCTCAGCGACGATGACCGCTCCCCCCGCGTTTGTAGGCGGCGCCGCAGACGAATGGCCGCCGCCTGGCCTGAGGCGGCTCTGAGGGACGCGTCTGCTTCTCTATCTGGCTCGGTGCGGCTGCGGCGTTCCCATAGGGCGAGCGGAGGCGCTTGCTCAGGTGCGCGTCAGCCGGGCGCCTGATGGGGGCCCAGGCCCAGAGCCCCCTGCCGCCAAGAGGCTCCCATGATGGCTCCAGAGTGCAGGAAAGCCTCTCCCGGACGGCGAGACTGGCGCATGCGCGATCGAGGGGATCAAGGAGATATGGAAACCCCTCCAAGGCTTGCCAGCCGGCGATTGCGCGCCCTCGCCGCGTCATCGGCTTGGCGCGCCCCAAGCGCGCCGCAACCCAAGCCTTGCCCCGGATCCGCCGTCCTCGCAGGGGCCCCGAAGACACGCGAAAGCGCTTACCAACACGCCGCCGAGGCGATCCTCGGCGGCGCATCTTTATCCGGTGTCGGAGGCAGCAAGGCCTCCGCCTCTGGCGGCAGGGCTTGAGGGCCCTATTCGATGATTTTGGCGACAACCCCGGCGCCGACGGTCCGGCCGCCCTCGCGAATGGCGAAGCGGAGGCCCTGGTCCATGGCGATTGGCGTGATCAACTCAACAACAATCTTAATATTGTCGCCGGGCATCACCATCTCGACCCCTTCCGGAAGGTTGCAGATGCCGGTCACATCTGTCGTCCGGAAATAGAATTGCGGCCGATAATTCGTGAAAAACGGCGTGTGGCGGCCGCCCTCTTCCTTGGTCAGAATATAGGCTTCCGCTTCAAACTTCTTGTGCGGCTTGATCGAACCGGGCTTGCAGAGCACCTGGCCACGCTCCACGCCTTCCCGGTCGATGCCGCGCAGAAGCGCGCCGATATTGTCCCCGGCTTGCCCGCTGTCCAGCAATTTCCGGAACATCTCCACGCCAGTGACCGTGGTCTTCTGGGTGGCGCGGATGCCGACGATCTCGACTTCCTCGCCCACCTTCACCACGCCCTTCTCCACCCGGCCGGTGACCACAGTCCCACGGCCAGAGATCGAGAACACATCTTCGATGGGCATCAGGAAGGGCTGATCAATGGGGCGATCAGGCTGCGGAATATAGCTGTCCACCTTGCTCATCAGCTCAAGGATCGCATTCTCCCCGATCTCGGGATCACGGCCTTCGACGGCGGCAAGCGCCGAACCCTTCACAATCGGGATGTCGTCGCCGGGAAACTGGTAAGACGACAAAAGCTCGCGCACTTCCATCTCGACCAGCTCGAGAAGCTCTGCGTCGTCGACCATGTCGACCTTGTTCATGAACACCACAAGAGCCGGCACCCCGACCTGGCGGGCGAGCAGAATATGCTCCCGGGTCTGAGGCATCGGACCGTCCGCCGCCGACACCACCAGGATCGCCCCGTCCATCTGGGCTGCGCCGGTGATCATATTCTTCACGTAATCGGCGTGGCCCGGGCAGTCCACGTGGGCGTAGTGACGCTGGTCGGTCTCATATTCCACGTGGGCGGTGTTGATCGTAATGCCCCGCGCCTTCTCTTCAGGAGCCGCGTCGATATCCGCATAGGCCATCGCCTTGGCCTTGCCCTGCTTGGCCAGCGTCATCGTGATCGCCGCCGTCAGCGTCGTCTTGCCGTGGTCCACGTGGCCGATCGTGCCGATATTGCAGTGCGGCTTGGTCCGCTCGAATTTTTCCTTGGCCATGGCCAAAGCTCCTTTCTTGTTTGTTCTTAGGCGCGCAGCTTGGCCAAGACTTCCTGGCTCACAGCGCGCGGCACTTCTTCATAGTGACTAAACTGCATGGTGAAGCTGGCGCGGCCCTGCGAGAAGGACCGCAAGGTGTTCACATAGCCGAACATATTGGCCAAGGGCACAATGGCGTTGATCACCGTGGCGTTGCCGCGCATGTCCTGGCCCTGGATCATGCCGCGGCGGCTATTGAGATCGCCGATGCAGGAGCCGACATATTCTTCCGGGCTGACGACTTCCACTTTCATCATGGGCTCGAGCAGGCGCGGATCGCCTTTCTCTTTGAGTTCCTTGAAAGCGGCGCGGGCGGCGATTTCGAAGGCGAGCACGCTGGAGTCAACATCATGGAACGCGCCGTCAAGAAGCGTGGCCTTCACGTCGATCATCGGGAAGCCGGCGAGGAGGCCATTCTCCTTTGACGATTCGAGGCCCTTGACGACGCCGGGGATGAACTCCTTCGGAATCGCCCCACCCACGATGGCGCTCTCGAACACGAAACCCGATCCAGGCTCGCCTGGGGCGAAATCGATTTTGACCCGGGCGAACTGCCCAGTGCCGCCGGTTTGCTTCTTGTGGGTGTAGTCGATGGTCGCGGCTTTCCCAAGTTTTTCGCGGTAGGCCACTTGCGGGGCGCCGACATTGGCGTCGACTTTGTAGGTCCGACGCAAAATATCGACCTTGATGTCAAGGTGCAGTTCACCCATGCCCTTGAGGATGGTCTGGCCGCTCTCCGGATCGGTGGACACCCGGAATGAGGGGTCTTCCGCGGCGAGCTTGCCCAACG